>JAJXYV010000121.1:0-3394 GCA_021780435.1 Pseudomonadota bacterium
TGCCGGCCATAGCCCTTCACTTCCGTAACCGTCAGCCCGTGAACGCCGACCGCCGTCAGCGCGTCGCGAACCTCGTCAAGCTTGAACGGCTTGATAATAGCCATCACGATCTTCATCCGATGTTCCCTGTTTTTCTCGCGAATTTTGAGGAATTTCGCGTTCGAGGCGGGTTCGCCCGGCCATTAGACCCGCGGCTCGCCCGGACTTACAAGGAACATGCCAGAAGACGGCTGATCGCAATATATTGAAAAACAATGGAAAAAAGTTGATTTGTCACAAACCGGGCGCGGGTCGGCCGCAAAGCGCTAAAAATCAGGCGCCATGCGTCAAAAACGCGAAAAAATGCATAAGAAATAATCACAATTGAGCGAAATTGGCGCTCGGCTCATGTTTCAGGCGAATGAGCCCTTCCTGGGCGACGGAGGCGATCAACGCGCCGCTGCGCGAATAAAGGGCGCCGCGGCTGAAACCCAAGCCGCCCGAGGCGTTGGGGCTGTCCTGCACATAAAGCATCCATTCGTCGGCGCGAAAGGGGCGGTGCAGCCACAGGGCGTGATCGATGCTCGCGGCCTGGATATCGGGATGGAACACCGACTTGCCGTGGGCGATCAAGGCGGTGTCGAGCAAGGTCATGTCCGAAAGATAGGACAGCGCGGCCCGATGGATCGAGGGGTCATCGGGCAGAGGCGCCGAAGTTTTGACCCACACCTTTTGCAGCGGCTCGGATTCCATGCCTCGCGCGATATAGCGGCCCGGCTCGACAGGCCGCATCTCGATGGGGCGTTCGCGCTGGAAATAGCGGCGCACGGGCTCGGGCATGAATTCGCCGAAACGCTTCATGAATTCGGTTTCGTCGGGGAGATCCTCCGGCGCGGGCGTGTCGGGCGGCGCGAAACCGTGGTCGAGGCTTTCGGCCTCGGCATTGTGGAACGAGGCGGCGAGCGTGAAGATGATCCGGCCATGCTGGATCGCCTGGCATCGCCGCGTCGCGAAGCTGCGGCCGTCGCGCAGGCGCTCGACCTGATAGACGATCGGCGCGGCGGGATCGCCACCGAGCAGGAAATAGGCGTGGAGCGAATGGGCGACCGCGTTCTCGACCGTGCGCTGCGCGGCGATCAGGGCCTGGGCGATCACAAGCCCGCCGAAAACTCGCTGCCAGCCGACCTGGGGGCTGCGGCCGCGGTACATATTCTCTTCGATCTTCTCAAGATCAAGGATTGCCAGAAAGTCGGTGATCGCCTTGGACATTGAAAGAAACGCGCGGCCCGCTCGATAAAACAAAGCCGCGACGCAAGGTCGCGGCTGGATGGTTCAGAGTTGAACGCGTTTTTCGCGCTCCGTCAAGCAAGCCGGGCAGAGCTTACGGATGGAGCGCTTCGCCATGCAGCGCCAAGTCGAGGCCGAGGCGCTCGTCGTCGGGCGCAACGCGCAGGCCCACCAGCAGATCGACGATCTTCAGGCTAATGGCCGAGCCGACGACGCACCAGAGCGTGACGACGGCGACGCCCGCCGCCTGCACGGCCAACTGATGGGCGTTGCCTTCGATCAAGCCGGAAATGCCGGCCTGTCCGTCCGACGCGCTGATCGAGGCCGTGGCGAAAACGCCGGCCAGAAGCGTGCCGAGCACGCCGCCGACGCCATGGACGCCGAAGACGTCCAGCGTGTCGTCATAACCCAGTCTGGCCTTCATCACGGTCGAGGTCCAGAAGCAGACGCCGCCGGCGAGGGCGCCGATAACCATGCCGTGCCAGGGCAGGACATAGCCTGAGGCCGGGGTGATCGTGCCAAGGCCTGCGACCGCGCCCGAAATCAGGCCGAGAACCGAGGGGCGGCCGTTGTGGACCCATTCAAGCCCGGACCACACGAGGGCGCCGGCGCAGGCGGCGAAATGGGTCGCGACAATGGCGTAGACCGCCCGCGAACCCACGCCGAGCGCGGAGCCGCCGTTGAAGCCGAACCAGCCGACCCAGAGCAGGCCGAGGCCGGCGAAGGCCATGGACAGGTCGAAGGGCGAAAAATTTTCGCGGCGATAACCGGTGCGGGTTCCGATCATCAGCGCGGCGACCAGGCCGGCGACGCCGGCGTTGATATGAACGACCGTGCCGCCGGCGAAATCGATCAGGCCCCATTGGGCGAGAAAGCCGCCGCCCCAGACCCAGTGGGCGCTCGGGACATAGACGATGAACAGCCACAGGACGCAAAACAGCAAGAAAGCCGAGAATTTCATGCGGTCGGCCGTGGCGCCGCCAACCAGCGCGCAGGTGATGACGGCGAAGGTCATCTGATAGGCGCAGAACAGCATTTCCGGGATCGTCTTGGCCCAGCCGCTGACCGTGTCGAGTCCGATTCCCCGCAACAGGGCGGCGGAGGCGTCGCCGATCAGCGGCCCCGCGCCGCGGAAGGCGAAGCTGTAGCCGAGAGCAAGCCAAAGCAGGGAAACGATCGCCGTGGCCCCAAGGCTTTGGGCCATGGTGGCAAGAATGTTCTTCTTGCGCACCATGCCGGCATAGAACAAGGCCAGACCCGGCATCGTCATCAGCAGGACCAGCGCGGTTGCGAAGGTCATGAAAGCCGTGTCGGCCGGATCGATCGGGCTTTGTCCGGCGAGGGCGGGAGCGGCGAAAAGGCAGGAGGAGGCGGCGAGGCCGAGGGAGGCGCGAGAAAATTTCATGGGTGATCCGCAGGGTTCCGGAATGGGCAAAGGACGGGCGGGCGAAGCCTCACAGGGCGTCGTTGTCGCTCTCGCCAGTGCGGATTCTCCAGGCGCGCTCGATCGGGCTGACGAAGATCTTGCCGTCGCCGATATGACCCGTGTTGGTCGCGGCGCGGATCGCCTCCACGGCGATCCCGACCTGGTCATCCCTGACGACGATCTCAATCCGCAGCTTGGGAAGAAAACTCACCACATATTCGGCGCCGCGGTAGATTTCCGTATGGCCTTTCTGCCGGCCATAGCCCTTCGCTTCGCTCACGGTCATCCCGTCGATATGAAGCTCTTGCAGTTTTTCGCGGACGTCGTCGAGTTTGAAGGGCTTGATGATCGCGGTGATGAGTTTCATGGGTCTGGCCAGGTGAGGAATTCGCGATAATTGCGCGAAATCTCCTGTGCCATTTTTGTGCATAATGCACAAGACTTCGCCATACGCTGAAATCGAATTCAGCTCCTGGCCGAGCCTGCCTAATTCAAATGCAAATCAGGGGCGCGGCGCCGTCATTCGTCAATCCGCCGCGCCTCTTCGGGCAACATGATCGGAATGCCGTCGCGGATCGGAAAGGCGAGATGGGCGGCGAGGGAAACCAGTTCGTTTCGCTCGCGGTCATAACGCAGGGTGGTCTTGGTCAGGGGGCAAACGAGGATTTCGAGAAGGCGCGGGTCGACCCCGGCCGCTTCGGC
>JAJXYV010000121.1:3494-5442 GCA_021780435.1 Pseudomonadota bacterium
GGCGGCGGATTTCGGGGCGGCGTCTTGCAGTCGGTCTGGCGAATTGCTCATGGCTTGTTCCAGTTCATTGCAAAGGCTTCGCGCCCTTCAGGGCGCGCGACAGCGCCACTTCGCCGAGGGCGAGCAGCAGGTCGGCGCGGGCAAGCAGGCCGGGCGCCTCGAGAAGGGCTTGCTTCTCGGCGTGATCAAAGGGGCCGATCATCGCGAAAACCGAGATCATGTCCGCGTCAGGCATGGATTCGACGTCATTGCGCGCGATTTCGAGCCGCAGCGCCTGGGCAAGGTCGAACGCGACATTGTTCAGCTCCGTTCGCTGTTTCGCCGGGACCGAATCTCCGGCGATGAAATCCTCGGGGAAGGGGCTGAAATCCACCCAGGCCTGGCGATAGGGCTTGTCCGAATCGATTTCCGACAGGACGCGGAAGCGCGAAATGCCGCTCAGGATGACGAAATAACGCCCGTCGCCGGTTTCCGACAATTGGGTGATCCGGCCGGCGGCGCCGATGGACCGCAGGGGCGGCCTGTCGTCCGTGGGCGCGTCGACGCCTTCGAGCGGCTGGATCATGCCGATAATGCGGTCGCCGCGCATGGCTTCGTCGAACATTGCGAGATAGCGCGGCTCGAAGATGTTCAACGGCAATTGCCCGCCCGGCAGCAGGATCGCGCCCGCCAGCGGAAAGAGCGGGATCGATTCCGGCAGCTCGGACGGACCCGCATAGGTCTTGTTCATCGGCATGGCCAATCCAATCACGAAAACAGCAGCGCCGACAATTGCCGTCGGGCCGCCCGCGTCGCGGGATCGAGCGGACCCCAGCTGTCGAACAGCTGCAACAGCAGCTTGCGCGCCGCGTCGTCGTTCCAGCCGCGTTCGCGCTTGATGATGTTGAGCAATTCCTGGGCCGCCGCGTCGCGCCGCCCGCCGGCGTTCAGCGCCACGGCAAGGTCATAGCGGGCCTGATGGTCGGTAGGAACATTTTCGACCCGGGCCAGAAGATAGGCCATATCGCCGACCGATCCCGCCTGCTCCTTCAGGGCAAGTTCGGCGCGCGCCGCCGCCACCGCCGGCGCATTGGCCTGTTTGGCGGGAACGGCCTCAAGAAGCGCCTTCGCCTCGTCGAGCGCGCCGCGCGCAATCTGCACCCGCGCCAGACCCGCGAGCGCGCCGGCATGTTCCGGCTCGACGCCGAGGATGCGGGCGAAGACGGCTTCGGACGAATCGATGTCGCCAGCCTCCAGAAGGGCCTGGGCCTCGACCAGGAGCGCCTCCGGATCCTCCGCCGCCGGGCCGATGCAGCGGTCGACAAAAGCCTTGACCTCGCTTTCGGGCAGGGCGCCCATGAAGGCGTCGAGCATCTGGCCGTTATGGAAGGCCACGACCGCCGGGATCGATTGGATCCGCATTTGCTGGGCGACCTGGGGATAATCGTCGATATTCATTTTCGCCAGCCGGATCTGGCCCTTGCGGGCGGCGACGATTTTTTCGAGAACCGGCCCGAGCTGCTTGCACGGCCCGCACCAGGGCGCCCAGAAATCGACGAGCACCAGGCGGCGCATCGATTCTTCCACGACCTCGGCGCGAAAGCTCTGGAGGGAGACGTCGAGAACGTCCGCTCCGGCGGCCGGGGAGGATTGGGTCTTCTGGTCCATTGGCTGCATGGCTCGTCCGTTCATTTCAAGCGCCGTCCGGGGCGCGTTCCGCGCTAAAATGGCGGCTCGACGGCGCTTTCGCAACCATTCGCGGCGGGCGGCGGCGAGAAAGTCGGGATTATTCGCCACATGACGAAATCGCGAAAAAGATCGGCGCCCCCCTGTTGCAATGTCGGAGGCTTTGCGGCATATAGCGCCCACGACGCCGCCGCGTCGTCCCACGGATGCGGGTGTAGCTCAGGGGTAGAGCACAACCTTGCCAAGGTTGGGGTCGAGGGTTCGAATCCCTTCGCCCGCTCCA
>JAJXYV010000152.1 GCA_021780435.1 Pseudomonadota bacterium
GGCCGCAAGGCCGCCCTTTTTGTTTCGTGTAATTCCGGGTGCGACCGAAACACCAGGCCGCGCGCGACGCGTGCGCCGCCTTCTCCCGCGGGCGAAGCAGGAAAGCGGCCCTGGAGCTTTGTCCTCGAGCCGAGCGCGATCCGCGCATCCGTGCTTCTTTTTCTGGCGGCTACCCTTGAAGCGCGCGGATCGCGGAGGCGAAATCCGCCGTGCGGAAGATCAGGCGGCGTCGCGCGCCGGAACCCGCGCCCGTCCGGCCGCGAGCGTGAACAGGAGGCTGATCGTCAGCAGCAGCGCCGCGATGGCGTATCCGCCGCCGGGATTGCGCCCCCCGCCGATTTCCCAGGCGAGGAGCTGCGTATAGGCGATCGGGCCGATCATACCCGAAATGCCGCGTAGCGAGGCGATGGCGCCTTGCAGCGTCCCCTGCTCGTCAACCCTGGCAAGCCGCGTCGCCATGGCCTGAAAAGCCGGGCCGGCAAGGCCCCATAGAGCGGCGAACGGCACGGCGATTAGGAATTCATGGCCATTCGGCGCGAGCGCGAAGCCGAGAAAGCCGAGAATGCCGCCGACAAGTCCCGCGAGGGCTGTCGGCAATTCGCCAAATCGCTTCACCGATTGGCGCACGAGTCCGGCGGCCACAATGGTCTGGATCACGCCAACGACGGCGAGAACCTCGCCGGTCATGCGCGCGTCCCAATGATAACGGTAGCCGGTATAAAGGACGAACAGGCTCGGCAGCGAGTCGTGGGCGAGATAGGACAGGAAGACCGCCGCCGCGATCAGGGCCAGCGACTGGTCGCGCGCCAGGAAGCGCAGCGAGCCGAGGACATGCGCGGTCTTCCAGACGAATTTTTTCGTCCGGTTCTCGGGAGCGTGCGATTCCGGCAAGACGAAGAAGCCGTAGCAAGCGTTCAGGAGACTCAGCCCCGCCGCGCACCAGAAGGGAAAACGCAGGTCGATCTGCCCGAGCAGACCGCCAATGGCCGGACCGAGGACGAAACCGAGGCCGAAGGCGCCGCCCAGCATGCCGAAACGCGCGGCGCGTTTTTCGGCCGGGGTGATGTCGGCGATATAGGCGCTCGCCGTCGAGAAGCTGGCGGAGGCCGCGCCCGAGATCAGGCGGCCAAGGAACAGCCAGGACAGGCTCGGCGCGAGCGCCATCACGATGTAATCGAGGCCGAGGCCGATATTGGAGAGCAAAACGACCGGGCGCCGCCCGAAACGGTCCGACAGCGACCCGAGGATCGGCTGAAAGATGAACTGCATGAAGGCCCAGGCGATCCCGAAATAGCCGACGATGCGCGACGCGGACTGATAGTCGCCGCCCTGGAAGGAAACGATCAGTTTCGGCAGGACCGGAACCATGACGCCCAGCGCGATCATGTCGAGCGCGACTGTGATGAAGATGAAAAGAAACGCCGCCTTGCCGGGCTGGTACTGCCGCATCGCCACCTGTCCTTGCGATTTCGGGTCTGATGGCTCCCTCTATCGCGATAAAGCGGCGCGCCGCAAATAAAAAACTCTTTCGGGCGCGAAAGGCCGACCCTCAGCGAAGGCCGCAGTTTTGGTTTCGTTCTGTTTCGTGTAAGGTCGGGCGGATTGGGCAATTTGCCGCGCCTGACGCTGTTTCGGGAATGCATTTTGGTCGCGCGGCGTTCTAAGGCCCGTCGGGGTGGGTGCACCGTGCGGCATGAGGCGCAATCGGAATTCGCCGCCGGCGAAATTGACGGCCCCGATCCGGCTGCGCGCGACTGGATGTCCGGCGCGCGAAGCGTTCTCGCGCGCATCTCCGGATTTCGCCGCCGCTCGCCGCTGGTGTTCCCGTTGGGCGTCGGCCTCTTCGCCGCCGCCGCCGGGCTTGCCGGACAGGCCGGCCTGATCGCGGCGGACGCCGCCTCCTCACCGTTTCTTGCGCTCTATCCCGCCGTCATCGCCGGCGCCCTCGCCGCCGGCTTCCGCTCGGGCGTCATCGCCCTCGTCCTCGGCGCGGCCGGCGCGGAAGCCATGGCCTATGCGCTGGATGCTCCCTTCGACGGCCCCACGCTCCTGATCTTCGTCCTGTCCGGCCTCGCGATCTCCTTCGCCGCCGAAGCCCTCCATCGCGTCTTTGGCGAGCTTCACGCCGCCGAGGCCCGGTTGGAGCTTCAATCCCGAATCTCGGCGCTCGACGAACACGCCATCGTCGCCGTCACCGACCGCCGCGGCGCGATCACCTACGCCAACGACAAGTTCTGCGCGATTTCCAAATATTCCCGCGCGGAATTGCTCGGCCAGGACCACCGCATCGTCAATTCCGGCCTCCATCCCAAGGAATTTTTCCGCAACATGTGGCGGGTCATCGGGAGCGGCGAGGTCTGGCGCGGCGAGATCTGCAACGTCGCCAAGGACGGCGCGCATTATTGGGTGGACACGACCATCGTCCCCTTCCTCGACGAGAAGGGCCGCCCCCGGCAATATGTCTCGATCCGCACCGATATCACCGAGCGCAAGCGCGCCGAAATCGCCCTGATGGAGAGCGAGGCGGCCCTGCGGATCAGCCAGAGCCGCCTCAGCCACGCCGCCGACGCGGGCCGCCTGACCTATACCGAATTCGACATCACCGAGGGCCGCATCCATGTCGGCGAGAATTTCGCCCACGTCCTCGGTTTCGCGCCCATCACCCCACGCGAGGGCGGGCCCATGGAAGACGGCCTCAACCGGCTACTTGACCATGTGCGGCCCGACGACCGCCGGCGCCTTTCCGTCGCCATCCAGCAATGCCTCAACGGGACCGCGAATGGGCGGATCGAATATAATGTGATCGGCGACGACGGCCAGGAGCGCCGGATCGAAAGCGTCTGGACCTCCGAAATCGGCGAGGACGGCAAGCCGACGCGGGTCTTCGTCACCGATCTCGACATCACGCGCCTGCGCGCCGCGGAAGACGCCCTGCGCGCAAGCGAGAAGAATTTCCGGTCGCTCGCCAACGCCATCCCGCAACTCGCGTGGATCGCGCGGCCGGAGGGCGAGATCACGTGGTTCAATGAGCGCTGGTATGATTACACGGGAGGCGATCGTGGCCAGCCGGCGGATCAGGGCTGGCGCGATTATCTGGACCCGGAGGCCCTTGGCCAGGTGGGCGAACGCTGGGCTGACTGCGTGGCGACAGGCCAACCGTTCGACATGACCGTGCAGTTGCGCGGCGCGGATGGCCGGCACCGCCCGTTCATCACGCGCGTCATGCCGCACCGCGACCGTGATGGCCGGGTGCTGCAATGGTTCGGCACCGCCACCGAAATCACCGAGCAGATCGAGATGGAGGAGGCCTTGCGCGCGGCCACGCTCGAAGCCGAGCGCGCCAACCGCGCCAAGTCGAAATTCCTCGCCTCCGCCAGCCATGATCTGCGCCAGCCGGTGCAGTCGCTCGTGCTCCTGCTTGCCCTCATCGAACGCCAGGTCGCCGCCGTTCCCAAGGCGCTCGAGACGGCGCGGATGATGAAACAGGCCCTGGGCGGCCTCAACGGCCTGCTGACCGCCATCCTCGACATATCGCGGCTCGACGCCGGCGTGGTCGAACCGGCGATGGACTCGGTCGATCTCGCCGCCCTGCTCGACCGGCTGTCGTCCGAATATGAGGCGAAGGCCACCGACAAGGGACTGACCCTGCGGATCATGAAACGCAATCTCTATGCGCTTGGCGATCCTTCGTTGCTGGAGCGCGCCCTGCGCAACCTGATCGAAAACGCGATCCGCTACACGCCGAGCGGCGGCGTCCTGATCGGTCTGCGCCGGCGTGGCACCCGGGTCCGGATCGACGTGGTGGACACCGGCGCCGGCGTGCCGGAGGAAAAGCAGAAAGAGATCTTCGAGGAATTCATCCAGCTCAACAATCCCGGCCGCGACCTCGGCAAGGGGCTCGGCCTCGGGCTCGCCATCGTCGCGCGCCTCGCGACCTTGCTCGAGGCCCAGGTCGAGGTCAGCTCGCGCGTCGGGCGCGGCTCGCGCTTCTCCCTTTCGCTGCCCGCCGCCGAACCCTCGCAGGCCGCCGAGATCCAGGCCGCGAAATATGACGACCCGCGCGGGCGCATCCTGATCATCGAGGACAATCTGATCCTGCGCCGGGGCCTCGAAAACATCGCACGCAAATGGGGCTGCAAGACCCTCTCCGCCGCAAGCGGCGAAGAGGCGCTGGAACTCGCCTCGGCGCGGCGCTGGCGCTTCGACGCCGTGCTGAGCGACTACCGCCTCGGCGCCGGGCTGAACGGCGTGGAAACCGCCAAGGAAATCGCCCGCCGTTCGGGCCGCGACTATCCCACATTGATCCTGACAGGCGACACGGCGACCGAACATATCGCCGAAATCGCGGCGAGCGGTTTCGAACTGCTGCACAAGCCGGTGAGCGCGGAACAATTACGCCGCAAGCTTTCACGCCTGCTGGCGCCGAGCGAGGCGGCGCAGTAACCAGCATCCCGCGAGCGGTTGGCGCACGCCGGAGTGAGCGATGAAACCCTTTCGGCGCGCTTTTAAACTCATCCCCGGCCGCGCGAGGCGACGAGACGGTCGATCATCCGCTGCAGATCCTCGAACTGGAAAGGTTTGGTCAGGATCGGCGCCTCGCGATAGCCCGGCGCGAGGCCGCCGAGGCCATGGCCGGTGACGAAGGCATAGGGAACGCCCTGGAGCGCCAGGGCGTCGGCCACGGGATAGGAGTCGCCGCTTTCGAGCGCCACGTCGAGCAGGGCGCCGTCGAGCGCACCGCCTTCCTTGTCGACCAGCTCCAGAGCCGCCATGACCGTCCGCGCCGGGCCGACGACCGCGCAGCCGTATTCCTCGAGCCATTCGGCAACCAGGACCGCCAGGATCGGATCGTCGTCCACGAGCAGCAAGCGAGGAGCCATTTTCCCTCCGGCGCGCAGTTCGAATGCGCCATGGTTAGCAGTCTTTTCCAGCCACGGCCATGCTCTTCGCCCCAATTTTCCGAGCCCTGCCGGATTTGCGGAAAAATTGTTTTCGTTCTGTTCCCTCGCCCGCTCCTTTCGTGCTAAGCACCGGGGTGGAAGGCGCCGGCGAGCCGGGCCTTTCACGATTCGTCCGAATCACGGAAGACTCCCATTGCGGGCGCCAATCGGCGCTTTCGCCAACAGACCATTCATTGCGGGATCATGGCTGACGACGATCTTTTTGGCGCGCCGAAGCCGGCGCCGGGCAAGAAAGCCTCCGAGCCGAAAAAGCCTGCGGCCGCGCCCGGCGAGGCCGGCTACACCGCCGCCTCGATCGAGGTTCTCGAGGGGCTGGAGCCGGTTCGCCGGCGTCCCGGCATGTATATCGGCGGCACGGACGAGACCGCCCTGCACCATCTCTTCGCGGAAGTGCTCGACAATTCGATGGACGAGGCGGTCGCGGGCCACGCCACCCGCATCGAGGTCGT
>JAJXYV010000248.1 GCA_021780435.1 Pseudomonadota bacterium
CGCGGCATGTCCAATCGGCGCTTAGGGCAATTGATCAAAATGTCGGCATTTCGTGCAAATCCCGGCAAGATCCGGCTATTTCGCATTTGCGAAACGCCTTGCGCTGCGCTGTCATGCCCGTTACACGAAACTGAACCTTTCCTTCCAATCAGGGCCGTGAATTGTCCGATCGCTCCGCCTTTGCAGCCTTTCAGCCTTGCATCGAGGCGATCGTGCGCGAGGCGGGCGCCATCGCCCTGGAATTTTTCCGCCACGACGCGCCGACGTCGGCGCGCGTGAGCCACAAGACCTGCGGCTCGCCGGTCACCGAGGCGGACCTGCGCGTCGATCGCTTCCTTCACGACCAGCTCTACGCCTTGGCGCCGGAAATCGGCTGGCTCTCCGAAGAATCCGCTGATTCCTCCGAACGGCTGGAGAAGGAGGCCCTCTTCGTCGTCGATCCGATCGACGGCACACGCGGATTCGCCGCGGGCGATCCCTGTTTCGCCGTCTGCGTCGCCCTCGTCGTCGGCGGGCGTCCCGTCATCGGCGTCGTCCGCGCGCCCGCTCTCGATGAGACCTTCGTCGCCACGGCCGGCGGCGGCGCGCGGCGCAACGGGGTCGACATCCGGGTTTCGGATCGCCGGGACCTCTCGGGAGCACGGATTTCGGCGCCGGAATCGATGGCGGCCGATCTGCGGCGTTCCGGACTTTCGTTCACCCAGCAACCCCGCCTTCCTTCGCTCGCCATGCGCCTGCTGCGGGTCGCCAATGGCGATTTCGACGGGGCGCTATCACGCGCCAACGCCTATGACTGGGACATAGCCGCCGCCGACCTGATCCTTCGGGAAGCAGGCGGCGCGCTGACCGACTTTTCCGGCCGCGCCCCTTTGTACAATCGGGCCGAGCCCAAGCATCCCGCGCTCGCCGCGGGCCCCCCCGGCCTTCAGGCCGATCTGATCAGGGCGGCGAAGGAAGGCGCGGCGATGGCCAGGCCGAAGCGCGCCGCCCAAGGAATGTGAAGGAAGCACGCATGAGTCACGAGATCGAGCCCAAACAGCTGCTGCATCTGGTTTTCGGCGGCGAGCTGAAAAATCTCGAAACGGTCGAGTTCAAGGATCTGAGCAAAGTCGACATGATCGGCATGTTCCCCGACTACAAGAGCGCGCACGCCGCCTGGAAGGCCAAGGCGCAGTCGACCGTGGACAATGCGCAGATGCGTTATTTCATCGTCCATTTGCACCGCGTTCTGGACCCCTCGGACGACTGAGCCTTCGCGCTGATCGCCATGGCGCGATCAGCGTCTCCTTCCAGGTCGTCGCGGCGAACGCTCGCTATTTTCCTCTACTTGCGCTATCTCTCGCCCCAACCGGACGGACGGCGTTGACTCATCCAAAGTCTGCGCCGCCTTTTGGCCCGAATGTTCGAACACATTCGCCCAATCCCGCGGCCGGTTCAGGTCAGGCCGAACAGCCACGCGCGAAGAAGAATAACGAGATAAATCTGCGATGAGTTCTGCGGTTCTGCTGCCGGTGTACCGAGCCGCCGCCACTGGCCTCGCTCCCTTGAGCGGGGTCTTCCTGTGGCGACGCGGACGCAAGGGCAAGGAAGACCTGACGCGGATCGGCGAGCGCCGCGGCCTCGCCGGGATGCCTCGGCCCGGCGGGCGGCTTGCCTGGCTCCACGGGGCGAGCGTCGGCGAAGGCCTGGCGCTTCTGCCTTTGGTAGCGCGCCTGACCGCCAAGGGGTTCCACGTCCTGGTCACCACCGGCACGGTGACCTCCGCGCGCATTCTCGCGGAACGGCTGCCCGAGGGCGCGACCCATCAGTTCGCCCCCCTCGATGCGCCGGCTTTCATCGCGCGTTTCCTCGATCATTGGCGACCGGATCTTTTCATCCTCGCCGAGTCGGAAATCTGGCCCAACACGATTTGCGCGGTCCATGCGCGCAACATTCCGATCACGCTGGTCAACGCCCGGCTTTCGCCGCGCTCCTTCGCCCGCTGGCGGCGCTTCCCGGGCTTTATCTCGACGCTTCTGGGCAAGATCGACCTGTGCCTCGCCCAAAGTCAGGACGACGCCGCCCGGCTTTTGCAACTTGGCGCGCCGCGTGTCGACGCCATCGGCAATCTGAAATATGACGTCGACGCGCCGCCCGCCGATCCGGCGCGCCTCGACGAACTCGCCCGCCAGATCGGCCCCCGCCCGATCTGGATCGCCGCCTCGACCCATCCGGGCGAAGAGGCGTTGGCCTTCCAGGCCCATAACGCGCTTTCCGCGCGTTTTCCCAACCTTCTCACGGTGCTGGCCCCGCGCCACCCGCACCGCGGCCCCGAAATCGCGGCGCAGGCGGCTTCCGCCGGCCTAGAAGCGGCGCTGCGCTCGCGCGGGGAGCCGATCCGCCCCTCCACCCATGTCTATAT
This sequence comes from Pseudomonadota bacterium, assembly GCA_021780435.1. Taxonomy (GTDB): domain Bacteria; phylum Pseudomonadota; class Alphaproteobacteria; order Rhizobiales; family Beijerinckiaceae; genus Rhodoblastus. The sequence continues at coordinate 2,402 of JAJXYV010000248.1, forward strand.
CGGCGACACGATTGGCGAACTGGGCCTGTTCTACCGCCTCTCGAGCGTGATCTTCATGGGCAAGTCGCTGGCCGGCCACGGCGGCCAGAATCCGATCGAGCCGGCCAAGCTCGGCTCGGCGATCCTGCATGGCCCCCGTATCGGCAATTTCATCGACGTCTATGGCGCGCTCGACAGCCAGGGCGGCGCGATCCCCGTCGCCAGCGCGGAGGCGCTCGCCCGCCAACTGGAGGCCCTCTTCACCGACCGAGCCCTCCTGCGCCGCACTGCGGAGGAATCCCGGCGCATCGTCAGCGAACTGGGCGGCGCCACCGACAAGATCATGCAGGCGCTCGAACATTATATCGCGCACATGATTGTATCTCGGCCCCAGGCCTTCTAAATTTAATATTCAGACACTGCGAGGCCCCATGCGCGCGCCGGCTTTCTGGTGGTCCGCCAAGCCCGGGCTGTTCCAGCGGATCATGACCGCGATCCTGACGCCTTTCGCCGCGCTTTATGGGCGAATGGCGGCGCGCAGGATGGGGCGGTCCGGGTCGCGCGTCAGCGCCCCGGTCATCTGCATCGGGAATTTCGTCGTCGGCGGCGCGGGCAAGACGCCCACGGCTCTCCGGGTGGCGACCTGGCTCAAGCGCGCCGGCGAGACGCCCTATTTCCTGTCGCGCGGCTATGGCGGGGCGCTGAGCGCCGATGGCGGCGCCCATCTGGTCGACGAGCGCCGCCATGGCGCGGCCCAGGCCGGCGACGAGCCGCTGCTGCTGGCGCGCGTCGCCCATACCGTCGTGGCGCGCGACCGGCCGACCGGCGCCATGCTCGCCCTCGCTGGCGGCGCCAGCCTGATCGTCATGGACGACGGACTGCAGAACCCGAGCCTCCGCCGCGATTTCGCGCTTGCGGTGATCGACGGCGCGGTGGGCTTCGGCAACGGCCGCTTGCTTCCCGCCGGCCCCCTGCGCGCCCCAATCGAGCTTCAGCTCCAGCATTCATCGGCGGCGCTGGTGATCGGAGATGGCGAACAAGGCCGCGCCGCCGCGGCCTTGTTCGAAGCCGCGGGCAAGCCGGTCTTCCACGGCCGCCTCGCGCCCGACGCCAACGCCGCCCTGCACATGCTGGGCGCGCGGGTCGTGGCGTTCGCCGGCATCGGCCGGCCGAAAAAATTCTTCGATTCGCTCGAGGCCTGCGGCGCGCGCCTGGTCGCGCGGCACAGCTTCCCCGACCATTACGCGTACAGGCCTTTGGAAATCGCCGCCCTGCAACGTCAGGCCGAGGCTCTCGACGCCCTTCTGGTCACGACCGAAAAGGACATGGTCAAGCTCGCGCCGTTCCTGCCCGCCCTGAGGCAGGACCTGCCACAGCCCGAGGCCCTGCCGGTCACGCTGGTCGTCGACGAAGCCGACGATCTGCGGCAGATGCTGCTTGACGTCGTCGCGCGTTTTCGCGGGGCGGGCCGCCTGTCGGGCGAGATGAAGATCTAGGAATTAAACTTTGCCCGGCAGCTCGCCGAGTTGCTGCAGGCGCAGGATCTTCGCCTCGGGGCCGGCATAGGGCTCCTGGCGGTCGACGTTCCAGTAGCGCAATTCCTCGATCGGGATTTGCACGCCCGTCGCCGCGCAGACGACATAGGCGCCCGGCTTGCGGATCTTGAAATCGCCGTCGAGATATTCGACTTCGGCCGGCCCGCTCAGCGGGACGCGGCGATCGATGCGGTTCATCAGCCTTGTCCGTTCCTTCCCGTATCCATTTCGGGAGCCTCATGGATGTATCGCCAACCCGGCCGCCGTTCAATCCCGCGCCTCAAATTCCCAAACCATCAAATTCCAAGACCGGCGTCGGGCTCCATCGCCGCACCCAAACCGTCGCCGCCCGGCTCCGAAGGGCGCGGCGGGCGGACGATCGTCACGGTGCAGGGCGCCTGGACGACGACCTTGGCGGCGATGGGGCCGATCGACCGGCCGACCGGCGAGTTGGCGCAGATGACGATCTGATCGACGTGGTTTTCCCGGGCGAAATCGACCAGCGCCGCCGCGGGATCCGTCGCCTCGAGCACATGCGCCGTCACCTGCGCCGTGGGCAGGTTGAGGCCGGCCGCCCAGCGCCGCGCCTCGACCAGACGGCGAACATGGAGATTGCGCCCCATCTCGTCCTGGGCGCTGTCGAGACGCAGCCGGCTGGTCTTGATGATATTGACGCAGGCGAGGCGCGCGCCGGGGGCGGTCGTCATGATCCGCCCCACGACGTCGCGCAGAATCTCGGCCGCGGCCGGACTGGCTTCGGCGAAATCGACCGCCGCCATGACGATCGGCGCCGCGGCGCGCCGCGCAGCGATGCTGGAGGAACCTTTCTCCGCCGCGAATTTCTGCGCCCACCAACGCCGCCGCGCCGCCAGCAGGGAATCGGCGCGGCGCTTTTCCGCCCTTTCCGTCAGCCGGATCTGTTCGGGCGCCGCGAGGTCGAGGGCGAGTTGGGCGGCGGTCGGATAGCGCTTCTCCGCATCGACCTCCAGGCAGCGCAGGATGACCTCCTGGAGCCAGGGCGGACAATCCGGCCGGTGCCGGACCGGCGGCTCCGGATCGCGCCACAATCTTTTCGCGAGCGCGCGCCTCTGGCGCGGGGCGCCGAAGGGCCGCACGCCGGTAAGGAGATAATAAAGGACCACGCCGAGGGCGAAGATATCGCTGCGCGGATCGGTCCGGTCGCGCGCGATCTGCTCCGGCGACAAATAGGGGCCGGTGCCGAGCGGCAGACGGAATTCCTCAGCCAGAAGATCCGGCAGCAAGTCATGGCGGGACAGGCCGAAATCGATCAGCGCGAACTGGCCGTTGCCACGGCGCATGATGTTGGAAGGCTTGACGTCGAGATGAATGACGTTCTGGCTGTGCAGATCGGCCAGGGCGTGGGCGACGCCGACGCCGATCTCGACGACCTTCTCGACCGGCAAAGGCGCTTGATCGAGGCAGTTCAACACCGTTTCGCCCTTGATCTCCTCCATGACGATATAGGGCTGGCGGGTGAAATCGCCCGAAGCGATGAATTGCGGCGCATGCGGGCCGCGCAGCAGCGGCAGGATCATCTGCTCCATCTCGAAGCTGACGATCGCGGTGGCGTCGTCGCCGTCCTGGATGATCGGCGCCTTGAGGATCGCGGGTGGCGACATGTCGTCGCGCGTCACCCGCCACAGATGGGCCATGCCGCCGACGTGGATGCGCTCGACAAGACGAAAGCCGTCGATGACGTCGCCGGGACGCAGATCGGAAAAGGCGGGGCGATCGAGCGGAATGAAAAGACTCCTTGCACCGCAATCTAACCCGCCCCGTGAAGCGGCGCCAAGCCGTCGGAGGCGGGCGGCGCTGCGGCAAAAACGGGTTTCCCTTTTTTGCTGCGCCGCTATAGAACAAGCCAAATTTTCAAAAGGGGGGATTTTCATGACGCCGAAGAAGATACTTGTCGCCCAGGGCGGCGGTCCGACCGCCGTGATCAACCAGTCGCTCGCCGGCGTCGTGCTTGAAGCCCGCAAATTCGCCGGCGTCGAACGTGTCTATGGCGCCCACCACGGCGTGCGCGGCATCGTCGACGAAGACCTGCTCGACCTGACCCAGGAGACCAGCCACAATCTGGAAATGGTCGCCAACACCCCGTCCTCGGGGCTGGGCTCGACCCGCGACAAGCCGGACGCCAAATATTGCCACGAGATCTTCAAGGTCCTCCAGGCCCATGAGATCGGCGCTTTCTTCTATATCGGCGGCAATGATTCCTCGGACACGGTGCGCATCGTCGCGGAGGAGGCCGTCAAGGCGCAATATCCACTGCGCTGCGTCCATATTCCCAAGACCATCGACAACGACCTCGTCGGCAACGACCACACGCCGGGCTTCCCTTCGGCCGCGCGCTTCGTCGCTCAGGCCTTCGCCGGGGCCAATCTCGACAACGCCTCCCTGCCCGGCGTCTATGTCGCTGTGGTGATGGGCCGCCACGCCGGCTTCCTGACCGCGGCTTCCGCGCTCGGCAAGAAATTCCCCGAGGACGGCCCCCATCTGATCTATGTCCCGGAGCGCGTGTTCGACATTGAAAAATTCCTTGCCGACGTGAAGCGCATCTATGACCGCCTCGGCCGTTGCGTCGTCGCGGTTTCCGAAGGCGTCCATGATGAGAAGGGCGAGCCGATCGTGACCAAGCTCGCCCAGCAGGTCGAGCACGACGCCCACGGCAATGTCCAGCTCTCCGGCACCGGCGCGCTCGCCGATCTGTTATGCGAGGAGATCAAGAACAAGCTGAACATCAAGCGCGTGCGCGGCGACACTTTCGGCTATCTCCAGCGCTCCTTCATCGGCTGCGTCTCCGATGTCGACCAGCGCGAAGCGCGCGAGGTCGGCGAAAAGGCGGTGCAATATGCGCTCTGGGGCGGCAAGAACGGCTCGGTCGCAATCAAGCGCACCGGCTATTATTCGGTCGATTACGAACTGGTTCCGCTGGAATCCGTCGCTGGCAAGACGCGGGTGATGGAGGACGAATTCCTGTCGTCCTGCGGCACCGACGTCACCGACGCCTTCCGCCTCTATCTGCGGCCACTGCTGGGCTCGGGCCTGCCCGACGCCTTCCGCCTGCGCCCCAACCGGGTGCCGAAGGTCCTTCGCAAGGATTGACGAAACGGACTCCGAGGACGTGAACGACCGGCGCGACGAACGACCCCCCGTTGGATTGGACGCGTTCCTGTCCGACGATCTGGCGCCGGCGTTCTGGACGCCGGACCTGCAGATCGAGGATAGCCGCTGGCAGCCTCATGTTCCCTTCGCCTTCTGGCTTGCCGCCGCGGCTCGGCCGCGGCGGCTGGTCGAACTCGGAACCGGACGCGGCGTCTCCTACGCCGCCTTCTGCGAGGCGGCGGCGCGGGTCGGGATTGACGCCCAATTCTGTGCGATTGACGACTGGGGCGACGACCGCGCCACCGGCTTCCTGGGTGACGACGCCTTCAACGATTTCCGTGATTTCCACGACCGCCGCTATTCGCGCTTCTCGACGCTGAAGCGCTGCGCCCCTGAGACCGCCTCGCCTGATTTCGCGGACGGATCCATCGATCTCCTTCACATCGACGGCGCGCGGGCCGATGATGCGGCGGGCGACAGTTTCGCGGCATGGCGAAGCAGACTCTCCTCGCGCGGCCTGCTCCTGCTGCACGGAACGCGTCTGCGCGACGGGGAAACCCGCGTGGGGCGTCTCTTCGCCGAATGGCGCGAACGTGCGCCGCATTTCGAATTCACCCATGGCGACGGCCTCGGCCTCGTCTGCGCAGGGCCGGAGGCGCCGGAAGTGATCGCTGCGCTCTGCCGCTTGCAGGCCGCGGACGGCGACATTTTTCGCGCGCGATTCGAATTCCTCGGCGCCCGCTGGAGCGAAAGGTCGATCGCCCTGAATCTGATCCGGCAATTCGACGACGACATCCAGTCCTTCAGGCCGCGCGATCAGATCACGCGATTGCCGATCCGCACCCGGTTCGCCCGCAGCATTCTGAAGACCCTCGACGATCCGCTTCGGCATTTCCGCAAAGGCAGGCGGAGCGCCCGATGAGCCAGACGCCCCAAAAACGAAGGTTCCTGCCGGTCACGGGACTGCGCTATTCCTATCTTCGCCTCCCGGTCGAAAAACCGCCTTCCGCGCCGGGCGCGGGCTGGAAAATTGGCGTCTTCATCCACGCCTATTACGAGACCGAACTCGCAAGCCTCCTGCCCTATCTGTCGAACATCGGCGCGCCCTTCCGCCTCTTCGTCTCGACCGACACGGAAGCGAAGCGGCAATATCTAGACGGCCTGCTCCGGCCACTTTATGGCGACGCCGCAATTGTCCGGGTCTTCGACAATCGGGGCCGGGACATCGCGCCCAAATTCGTCGGCTTCCGCGACGAACAACGCGCGTGCGACCTCGTCCTCCATCTCCACACCAAGAAATCGACGCATAATTCGAAGCTGGCCGGCTGGCGGAGCTTCATGATTGACAGCCTGCTCGGCTCGCCCGAAATCGGCGCCAGCATACTCGACCTCTTCGCGCAAAAGCCGGAACTGGGCGTGGTCGCGCCGCGAATCCCCGCCGTGGTCCAATCGGCGGTGAAATGGGGCCGGAACTATTGCCGGACCGTCTATCTGGCCCGGCGCATGGGCTTGCGCCTCGAACGCTCGCTCGAACTGGATTTTCCCTCCGGCTCGATGTTCTGGGCGCGCTCGGCGGCCCTGCGTCCGATCCTCGACCTCGACCTGACCTTCGGCGCCTTCGAAGCAGAAAGAGGGCAGATCGACGGCACCACCGCCCACGCCATCGAGAGGCTGATCTTCTATTCGGCGGAGCGCGCTGGTTATCGCGCGCTCCATGTCGGCGCGTCGGACGATGCGGAGCCCTTCGAAACGCCGGTCGGCGTCGAGGATCTCGACCAGGCCTATGCGCGGCGAAGCAGCGATTCCCCAAGGATCGACGACCGGCCGCGCTCCCGCCTGGGCGATGTGTGGACGATCCTGAAATCGGGCGCATTCCGGCACGCGGACTACGCCTGGCTGCACCTCTCCTCACGCTATCTCGCGCCCGTCGCCTTGCCGCATTATCTGCTCGCCGGCGAGAAGAAAGGCTATCGCCCCACCCCCTTCTTCGATCCGGTCCATTATGCCGCGCGGCGGCCTCAGGCCTCGGGCGGCAATCTGTTCGCCGCCTTCCTGCGCGCGCCGCGCGGCGCCCCGGCCTGCGCCGAATTCGACGAGGACTGGTTCGTCGCGCGCCATGCCGAAGCCCGGGATGCGCCGTCGCCCTGGGCTTTCCTGAACGACGAGGGGCTGGCGAAAATGTTCGATCCCTCGCCGGGCCTTTCGCTGTCCTTCGTCGCCAGCGCCTATCGCGGCCGCAACAAGCGGCTTGCACGCACGCTCATGAAGGTCTTCGAACGCCGGCGCGGCGACGGAAAACTGTCCTGCGTCCTGCGCAAGCCCGACCTCAAGGCGCACCAGGCGGCTTTTCGCGACAGGATCGAACTGCGCGCCCTTGCCGAGGGCCCCGCGAAGCGTCCGTGGCTTGTGTTCGTGCAGACCAATGGCGACCATCCCGCGCAATTGCACGCGCCCGAGCGGTCCTACGACCTCATGCTCAATTATTACCACGAGCCGAAAAGCCCGCCGCCGCCCGCAGAACATGTCTTCGTCCAGAACGGGACCAAGACGACGGCGATCGCGAAGTTGATAGAGGAAAGACCGGGGCTTTTCGACCCCTATGATTATGTCCTCTTCCTCGACGACGACATCGACCTGTCGCCGGCGCAACTCGCGCTGTTCTTCGAGACGATGCGCGACAATGGCCTCGACTTCGCCCAACCGGCGCTGCGCGAGGGGTCCTACGGCTCCTTCCCGGCGCTGTTCCACAAAAAGGATTCAGCCGGTTTCCGCCGCGTGAATTATGTGGAGATCATGATGCCGGCGCTCTCGCGCCGCGCCTTGGCCGCCGTCGGGAATTGTTTCAGCCAGGGAATCAGCGGCTTCGGCGTCGACGCCTTGATCGGCGCGCGGGTCGCGCGCCTATTCGGCCCGACGATCGCCGTCGTGGACCGGGTGACGGCGCGCCACGAACGCCCCATCGACCTCGAAGGCGGACCGCTTTATCGCTATCTCTCGGCGAATGGCGTTGATCCCGGCGTGGAGATGTGGACCATCCTCGCGGAAAACCATCTTGAGCACGGCCTCAGCGAAACGGACAAGAGCGGAAATTGAGGGCTTACTACATCAATCTCGACCGCGAGGCAGAACGCCGCGACCATATGGAGCGCGCGCTGCAGGGCATCGACCATGAACGCGTGGCCGCCATCGACGGCCGCGCCTGGCCGCCGACGGGGAAGAGCCTGACCCGCTTCGAATTGGCCTGCATGGAGAGCCACCGCCAGGCGTGGCGGAAATTCCTCGCCACAGCGGACGCCTATGCCTGCTTCCTCGAGGACGATGTCCACTTTTCGGCGGAATTTCCGGTCTTCGTGACCGAGGAAGGCTGGATTCCAGCCGACGCCCACGCCGTCAAGCTCGATTCCTTCTTCAACCGGGTGATGATCGGCGCGCCGCTCCCGGCGCCGCTCGGCCGCAACATTGCGCGGCTTTACACGCGCCACGAAAGCTGCGCGGCTTATGTGCTCAGCCGCAAGGGGGCGGAAATCTTCCTGCGCCAAACAGAAAATCCGACCCGGCCGGTCGATTACATCGTCTTTCCCGAAGACCCCATCGATCAGGGGCTGATGCTCTACCAACTCACGCCGGCGGCCGCGATCCAGGATTCGCGCTATCTGCAGCATTATGCGAAAGGCCAGAATTTCAGCAGCGCGATCAGCCGGCTGGACAATCCCAAGCCGGAGGGGGGCCCTGCCCGCCTGTGGTACATCGTGAAACGCGAGACGATCCGCCTGTTCCGCGACATCGGCCGGGCGAGGCGCTATCTCGTCAACCGGCTCGTCCGCCGCCTGAAGCCGGAGGTCATTCCCTTCCGCTGAACCTTGCTCACCAGCCAAGGAACAGGCGTTCGGCCAGAAATTCAGGCAAGCCGGCGGCATAGATCTTCCGCGCCGCCTGATCCACGTCATAGGACACGCGGACGAAAGTCAGGATGCCGCGCCGGTCGTCATAAAGCGCGAAGCCCGCGAGCGGGTTGCCGTCGCGCGGCTGGCCGACCGATCCGAGCACCGCGAGCCAGCGCCGGCTGCGCGCAAGGGGCGTCGGCAGATTGGCCGTCGGCGCGAAAAAGGCCGGCGCCTTGCCGGGAGCGGCGTGGTAGAGCTGCTGGCGATGGACGTGGCCGCAGAAGGTGACATGCGCCTGAACCGCGCTCAGCGAACGTTCGGCGGTATCGACGCCATTCACATAAACGAAGCGCTCAGGCGCGCTGGCGTCGCCATGGACGCAGCAGATCTGCTCGCCGCCCTCGCCAACCTGCGTCGCCGAGAGCGGCATGGCGGCCAGAAAATCGCGTTGCGCCGCATCGAGCCGCCGCGCCGTCCACTCGATCGCGGCGCGGGCCGCGTCGTTCATATATTCGCTCGGCCCCTCGACCGCCGCGAGATCGTGATTGCCCATCAGGCTGACGGCCCCATGGGCGACATCTTCCGCGACGGAGTCGATGACATAGGAGGGATCGGCGCCATAGCCGACGAGATCGCCGAGATAGATGAACTTCTCCGCGCCGAGGCGCCGCGCCTCCATCCGGCAGGCGTCGAAAGCTTCCCGATTCGCATGGATGTCGGTGAGAAGCGCGATGAGCATTTTGATCCAGATCAATCTACTCAAGTTGTAGATCAAATCTTGCGGCCCGTCGCGTCTCCGCGCGCCTTTTTTAGATTTCCCTCAAAAAAGACTGCCCTGCTCGCCCTTTCGTTCACCTTTCGCGCGCGGCTTGCGGGCCATCGCGGACGATCGCAGCGGGCTCGCCTTTCCGCCACCGTCGATTGGCTCGCCAGCGATGGCCGCGATTTCACCGTCGGCGAATTGCAGGACGAGACGCGCGCCCTCCGGCGCTTGGGACGCCAAGCGCACGGGCGCGTTCTCGGCGTCGCGAACCAGGACGAAGCCGCGCTGGAGCACCGCCTTGTAGCCGACGGCGGCCAGCATTTTCGCCGCATGGGAAAGACCTTCACGGCGCCGGGTCAGAAAGGCCGCGAGCGCGGCGTCAAGCCGCGCGGCCAGCGCAAGGCGCCGCTCGTCCTGCGCGCGCAGATCGTTGCTTAGCAGCGCCAGCCGGGCGAGGCGCGCGGCGTCGAACCGGGCGCGAAGCGTCGCCAGCCGCTCGCCGCGCTTTTCGACAAGGCCGCCGCGGGCGGCGCCGAGCCGGAAGGCCAGATTGTTCAGCCGCCCGGCGGCGCGCTGCAGCTCGGCATGCGGCGCGTGGCGCGCGAGAAGCCGCGAGGCGTTGGCCAGCGCAAGCTGGCGCCGCGCGAGCCCCGCGGCGAGACCCGCGCGCAACCGGTCGCCAGCGCGGTCCAGCAACTGGCGCGGCGTCGCCAGAAGGCTCTCCACTCCAGGCAAGGCGCGGGCGAGCGCGCGCAGATCGCTGCGGCGGCGGTCGAGCAGGCGCAAGGCCGCCGCGTCGTGGCGGCGCGCCAGATCGGCGAGGTCCGCCAGCAATTCGGCGCGCACCGGCACCGCCTTTTCGGCGGCGCCGGTCGGCGTCGGAGCCCGCAGATCGGCGACGAGATCGAGCAGCGTCCAGTCGGTCTCATGGCCGATAGCGGAAATCAGCGGTATTTCGGACGCCGCCGCCGCGCGCAATACCTCCTCCTCGTTGAAGCTCCACAGATCTTCCAGCGAGCCGCCGCCGCGCGCAACGATCAGCAGGTCCGGGCGCGGAACAGCGCCGCCCGACGGCAAAGCGTTGAAGCCGCGAATCGCCGTCGCGACTTCGCTCGCCGAGGTTTCGCCCTGCACGCGAACCGGCCAGACCAGCACGCGGCGCGGAAAACGGTCGCTCAACCGATGCAGGATGTCGCGGATCACCGCGCCGGTCGGCGAGGTGACGATGCCGATGACCGCGGGCAGGAAGGGCAGCTTCTTCTTGCGCGCCTCGTCGAACAGGCCTTCGGCGGCGAGGTTCTTGCGCCGCTCCTCCAGAAGCGCCATCAAGGCGCCGAGCCCGGCCGGCTCCAACTGCTCGATGACGATCTGATAGGAGGACTTGCCAGGGAATGTCGTGATGCGGCCGGTGGCGATCACCTCCAGCCCTTCCTGCGGCTTGGTCCGCAACCGCGCGAAAGTCCCCTTCCAGATCACCGCATCGATGCGGGCGCTGGCGTCCTTTAACGAAAAATAGCAATGGCCTGAGGAATGCGGCCCGCGATAATTGGAAATCTCGCCGCGCAGCCGCACATGGCCGAACTGATCCTCGATCGCGCGCTTGAGCGCCCCGGAAAGCTCCGAGACAGTCAATTCCGGCGCATTGGTCAGCTGGGCGTTATCGCTCATGATGGGAAGACTCGGACGCGTCCCGCCTGTTTAGCAGATCAGGCGAAGCAGCCGGAAGCGAAACACTTCAAAATTGGCCCTCTGCCGCGCCTGCTCTCTTCCTTTCACGCGGCCGCCCTGCTATCTGCCGCACATGACCGCGCACAAGATCGACAACATCCGCAATTTCTCCATCGTCGCCCATATCGACCATGGCAAGTCCACGTTGGCTGACCGCCTGATCCAGCAGACCGGCGCGCTCGCCGAGCGCGAAATGGTCGATCAGGTGCTCGACTCGATGGATATCGAGCGCGAGCGCGGCATCACCATCAAGGCCCAGACCGTTCGGCTCGAATACAAGGCGCAGGACGGCAAGACCTACATCCTCAACCTGATGGACACGCCCGGGCACGTCGACTTCGCCTATGAAGTCTCGCGTTCGCTTGCCGCCTGCGAGGGCTCGCTGCTGGTCGTCGACGCCTCGCAGGGCGTCGAGGCGCAAACGCTCGCCAATGTCTATCATGCGCTCGACGCCGGCCACGAAATCGTGCCGGTGCTCAACAAGATCGACCTGCCCGCCGCCGAGCCCGACCGCATCAAGGCGCAGATCGAGGAGGTGATCGGCCTCGACGCCTCGGAAGCCGTGCCGATCTCGGCCAAGACCGGCCTCAACATCGATCTCGTGCTCGAAGCCATCGTCCAGAAGCTGCCGCCGCCGCAAGGCGACGAAAAGGCGCCGCTGAAGGCGCTTCTGGTCGACAGCTGGTACGACCCCTATCTCGGCGTCGTCGTGCTCGTCCGCATTTTCGACGGCGAATTGCGCAAGGGCCAGAAGATCCAGATGATGCGCACCGGCGCCCATTACGAGGTGGATCGCATCGGCGTGTTCCGCCCGAAGATGCAGGACCTGGAAAAGCTCGGCCCCGGCGAGGTCGGCTTCATCACCGCCCAGATCAAGCAGGTCGCCGACACCCGCGTCGGCGACACCATCACCGACGACCGCAAGCCCTGCACCGAGGCCCTGCCCGGCTTCCAGCCCGCTCAGCCGGTCGTGTTCTGCGGCCTGTTCCCGGTCGACGCCGCCGATTTCGAGGACCTGCGCGCGGCCATGGGCAAGCTGCGGCTGAACGACGCCAGCTTCTCCTTCGAGATGGAAAGCTCGGCCGCGCTCGGCTTCGGCTTCCGTTGCGGCTTTCTCGGCCTGCTCCATCTCGAAATCATCCAGGAGCGTTTGGAGCGCGAGTTCAATCTCGACCTGATCGCGACCGCACCCTCCGTCGTCTACAAGATCGTGATGACCTCGGGCGAGACGATCGAGCTGCACAATCCGGCCGACATGCCGGATGTCGTGAAGATCGCGGAAATTCAGGAGCCGTGGATCAAGGCCACGATCATGACGCCGGACGATTATCTCGGCGCCGTGCTCAAGCTGTGCCAGGATCGGCGCGGGGTGCAGGTGGACCTCAACTATGTCGGCAAGCGCGCCATGGTGGTCTATGAATTGCCGCTCAACGAAGTCGTTTTCGACTTCTATGACCGGTTGAAGTCGATCTCCAAGGGCTATGCCTCGTTCGACTATGCGCTCATTGATTATCGCGCCGGCGATCTGGTGAAAATGTCGATCCTGGTCAATGCCGAGCCGGTGGACGCGCTCTCCATGCTGGTCCACCGCACGCGAGCGGAATCGCGCGGCCGCGCCATGTGCGAAAAACTGCGCGAGCTGATCCCGCAGCACATGTTCCAGATTCCAATCCAGGCGGCGATCGGCGCCAAGATCATCGCCCGCGAAACCATCCGGGCGCTCCGCAAGGACGTGACCGCCAAATGCTATGGCGGCGACGTGACCCGCAAGCGCAAGCTTCTGGAAAAGCAGAAGGAAGGCAAGAAACGCATGCGGCAGTTCGGCAAGGTCGAAATCCCGCAGGAGGCCTTCATCGCCGCCCTCAAGATGGACAGCTGAGCGGGACCGTTCCCGCTGTCAAAGCGCGCAGACATTGGGCTGGAGCAAGGGGCCGGCCTTGATCCACAGTCGAACGCCTGCCGGACCCGCGACGCCGCCGAAAGCCTGCTCGTGCGGAAGCCGCAGCCAGGACCAGCGTTCGAAGGGCTCGTCACCCTGCCTAAAGGCGCCAGAAACCACGAAAACTTCCAGGCCGTCCGGATTTTCGAGGCGAATTTCGGCCCCCGGCCCCCATCCTTCCTCCCAGACCCGCTCGCTGTCATTGGAAAACAGCGGCCGCCGCGCCGCAACGGGCTCCGGGGGCAAGGCGACAATGGCCTGGTCGTCGGCCCGGAACTGCCAGAGCTTGACGAAGATGACGCAGCCAGGGTCGGACCAGGGCGCGTGGGCCGTGCCCTTCGGATTTCGCAAGTAGGAGCCCGCCGGATAATCACCGGTCTCATCCTGGAACACGCCTTCAAGCACGAGAATTTCCTCGCCGCCGCCGTGTTCGTGGATCGGGAAACGGCTGTTTGGCGCGAAACGGACGATCGAGGTGGCGCGCGCGACCTCATCGCCAATGCGGAATAGCATCCGCCGCTCGACGCCCGGCGACGGGCTCGGCGTCCAGGCCAGGGGGCCGGCATGGACCGCTGTCCGCACAGTCAAATCATCATTGAGACGCATCTTGACGCCCCTCCCTCCGAGAACGTGAGCGAGGCGGCGCGCGATTTCAATAGGCGCGATGGCGCCGAAGCATGACCGGACCGCGCCAGTCCTGCCGTCAGTTCCCGTTGTAATAGGTCTGCGGATAATATTGGCTGGGGTAGTAGGTCTGCGGATAATAGGTCGGCGTCTGGTAGACCGGCTGATTATATTGCGGCGCCGGAGGCGTAGCGGGCGCAGGGAAACTTGTGGGAGGCGGGTTGTTGGCCGAAGGCGAGAAGCTCGGAGGGCTCATGACCGGCGGCGCGTAATTCTGCGCAACGGACGACGTCGCGAATGTTGCGCAAGCGGACAAGCAGGCAAGGCCAAACAGGCGAGCAGGGAATCGCATGACGGGCGCTCCTCGGGGATTTTGCATCGCCGGGACTTTGCGCCTCGAACCTGTCGCGAGGCCTGCGGGAAAGGCCGGCCGCCTGCGGCGGCCGGCGCGCATCATCGATCAGTGATGATGATGGTGGCGATGGTGATGACGCGGAGGCGGCGGCGGGACGTAGGTCAGCGTCATGCCGGCGATGCCGCCCGCGACATTGAGACCGGTCTGGGCGCCGACGGATACGGGCTGCAGCGCGACCGTATTGGCGCTGCCGCCAATCAGGACGTTGGCGCCGAGGCCCACGCCCACCGTCACTTCGCCGGTGACGCCGCCGTAATCGCCGGCGAGGCCGCCTTCGGGCGCGCCGGACGTAGGAGCGAAAACCGCCCAGCCGATCTCGCCGTTCTGAATCACGCCGATATCGGCGCCAATCTTGGTGATCGAGCCCATATAATGCTCAGCCCTGCCGCTTTCCGATGTGAACACGCAATCCAGGGCGCGGTTGGAAGCGACGATAAGGCCCGGCCCGCCCGAAACCTGACAGGTCAGGACGCCGACTTTCACCTGACCCTCTGCTGAGGCGGCCTGGGTCGAGACTGCTAGCGCAGCCACGGCGGCGGCGAGAAGTAGGGAACGCATGGTCATGAAGAAATCCTTCCTTGGACAAGGCGCCGGGGCGAACCAGCCGCGGGATCTTCGAAGGCCCCCACCCCTCGACGGGTCGAAATCCACCTCGACGTCGGGCGCATTATGGCCTGCGGCAAAGCCTTGGCAATGAAAAAATGAATTTGTCGTCAAGCAACCGGACGGCTTGGATCGGGCGAGAGCCTCACATTGCGGAGGCTCATCTTTTCGCCTGCGCCTGTCATAAATCCGTCGTCAAAACCCGATCTTTCCGAACCGGCCGCCTACGGAACGCCCCCCGTGAAACCGCCGCGCGGAAATGGTCTGACAGCCATATGAGGAAGGTCGCCGATACCGCTCCTTGATGAACATCCCATCAGCGACGCCGGGCGCCTTGTCAGCGCCCTCGCCTGTGTGTGGGGGACGTCATCGGCGTCGAGAGGCAATAGCGGCAACGCAACGCTGGCCACTGTCTCGCCGCCATCCGCATCGCGGTGACCGAAGCGACCTGTCGCTCCCTTGCGATTTGCGCGAATATGCGCGCGCCGAATCTCTATTCACCATAGCCCCTGCACTGCTGCGGCCGCCCAGGAGACCGATGATTCACAGATCCAATGGATTCGACGCCCTTCGTCTTTTCGCGGCGTCGCTCGTCATCTACGGCCATTCCGCGGCCCTCACCGGCCATATGCCGGCCGGGATGCTCGGCGGCGCCATTCACGCGATCGGCGTGAAGATATTCTTCGTCATCAGCGGTTTTCTGATCACCCGGAGCTGGCAATCCGATCCCAATCTTTTGCGCTTCTGGAGCAAGCGCGTTCTGCGCATCATGCCCGGGCTGATCATGGTTTGCCTCGCCAGCGTGTTCGTCCTCGGCCCGCTGGTGACCAAATTACCGCTGGCCGAATATTTTCGAGACCGAGCGACGTATGATTATCTTTGGAATATTGCGTTTTACCCTGTCTATTCGTTGCCAGGGGTGTTTGCCGACAATACCGTCCCAAGCGTCGTCAGCGGGGTCCTTTGGACCTTGCCCGTCGAAGTCGCCATGTATTTTGGCGTCCCGCTGCTGATCGGCCGGCATCGCCGATCGCCAAAACTCCTCGTTCCCGTCCTCGCGGTCGCCTTGCTCGCCGCTTCGCTCTATTTTCTGCGCATCGCGCCGGAGCGGCCGAGCCTCGTCCTTTGGGGAACCGATGTCATCGTGGCCTTGGATCTGACCTGCTATTTCTACTTTGGCGCCTCGATCGCGATCCTGCGCCTGGAGCACAGATGCAGTCCCGTGGTCGCGATTGTGCTTTTCGCGATCGCCGCCCGTTTCTTGGATAATGAGGTCTTGAAAGAAATCGCCCTCGCCACGACCTTGTCATGCTTCGTGGTGGGAGCCGGACGAACCAGATCAGCACTGCTGAGCAAGTTCGAAGGCCATGACATTTCCTACGGCGTCTATCTCTATGGCTTTCCCGTCCAGCAGACCTTGATCCATTTTATGGGACCGCAACCAGCCATGTTCAACTTCGTCGCCGCGATGCTGATCACAATGCTGCTTGCGACCCTCTCATGGCGCTTCGTCGAGCGGCCCGCGCTCGCGCTGAAGCCGGCGCACGGCGGCGCCCGACACAAGACGCCCGCACGACCGGAAAACGCTCTCGTGGCCTCCGCGCGATCGAAATAGACAAAAAACGTAAGAAGCGCGGCGTCGAGAAACGCTGTCAGACGAAATCGATCTTCATGATTTCATAGCTCTTGCCGCCGCCCGGCGTGTTCACCTCGACGGAATCCCCGACCTTCTTGCCGATCAGCGCCCGCGAGATCGGCGAAGAAATCGAAACCTTGCCCGATTTGACGTCAGCTTCCATGTCGCCGACGATCTGGTAGCGTTTTTCAGCGTCGGTGTCCTCGTCGATCAAGGTCACCGTGGCGCCGAATTTCACCGTATTGCCGGAAAGCTTGCTGACGTCGATGATATCGGCGCGCGAAAGCTTGTCCTCAAGTTCCGCGATCCGCCCTTCATTGAGGGACTGCGACTCCTTCGCCGCGTGATATTCAGCATTTTCCGAGAGGTCGCCGTGGGACCGCGCTTCCGCTATGGCCTGTATGATACGCGGGCGCTCCTCCTGCTGGCGGCGCTTCAACTCCACCTCGAGGGCCGCATATCCGGCGACGGTCATGGGCAGCTTTTCCATCCTGCGACTCTTTCAAATCGTCTTGCGGCGACGCCGATGCGCGCGCGCCGAGTGGTAAAATGCGTAACGCGCCCTTGAGGGCGCGTCGGACTCTGTTGGCAAGCCAACGCGATAATGATGGTGCAGCCGCCGTGAAACGTCAATTCCCAATAAAACTCTTTGCGACGCGCCGGAACTTCCGATCACCAGCGCTGCCGCTCCATCACAACCACAAAAGCATCGCACGCATCAATACTTGAGCAACAGCGCCAATCTCGACGGCATTGTAAGATATCGCCCAAATCGCATACTCGGTTTCTCTATGTAGGTATAACTGAATACGGACACAACGAACGTTACAGCCGCAAATATAAGCATAAACGCCACGCCAAACCAGACCCCGTGCGCGCCACGATTGAAAAGAGATCCCATATAGGTGAGGAGCACATTATGCCACAGATATATAGAGTATGAAATTCCCCCTATAAATACAAGATTCTTACTCACAACAATTTTGTTCCGATTTTCTAGAACCACCAGTGAATAGACAAGGAAGGAGGCTGGAATCCCGAACAAAAGGTGACGATATAAGTCAATCAAGCTGAGCTTGTCATGAACTATAAAATATGAAATTAGCAGCCATGTGACGCCAAGAAACAACAATGGTATAGGATATTTCTCTATACGACGCTCGATAAGATAGCCGACAGCGAGACCAAAGCTAAATTCGGTCATAAGAACGTAATTAAAATAGTCAAATTTTAGAGAACCTATCTCCGCGGCGATCATCAAACCGAATTGGACGACGCCCCACCCGACAAACGCGACATTTAAATATTTACGAAACAGCAGCAACATAAGCGACACAACGACATAGAATCGAACCTCATACGGCAACGTCCAAGACACGGGGTGCACGGATGGAAAATCTATCAGCAGCGCATCTTTTAAAAACTGGTAAAATGATACACTATAATTTCCGTAACCGGCAACAATAACACTAACCAAGAACGTTATGAGGAAAAGAGGATATATGCGCGCAATTCTATGTAGCAAGAAGTCATAAAACGCCCTTGAGTTACTGCTGTTTGACCTGGCGGAAACAATATACATTATTGTTCCGCTGATGACAAAAAATAAATCGACGCCAGAATTGCCGAATGGAGTAATCGCCTTTTTAACACCTGTCCAGAACGCATCATTACTGAGCGACGCCGTCATCATAGACCCGTGCATCGTTGCGACGGCGACTGCAGCGACAGCTCTCAACGCCTGAATCGAATCGATCGAACGCCTTTCCATTCCGCACCCCGAAAATCAAAACTTCAAAAGCGTCTCCGAGGAACGGCGCAATTGTTGGACCGGCGCCTCAGGCGAAATAATCCTGCAGGGCCCGCACCTCGAGATCGCCCGCCAGGAAGGCTCGGACGCCTTGCGCGGCCGCCAGCGCGCCGGCGAGCGTCGTGTAATAGGGCGCCTTGTGCAGCAGGGCGGCCCGGCGCAGCGAACGCGAATCGGCCAGGGCCTGCGCGCCCTCGGTCGTGTTGAACACCAGCTGGACGCCGCCGTTCTTGATGGCGTCGACCACATGGGGCCGGCCTTCCGACACCTTGTTGATCCGCTGGGCGGCAATGCCATGTTCGTTGAGGAAGCGCGCGGTGCCGCCGGTCGCCAGCACCTTGAAGCCGAGATCCGCCAGCAGGCGGACCGCGTCGAGCATCCGCAGCTTGTCAGCGTCGCGCACCGAGATGAACAGCGCGCCCGAAGTCGGCACCTTGGTTCCGGCGCCGAGCTGGCTCTTGGCGAAGGCGACGTCGAAGCTGCGGTCGAGCCCCATCACCTCGCCGGTTGAGCGCATTTCCGGGCCGAGCACCGTATCGACGCCGGGGAAACGCGCGAAGGGGAAGACAGCCTCCTTGACGCCGATATGGCCGCCTTCCCACGGCTTCAGCCCGAAGCCAGCGAGCTCTTCGCCCGCCATGACCCGCGCCGCGATCTTGGCGAGCGGCTGACCAATGACCTTGGCGACGAAAGGCACGGTGCGCGAGGCGCGCGGATTGACCTCCAGGACGTAAATCTCGTTGTCCTTGAGGGCGAACTGGACATTCATCAGCCCGCCGACATGGAGCGCCAGCGCCAGCTTGGCGGTCTGCTCCTCCAGCCGCGCGATCATTTCAGGCGACAGCGAGCGCGGCGGCAGGGAGCAGGCCGAATCGCCGGAATGGATGCCGGCCTCCTCGATATGCTCCATCACGCCGGCGACGAAGACCTGCTCGCCGTCGCACAGGCAGTCGACGTCCACCTCGACGGCGTCGACGAGGTAGCGGTCGAACAGCAGCGGATTCTTGCCCAGAACCGTGTTGATCTGGCCGGTCTTGTCATTGGGATAGCGCGCCTTGACGTCCGATGGCACGAGGCCCGGCAGCGTGCCGAGCAGATAATCGTCGAGTTCGCCCGGGTCGCGGATGATCGCCATGGCGCGGCCGCCCAGCACATAAGACGGGCGCACCACCAGCGGCAGGCCAAGCTCCTGGGCGACGATGCGCGCCTGCTCCACCGAATAGGCGATGCCGTTCTTCGGCTGTTTCAGGCCGAGCTTGTCGAGCAGGCGCTTGAACAGGTCGCGGTCTTCGGCAAGGTCAATCGAATCGACCGAGGTGCCGAGGATCGG
>JAJXYV010000201.1 GCA_021780435.1 Pseudomonadota bacterium
GCCCTGCGCCGAATGGACCGAATTCTTCATCGAATGCCTCACCGATCATGTCGTATGGCAATGCCGGCCGACCGGCGTTGTCGGCGCGGAACAGGCGGAATGGCTCGTCCGCGAGGCGGATCGCTGCCGGACGCTCACCGGCGTCGCCCTTCTCGCCAATGTTCTCGCCGAGGCCGATCGCGCGCCGGCCTGGATGGCCGCCGCCGTCCGCGTCCGCGCGCAGGCCCCTGAGGTTCAAGCCGAACTCGCCCGCCAGGCCTGAGCCTTTTCCGGCCGCGTCTCAGCCCTTTGGCTGCTGGACGAGGGCGAGGACTTCCCATAAAAGCGGTGCGATCCAACAGGGGCCTTGCCCGCGCAAGGCCGTCTTCGTTCCGCTTCGGGGCCTGTATGTTCAAGAAAATTCTGATCGCCAACCGTGGCGAAATCGCCTGCCGCGTCATCAAGACCGCGCGGCGGATGGGCATCAAGACGGTTGCTGTCTATTCCGACGCCGACAAGGATGCGCTCCATGTCGAAATGGCCGACGAGGCCGTCCATATCGGCGCGGCCCCCGCCGCGGACTCCTATCTGGTGATCGACAAGATCATCGACGCCTGCAAGAAGACCGGCGCCGAAGCCGTCCATCCCGGCTATGGCTTCCTCTCGGAACGCGCCGCCTTCGCCGAGGCGTTGAAAGCCAACAATATCGTGTTCATTGGCCCGAACGTCGGGGCCATCGAGGCGATGGGCGACAAGATCGAGTCGAAGAAATTCGCCAACGCCGCCAAAGTCAGCACGGTGCCGGGCTATCTCGGCGTCATCGAGACGCCCGAGGATGCGGTGCAGATCGCCGACGGCATCGGCTATCCGGTGATCCTCAAGGCCTCCGCCGGCGGCGGCGGCAAGGGCATGCGCATCGCTCATAACAGCGGCGAGGTCGCCGAGGGCTTTGCGCGCGCCAAGTCCGAGGCCAAGAGCTCGTTCGGCGATGACCGCGTCTTCGTCGAAAAATTCATCGTCAACCCGCGCCATATCGAAATCCAGGTGCTGGGCGACAAGCACGGCAATGTGATCTATCTCGGCGAGCGCGAATGTTCGATCCAGCGCCGCAACCAGAAGGTCATCGAGGAGGCGCCGTCGCCGCTGCTCGATGAAGAGACCCGCCGCAAGATGGGCGAGCAGGCCGTCGCCCTGGCCAAGGCGGTCAATTACGATTCCGCCGGCACGGTGGAGTTCGTCGCCGGCCAGGACAAGAGCTTCTATTTCCTCGAAATGAACACCCGCCTTCAGGTCGAGCATCCGGTGACCGAACTGATCACCGGGATCGACCTCGTCGAGCAGATGATCCGCGTGGCGGCGGGCGAGCCGCTGGCGATCAGGCAGAGCGACGTCCATCTCAAGGGCTGGGCGATCGAAAGCCGCATCTATGCGGAAGACCCGACCCGCAACTTCCTGCCCTCGACCGGCCGTCTGGTGAAATATCGTCCGCCGGAGGAGGGACGCTCCGAAGGCGTCACGGTGCGCAACGACACCGGCGTCTATGAAGGCGGCGAAATCTCGATCTTCTACGATCCGATGATCGCCAAGCTGGTGACCCACGCTGGCGACCGGTTGACGGCGATCGACGCCCAGTCGCGCGCGCTCGATGGCTTCGTCATCGACGGCATCCGGCACAACATCCCCTTCCTGTCGTCGCTGATGCAGCACGAGCGCTGGCGTTCGGGCCATCTGTCGACCGGATTCATCGCCGAGGAATATCCGGAAGGCTTCTCGCCATTGAAGCCAAAGGGCGAGAACGCGCATCGCATGGCCGCGGTCGCGGCCTTCGTCGACAATCTCTACAACGAGCGCAAGCGCCAGATTTCCGGGCAGATGCGGACGCAGAAGCCGGTGACTTTCGATTCCGCGCGCACGGTGACGCTCGACAAGGAGCATTTCGACATCGAGATCGACTCGGGCGAAGGCGCACTGCTGGTGCGCTTCGTCGAGGGAGGGCACGCACACCGGCTCGAATCCGACTGGGTTCCGGGCGAGCCGGTCTGGAACGGCCTGATCGACGGCGAGAAGGTCGCGGTCCAGGTGCGCTCGATCCTGAACGGCTTCGAAATCGCCCATGCCGGCGCGACCGTCGAGGCGCGCGTCTTCACCCGCCGCGAGGCGGAATTCTTCGCGATCATGCCGGAGAAGAAGGTCGCCGACACCTCGAAGTCGCTGCTGTGCCCGATGCCGGGCCTGGTCAAAGCGATCTATGTCAAGGAAGGCCAGGAACTGAAGGCCGGCGATCCGCTCGCCATGGTCGAGGCGATGAAGATGGAGAACGTGTTGCGCGCCGAGCGCGACGTCACCGTCAAGGCGCTCAAGGCCAAGGAAGGCGATTCACTCGCCGTCGACGCGGTGATCATGGAATTCGCCTGATCCGCGTCAACCCGAAATGTATCGCGCCAGCCCGGCTCTGCCGGGCTGGCGTTTTTTTTCGCCGCGCCGCAAACTGGTCTCCTCGCCTTTTTTCAGGACCGAGTCATGGCGTGGAATTATTTTTTCAAAGATCGTTCCGGCGCGCAGAACGGTCCGGTTTCTCTCGACGAACTCGTCACGTTGGCGCGGGTCGGCCGCGTGGCGCCGGATTGCCTGGTCTGGAGCGAGGGCGGGGAGCCCGTTCCCGCCGCAAGACATCCCGCTCTTGCGGCGATCTTCGCCGAAATCGCCGCCGCCCCGGCGGCGGGGATTGGTCCATTGCTGCCGTCCTTCCCCGTCTGGGGGTTGTTCTGGCGCGCGGTCGTCATGGTCTTCGCCGTCGCGCTGATCCTTCCGGCGCCCTGGGCCGGCCTGTGGTTCTATCGCTGGGTCGCGGAGCAGGTCGCCCTTCCGGGCGGAAGGCGGCTTCGTCTCGAAAGCTCGGTCGGCGAATGCTGGTATATTTTCGCCGGCACGGGCCTGAGCGAGATGATCGGCCCCGCCTTGGCCGGAACCCGTTACCATAGCGTCGCTTCGTTGCTGGCGATGGCGTTCAGCGTCTGGCTGACAGTGCGAATGATCGTCTGGTTCTGCCGATCGCTGAGGCTGGAGCAGGGCGGCCTCGCCCTGCGTTTCGAGGGCGGCTTCCTGCCTTATTTCGGCTGGATCGTGCTCCTCAGCCTGTCCTTCGTCACCATTATCGGCTGGGCTTGGGTGCTTAAATACCAGACACGTTGGGTCTGCGCCAATGTCGCCGGCAGCCACGGCTTCGAATTCGTGGGCTCGGGTTGGGATTTCCTGTGGCGCTCCCTGGTTCTCGCCCTCGCGCTCGCCTTCCTGCTGCCTTTCCCCTGGGCCCTGCGCTGGTTTGCCGAATGGTTCGTCTCGCGGATCGTCGTGCGGTCGGCCCAGGCAAGCGCGCCGGCGGCCCAAGCACTGGCGGCGTGATCCGCACATTCCATGAATCGCGTGCGCCAGAGCGACCGCGCGGTCCAAAAAAAGCTCCCGACCATGGGCCGGGAGCTCGAAAAACGAAAGCGGGTGAAAAGCGTCAGTTGCGGGTCCAGCTCTCGGAATCGCACATGGATTCGCCGACCGCGCAGCCCTTGATCGACAGGCCGCCGCCTGAAACGTTGACGGTGCCGTTGAAGGTCATCAGGCCCGGCATCGACGGATGTTTCATCTCGGCGCCCTTCCAGACGGAGCCGCCGACATTGTTCATGCCATGGCACATTTCAAAGCCCGGCTGGCTGCCCGAGACGATCTTGCAATAAAGCTTGCCGCCGACGACCGAAACCTTGACCTTGTCGCCATTCGGGCGAGTGTAGTCGCCCGCAACTTCAACAGCGAGCGCCTGGCCGACGAGACCGGCGCTGAAAAGCGTGGCGAGAGCCCATTTTGCGAATTTCATTGTTTTCCTCCCTGTTCGGCATGTATCTGCCGATACGGCGCTTCGCGCCGCCAATGCAATCATCACATTCAAATACGCAAATATCAATATGGATAACGCGCGCCGATGCCGTTGAATTTCGCCTATGGCTCCAATTTGGACGCCGCCGCCATGGCGCGCCGCTGCCCCGGCGCGCGGCTGCTGGGGCGCGCCTGGCTGGCGCGCCATCGGTTCGCGCTGATGCCCGATGGTTTCGCCACCGTCGTCCGCGATCCGGCGGCGAGCGTCGCGGGCGTGCTGTGGGAACTGAGCTTTCGCGACCTGGCGGCGCTCGACCGCTACGAGGACGTCGCGCAAGGGGCCTATGCCAAAGTGAGCCAGCCTGTCCTGCGCGAGGGCGCCGCGCCGGTTCGCGCGCTCGTCTATATTGGCGCGCCGTCCAAGAGTTGCGGCCGCGCCCCGGCCGATTACATGGCGAAAATCGTCGCGGCGGCGCGGGCCAATGGCCTGTCGGCCGAATATGTCGATTTCCTGCGCCGCGCGGCCGGCGAGGACGTTCCCGAGGCGCCGAAAAAATTCCGCGCGATCAAAAATCCGTCCAACCTGTGAGCCGGCTATGCCTGAAATGCCCCTGATCTTCCGCGAAATCTCCGCCATGCGCCAAAAGGTTGCGCAATGGCGCGCCGCCGGCGAGACGGTCGCCCTGATTCCGACCATGGGCGCGCTTCACGCCGGCCACGTCTCGCTGGTCGAGGCTTCGCGCGCCCATGCGCGCCGCGCCATCGTGTCGATTTTCGTCAATCCGACCCAATTCGCGCCGAACGAGGATTTTTCCGCCTATCCGCGCACCTTCGACGCCGATCTCGCCAAACTGGCGGAAGTCGGCTGCGACGGGTGCTTCGCGCCGACGCCCGGCGAGATGTATCCGCAAGGCTTTTCGACCCAGGTCATTCCCGGCGGCCCGGCGCTCGCGGGGCTGGAGGATAGGTTCAGGCCGGATCATTTTGCCGGCGTGGCGCAGGTGGTGGCCAAGCTGCTCAACCAGGCGCAGGCGGATTGCGCCTTTTTTGGCGAGAAGGATTTCCAGCAGCTGGCGGTGATCCGCCGCATGGCCGCCGATCTCGACATGTCGACGAGGATATTCGGCGTGCCGACCAGGCGCGAGACGGATGGCCTCGCCATGTCGTCGCGCAATGTCTATCTCACGGCGCCGGAACGCGCGCTGGCGGTGACCCTGTCGCGCGTGCTGCGCGCGAGCGCCGAAACGATCAAGGCCGGCGCGCCAGTCAATGAGGTGGTCGCGCGGGCCAGTCGCGAGATCGAGGCCGCAGGCTTCGCCCTCGATTATTTCGAGGCGCGCAACGCGGACAGCCTTGCGCCGGCCGCCTCGCTGGCCGATGGCCCGATCCGCCTGCTGGTCGCGGCGCGGCTGGGCAAGACGAGGCTGATCGACAACTGGGCGGTCGAGTAGAGCGAAGGTTCAGCGCGCCTTCCGCGCCC
>JAJXYV010000149.1 GCA_021780435.1 Pseudomonadota bacterium
ACGAAGTCATCAAACGCCAACTCAGCGGCCTTCTCACGTGGTGGCGAATGCAAACCCGCCGCCCTAGCAGCCCCTTCGGCGGCCGCAGCGGCCGCAAGCGCAAGGTAGGTGAGTTCAACGCTCATCTATCAACCTCGTTGGTAGAGATGCTTTGCGAGACTCGCGAAGATCTGGTCAATCTGCTCCGGCTTGGCGTCGGCAGCCACGTGTATCTGGACGTCGATGTGAACCCCCGGCAGTGCGGACTGCGGAAGGGGGGGCGGCACAATGGGTGCTGCCGCCTTAGCCTTAGGTACTGATTCGTGAGTGCCGGCCTTCGCGCCGCCCTGCGTGGCCTGGTCTCCACCGGCCTGCTTCGCCGGAGCACCTTCGGCCCAGGCGCAGAAGACATACTTATCGCCACTCTCCTCCAACACGCCCGCTCGTGTCGCGATCTCTATCAGGGCATTGATTCCAGTCTTCGTTTGCGCTGACTTAGAGGCAGGCAGTTTGAGGCTCTGTGCGATCTTGCCCGAAAGGTCCTTCTTGATGACGCCGTTCTGTACTTTGATCATCTCGAGGACAGCCTTTGTAGGCTCTGCATCCATGAGGGCGCTGGACCACGCGGACGCAATGTCAGCCTGCAGTTTGTTGGCGATAGCCAGGGCGAGATTCTTGCCTCGCGACGTGAGCGTCTTTTGCTTTCCCCCCTCGAGCAGGCCGATGCTGGAGAGGAAGGCATTATTTCCGGATACTTGGGTCTTGTTAAGTCCGGCCTTGCTGGACACTTCCTGCAGGGTGGCCGGCTTGTCCCCGCAAAGCACATAAGCATGCAGAATCTTGGTGATTACCTCGTAGCTACTAGTTGGGAGGGAAAACTGCGACTTGTTAGACATGCTGACGTCTCCTTTCTGCCAAGCCCACTTCATCTTGCTCGGCGCTTGTTGCAGCCATGAAGAGCTGAGTAACATTGATTAGGACTCCGCCCTTACCGTCCACGATCAGCTTCCCAAATGGATCCTGCACCCGCAGGAGCCGGGGGTTCGGCGTGCCACAGTCGTACACGACGTAGAGCCAGTAGCGGTCGCGCAGGTTGCACGCCTTGGTCCACTCGTTCTCCTTCATCTCGATGTCGCCGGAGCGGGCGCGGCCCTTGACCTCGATCGCGCGCTCCTCGCCGTCTGGCCGGTGCGCGAGCAGGTCGAAGCCGGGCCAGTCGGGCAGCGAGGCGGCGCGGGCGAGCGCCGGCTTCGAGACGTCGCTGACGTTCGCGCCCTGGGCCTCCTCGTAGGCCCAGGCAACCTTGACGGCGATCGCCTCCACCTCCGCGTCGAATCGCTCCTTGTCCTCAGGGTCCACCGAGGGGACAACGAGGGCGTGGGCGATGAATACCACATCGCCAGGTTGGATCCGCTGAGGTTCGACGCAAAGCTCAGCGAGCACTCGGTCCTTGCGCTCCCCAAGTTGGCGTTGCTGGTCGCGGATGCGCCCTAGCTCAGCCTGGGCCGCGGCGTTGCCGTTGCGCGCCTTCTCGCCCAGGCGCGCGCGCCGCAAGGCGAGGTCGGCGTCCTGGTAGTCGAAACCGCGGCGGAGGAAGCCCTCACGCTCGGACAACCCGGCGAGGACGGCCGCGCGTTGCCGCTCGATGGCGGGTCCGAGCACATGGTCCGCCGCGTAGCTGCTGGCGGCGGCCGCCAGGTCGTGACCTAGTGCGATGAGGCCCAGCGAGGAGGCCGGCGGGGCGCCACCCGGACGAAGGAGGCCGAGCGTCTCGACCGGGATCTCTTCGATCTCGCCACCCGTCGCTTGCTTGAGGCCCACCAGGCCCTGCTCGAGGATCTCAGCCCCGCCTTGCGCCGGCGCTGCGGGGTTGGGCGCCCGTTGGACCGTGATGCGAGCAAGGTGGAGAAGGTACGGCTGGGAGGCCGCCGGGTCGACGAAGATGGCGCCTCTCGTGGCCTGTGCGGTGAAGCGCTCGATGACCAGGCCGGCCAGGGTGTCGAAGACGGCCTCGCCGGGGTGGAGGAACACGGCTTGGCCACCGCTGCCAGGCTTGGCCACCGAGAGCGCGTGGCGCTGGGGCTCGGGGTAGCTTTCGAGCGCCGACCAGATCCGGTCCATCGCCCCGGGCTTCTCCGCGCGGAACGTGAACATGGTGTCGAGGTCGCCCTCGATGGCGAGATCGAGCAGCGGGGCGGCGCGCTCGACGAAGCGGCGCACGTAGCCGGGCAGCAAGCACCGGTAAACCTCGCGGTCCAGTTCGCCGCGCAGGCGCGGCAACTCACCGCGCACCTCGCCGCCCTCGCCGTAGATCGCATGTTCCCTGGCTCGCAGTGCTTCGACCTGCTCGCTGGTCAGCGTGCCCTCGATACGCTCGATGGTGGCGTCCTCGCCACCCGCATCAGCTAGGGCATCATGCATATACTGGGTAATCGAGACGCCATCGAAGACGCGGCCGATCACATCGAAGACCTTGTCGGAGCCAAGCTCCTTCCGGATCCTCTCCAGCTTGTCGAGCAGCGTCTTGAGGACACGGCCCTCGCGCGTCTTGCCGGCGACGATGTTGAGGATGACGACCGGGTCGTGGGTCTGCTTGTAGCGGTGGATACGACCCATGCGCTGCTCGAGGCGAGCCGGGTTCCATGGAATGTCGTAGTTCACCATCAGCCAGCAGAACTGCAGGTTGATCCCTTCGCCGGCGGCATCGGTGGCGATCAGGTACGTGGCGCCCCCCTCACTGGCCGGCCGGCGAAATAGCTCGACCTGGCGCTCGCGCTCGCGCCAATCCATGCCGCCGTGGATGGAGGCGATCTGACCGGTGAAGCCGAGCGCCTCGAACCGGCGCACGAGAAAATCCACGGTGTCCTTGTGCTCGCTGAAGATGATGAGCTTTTCATCCCGGTAGGCGGGGTCGCGAATCACCTGGCGAAGTCTTTCGAACTTCGACTCCTGGCCGCGCTCGTAAACCGCTCTGGCGAGGTCGCGCAGCGATTGCACCTGCAGCTGCTCGTTTCGCAGCTCGGCGAGCGAGGTGGCGACGACAGCGCCAAGGGTCAGCGTCTCATCCCTGTCGTTCTGTTCCTCACCTTCGGTGGTCTCCTCGTCGTCGGCCGTGCGCTCCTCCAACGGGTCGGTCGCGCTTCGGTCGAGCTGGCGCTGCAGGGCGAGGAACTGCTCCTCGCTGAGGCGCCCCGAGCTGATGTCGTCGATGAGGCGGTCTAGCTTCTCAATCCGTCGTTCGAACGAGCGGAGTAGGGCCCATGTGGAGCTTGCCAACCGCCGCTGGAAGATGCTCATCGCAAATCGAGCCGCCGAGCGGTTGAGGACGCGGGCGCGGTTGTAGGTGGTGCGGATGTACTCCGAGGTCTGGTCGTACAGCGCCTGCTCGCTGACCTCCCCGGCCGTGAGGTCGAAGCTCAGCGTGTCGGAGGTGCGGGTGGGGTACAGCGGCGAGCCGTCCAGCTTGACCATTTCCTCCTTGGTGCGGCGCATGAAGTGCCGTGTGCGTGCCTCCTGCGGAAAGGCGGCAAACGCGTCAGGTGTGGTCAGAACGTTCGGTTCGAGGAGACGCCAGATGTAGAAGTACGGGTCGTCCTTGCCCATGTGCGGCGTCGCCGTGAGAAGTAGGAGATGGTTGGCCGCCCAGCCGAGCGGGTACTTGTGCTGTTTGTCGTTTGCGCCTGCCAGCGCTTCGGCGAGAAGGTACCGGTCCGTAGGACGGAAGCTCCCGTCTGGGTCTCGCCGAGCGGAGAGCTTGTGGGCCTCGTCGAAGATCACGAGATCGTAGGGTTCAACGTGTGGTTCCTGGAGGCGGCCGAACATGGCGCCGCCGCCCAAGGTGTCCATGCTAACGATCACCAGATTGCTGCTGGGTCCGGTGAACGGGTTGCCGCCGCGGGCGTCGAGGCCGCGAACGATCTCGAACGGCAACCGGAACAGCGTGCGCATCTCCCGGTACCAGTTGCCAATTAGCCCTGCCGGGACCACCACGAGCACGCGGCGGATGAGTTTGCGCGCGAGCATCTCGCGGATGTAGAGCCCGGCCATGATCGTCTTGCCTGCGCCCGCATCGTCCGCGAGCAGGAAGCGCAGCCGAGGCTGCGTGAGCATCCGCTCGTAGACGGCGATCCGCTGGTGCGGCAGCGGGTCAACGAGCGACGTCTCGATGGCGAATGCGGGGTTTGTCTGATACCCCTCGGCTAGCCAGTGCGCCTCGACGACCGCTCGCACCCCCTCCGGATTTCCCGTGAAATCGAGCGGAAGCAGCCCGCCCGTTGCGCCCTCATGCACGGCCTCACTCGATGTGACCCCGCGGCCAGCAGGGCCGGTTTCGAGGCCAGCCAGCCCGAAGCGCTCGACCGCCTCCAGCTTCTGCAACGCCAAACGCGCTGGGCTCGACTGGCCGTTCTCCCACCGGTTGACCGAGGCGAACGAAACGCCGAGCTTCTCGGCCAGTTGGGCCTGGGTGAGACCCAAACGACCTCGCAGCTTACGGATGCGCTGGGATTGCTCGGTGGGCACGTGTCTGCTCATGCGGGCCTCCGAACTCGGGGACTGAGGGCGTTCTCGGTCACAACGATGACTTTTACAGCAGATCGCGTGCTATGTCAACAAGCACAGCGCAAATGCTATATAACACATATTAAGTGACTACAAACAAATATCTTGTGATTGTCTCTGCGGCCTTGCCTGCCGCAAACGAGAGCTTCGGCAACGGCTCCGCGATGCGGGTCGGGCCCGTGGGGTGGGCGCGCGGCACGATCGAGGAGGTGCTCGCCGAGGGATAGGTCCGGCCGGGTCGACAAATCCGGCCGCAGATCGGTGCTGTAGCCGGCGACCTTGAAGGTCTTGACGGGCCGGGCCGACCCAACCGCCAAAGGGGAACGCTCAAGCGAGAGCAGAGAGAAACACGTCGGCCGGCAGCACGTGCTTAGCGAGCGTGGTCTCGCCGACCTGGCGCGGTCCGGCAAGAAAGACCATCTTCGTGCCGAGATCATCGTTGGTCGGCGCCTCGAGATCGCGTTCCCTGTCCACGGGCGGATGAGGCACGAACGCAAGAATAGTTGCAACTTTATTTGCGTTTAGGCAAAAAACGCCCGAAATAGAGAGAGCAACTTTCGTCTTCGCGACGTGGCACAGTCGAGCATGAATGTCCATGCGAGTCCGAGCAAACCCGCATCCCGGATTCGCCCTGCCCGCGACGGCGCCGCAGGCAGGGCTCGCGACGATGGGGTGGGCGGGAGCCCGCCGGGGGCTGGGTTGATGTTTCCCGAGGTGAACGATGTCGAGCGCGACCGCGGTGTCGCTGGTGCAAACGATTGCCCCGTTCAAGGCGCAGGA
>JAJXYV010000051.1 GCA_021780435.1 Pseudomonadota bacterium
CCGGCGGCGGCAGGGCCTGGCTGTCGATCTGCCCCGGCGGCGGCTTGGGCGTGCGGTCGGCGCCGGCGTCGATCACGGCTTGCGTCTCGGCGTCGTCGGCGCGGGGCTTTTCGAGCCGCGCGCCGATCTGGCGGACGACTTGCGGGGCGTCGGCGTAATTGTCATGGCCGATCAGATTGGTCGCGAGGTCGGAAATGTCATAGACGCCGACGCCGAGCTTTTCGATCAGCTTGCGGTCGCGGTCGGAGCCCGGGTCGAGAGAGCCGAGCCGGCGGTCGCCCTGAAGGCTCGCCGACACTTGCAGGGCGCGGTCGTCCTTCGAGACATAGACCGAGAAATGCGACGGATCGAGCCGCGCGATCTGCTGCTTGAACACCGAAAGGTCGATGTCCGGGGCGGCCAGCATGACATTGCCCAGCTTGCCGTGGAGGTCGGGCGATCCGGACAGGGCCGCCTCGCGCAGGGTCTCCATGGTCAGCCAGGTGCCCATGGAATGGGCGAGGATATGGACGCGTCCGAGTCCCGGCGTCTGGGCGATCGTGTCGAGCAAATTGAGATAGGCGTCACGTGAGGCGGTGGCGCTTTCCTTGTCCGCGCCATAGGCGAGCAAGGCCGCCTTGGACGGCCACGTGAACAGAACCGGGACGCCGCCGAAATGGGTGTCCACGACGATCTGGGCCAGCCGGAAGCGCGCGTCGTCCAACGAAGTGTTGAAGCCGTGAACATAGACCAGGACGTCGCGGTTGACGCCGATGCGGCCGGAAAGATGAGCCGCGAGTTGCTCGCGGAATTCGTCGTCGTCAAGCTCGCTGCGCGATTGCAGCACGAAATGATGGTCGGGATTGGCCCCGCCGAAGGCCGGCCGCTCGATCGAGCCCGGCTTGTGGTCGGGCGGAACGGAGACATAATCGAGCGCGAAACGCGCCTTGCCGCCGGGCGTCAGTTCGGTCGAATTCGCGCCGCCCTTGCGGGTCGAGGCGACGAAAATCTCCGCCGTATAAGCGCTCTGCTTCTGGCCGCCGCCGAAAAGCGCGCCAAGATTGAAGCCATCCCCGGCGACAGCCGGAGCGCTCGTCAGGCCGGGAGCCAATGTCAGCATCAGGCCGGCGAAAGCCGCCTTCGAAAATTTCCACGCCATGCGCACTTGTCATTCCCTCGTCGTCAGCCGCCTCAAGCGTCGCTGCGCCGCAACAAAGCCCCACGACCTTAACGAAAAATGAATCGCGCAGAGCCTATTCGCCGGATTTCTCGCCCAGAAAGGCGGCGAGAATGGGACCTTCTCCAGTTATTCCGAGCGTCATGCGGAAAACGCATGGCTTGGCCTGGAGCGAGAACGCGAGATTGAGCAGGATGAAGGGATAGACGTCGAAAGTGGTCCAGCCTGAGAGATTGATCCCCATCCAGACCAGAACGATCGCCGTCTGGGCGATGAGAAAGGTCGGCGTGCCGAAAAAGCGCGCGAAGGCCTCGGCCTTGAGCGCGAACCAGTCGTCGCCGAAGACCGAATTGAGATGGGCGTGGGGGACCAGAAAGCGCCAGTGGCGTCGCGCGGCCAGTTTTTACGAATCGTTCACGACAGGCTCCTTTTCATGATCGCCTTGCCGACGCCGCCGGCCTTGCGCCCTTCGACAAATGGCAGATGGCGCCGCAGCGCGCAAAATGGCAAAAGGGTCCGAACTATTCAGGAGACCAAGCATGGCAGCGTCCGAGCAAGCCGCGCCCTTTGTTGACGCCTTCCCCCCCGCCGCCGAGGAGCAATGGCGCCAGAAGGTCGAGACCGCCCTGAAAGGCGCGCCGCTGCAAAAGCTCGTCAGCAAGACCTATGACGGTTTTGAGATCCATCCGCTTTACGCCCGCGCCTCGGGCAAACCGCGCGCCTTCCGCGGCGCCGGCGACTGGTCGGTCGTCGCCCGCGTCGATCATCCCGACGCCGCCGCCGCCAATGAACTCGCCCTGGCGGACCTCGAAAATGGCGCCGACGGCCTGCATCTCGTCTTCGCCGGTTCGGTCGGCGCCTATGGCTTCGGCCTCAGCGGCGCCGACGCCCTCGCCCCCTCCCTCAAGGACATTCACCTCGACGCCGGCGTGCGCGTCCTGCTTGACCCCCCGGCGAATCCGGAAGCGGTGATCGCGGCTTTGCTCGATCTTGTCGCCACGCGCGGCTACGATCCGGACAAGCTGGACATTTCCTTCGGCCTCGACCCGATCGGCGCCGCCGCCCTGAGCGGCGCGGCGCTCGACTGGGCGAAAGAAGGGCCGAAGCTCGCCGAACAGGCCAAGAAGCTCGCCGCGCGCGGCTTCGGCCATGGCCTGATTGGCGCCGACGGCCGCATGGTTCACGCCGCCGGCGGCTCTCCGGCGCAGGAGCTGGCCTTCACGCTGGCCTCGGGCCTCGCCGCCCTGCGGGCGCTGGAGGCGGCGGGCGTCAGCCTCGACGACGCCCGCAAGATGATCGACTTCCGCCTTGCGGCCGACGCCGACGAATTCCTGACCATCGCCAAGTTCCGCGCCCTGCGCCGGCTGTGGGCGGGGATCGAGCGCGCCTGCGGCCTCGAAGCCCGGACGATCCGCATCCATGGCGAAACCGCCTGGCGGATGATGACGCGCCGCGACCCGTGGGTGAACCTGCTGCGCGCCACCGTCGCCGTGTTCTCCGCCGGCCTCGGCGGCGCCGATTCGATCTCGGTCCTGCCCTTCACCCAGGCGCTCGGCCTGCCGGACGCCTTCGCCCGCCGCCTCGCCCGCAACACCCAACTCGTCCTGCTCCTGGAATCCAATCTCGGCAAGGTCGCCGACCCGGCCGCCGGCGCCGGCGGGCTGGAGGCGCTGACCGACGCGCTGGTCGAGCGCGGCTATGCTTTGTTCCAGGAGATCGAAAAGGCCGGCGGCCTCGCCAGCGCGCTCGAAGGCGGCGCCTTCCAGGCGGAAATCGCCAAAACCGCCGCCGAGCGGGCGAAGAACGTCGCCCGGCGCAAGGATCCGCTGACCGGCGCCAGCGAATTCCCCAACATCCATGAAAAGCCGGTGACGGTGCTGATCCCTGCTCCGGCGCCGCCCGCCGCCAGCCCGAACGCGCTCGCCCCGCATCGCGTCGCCGAAGCCTTCGAGGCCTTGCGCGACCAGGCCGAAACCAGCGCGGCGCGGCCGAAAATCTTCCTCGCCAATCTTGGGCCGGTCGCGGCCTTCACGGCGCGGGCCACTTTCGCCAAAAACTTCTTCGAGGCCGGCGGGGTCGAGGCGCTCGGCAACGACGGCTTCGCCGACCCAGCCGCGCTCGCCGCGGCTTTCAAGGCCAGCGGCGCGAAACTCGCCGTGCTGTGCTCGTCCGATAAGGTCTATGCCGAGCAAGGCGTTGACGCGGCGAAGGCACTTACATCCGCCGGCGCCCTTCTCTATATCGCAGGCCGTCCCGGCGACCTGGAGGCGCAATGGCGCGCCGCCGGCGTCCGGGATTTCGTCCATGTCGGAAGCGACGTGCTGGGCCAATTGCGCGGGGCTCTTCAAGCAATGTGACTTTTTTGCGGCGCCCGTGAATTTTCGCTCGGGCGCCGTTATTAAGCCCTTTGCAATTCCAGCAAAGCGTGCGAGCCAAGCCTCGATTGAGTCAGGTCCAAGGCGCGTGCGACGTCCGATCCGCGAGACGGCGCGAGTCTTGGTTTTGCAATCCCGGGGAGCCAGGTCCGTGCGCGCGAAATTTCTTGCCGCCAGTTTCTTCTTTCTGTCTTCGCTCGCAGCTTCGGCGCAAAGCAGCCACGACGGCCAATGGAAGGTCAGTATCGAAACCACCGTCGGCAAATGCGAGCCTTCGGCGGAAGCCGTGGTGACGATCACGGACAATCGCGTCACCGCCATCGACGCCTCGGGAATAGAACCCTGGGGTTATATCGACGAAGCCAACACCTTCGTCGGCCATTTCTCGCAGGGCGAGCGGGTGCTGCGGGCCAATGGCGACGTGAAGGGCGATTCCGCGTCGGGCCCCTGGTCGTCCAACACCGATTTCTGCGGCGGCCGCTGGACGGCGCACAAGATCAATTGACCCTTGCGGGCGCCGCGCGGGCCATTAAGTTTAGCCAATGACTGACGCCGGCCCGCCCCCTGAAAGAGCCGAGGACGACGGCGCCGACGACGCGCCAAGGTTCGACCTCGCCTTCGACGCCCCCGCCGGCCGGATGATCCGCATCTCGCCTCTGGTCCGGCGCATCGTCGCGCCGAATCCGGGCCCTTTCACCTTCACCGGCACCTGCGCTTACATCGTCGGCGCGGGCGATGTCGCGATCATCGACCCCGGCCCCGAAATCCCCGATCATGTCCAGGCCCTGCTCGACGGCCTGAAAGGCGAGAAGGTGGCGGCGGTCTTCGTTACCCACACCCATCGCGACCATTCGCCCGCCGCCCGCCTGCTGCAACAGGCGACCGGCGCGGAAATCGTCGGCTGCGCGCCGCATCGCCCCGCGCGCGACATGGCGCTCGGCGAGATCAACAAGCTCGACGCCTCCAACGACCTCGACTACCGCCCCGATCGCCTGCTCGCTGACGGCGAAGTCTGGCGCGGCGCCGGCTTCTTGCTGCGCGCCGTGGCGACGCCGGGCCATACGATGAATCACGTCTGTTTCGAGCTGGTCGAGGAAAAGGCGCTGTTCACCGGCGACCACATCATGGGCTGGTCGACCTCGATCGTCGCCCCGCCCGACGGCGCCATGCGGCTTTACATGGACTCGCTGGAAAAGCTCCGCGCCTTCGACCACGACGTCTACTGGCCCGGCCATGGCGGGCCGGTCAGCCAGCCGCAGCGCTTCCTGCGCGCCTTGCTCCACCATCGCCGCGCACGGGAAAAGTCCATCCTCGCCGCGCTGGCGGCCGGTCCCTTGCAGGCGCCAGAGATTGTCGAAAAGGTCTATGAAAAGCTCGATCCGCGCCTCAAGGGGGCGGCTGCGCTTTCCACCTTCGCCCATCTCGAGGATCTTTGCGCGCGCGGGCTGGTCAGGACCGACGGCGCGCCTCGACTCGACGGTCGTTTCGCTTCCCCCTGATCAATTGGCGTCGTCCTCGTCGGACAGCTTGTCGCCGAGCTTGCCGATCAAAGTCGCGCCAGCGCCGAGGTCGTCGGGCAGATAGCGGATCGCCGTGCGGACATCGACCCTTGTTTCATCCTCGCCGGGCCGGAGGCGAATCGCGATCGCAACCGGCAGATGGAGAGCCGGCGAAAAAGTGAGCGCTTCGATATGGCCTTCGGGCCGGTTCGGGCCGCCTGGCTGGATTTCGGCGACGATCTTCCAGCCCAGCTGCCGCAGGGCCTCCTGCGTCGCGCGGAAGGCCTCGTCCATTTCCATGTCGAGCGAGATCGTCTTGACGTCGGGATAGGCGTCCGCCTGCTGCTGCCGCCGCGCCGGATCGAGCGGCGCCGGCGTCCATCCGCCGCGCCCGGCCAAGGCGTCGGGCGTAGTCAGGAAATCGGGCGGATCGTCAAGATCGGTGGAAATATCCGCGAGCCAGGCCGGGCTCCCGGCCGAATAAACAAGCCAGGCCGGATAGGGAAGAAACAGGCTGACCAGAGCCAGTGTGGCGATGATCCGCCCGACGCCGCGCCGGCCCTTGATCCACATCGAGGCCGCCGCGCCGAGCGCGAGGAGGATTGCGACGCCCGCGAGCGCGAGCGCCGCGAGAAAGATCAACAAGCCGACGACGGGGTCGGGCGCGGAATTTGGCCGGAAGGTCAGAACCGCAAAAAAGCGCGCCAACGCCCCGTGGGCATGGGCCGCAACCAGAGCGACGGCGGCGAGCAGCACGGCGGATTTGGCGAATTTGGTCGAAAGGATCGCCAGCCGCGACACCGGCTCCTCGACATTCAGGCGCCGCAAGGCGCTGTCCATCCCACCCATCGTCTGCCAATCGCCGCAAAAAAAGCGCTTCAGGATTTGGTATCGCGGCGCGAGGCGCGAGACAAGACCCACCGTTTTGGGGCAAAGCGTCGCTCGGCGATTCGGCAGGGACGGTTTCCGCGACCGGAAAGAACTCTCGATGCCGTCGGACAGCCTATCGCGGCAGGATCTGGCCGGCGGCGAGTTCGATGATTTCGTCGGTGATTTCCTCCTGCCGGACGCGCCGTTCGTCGGCGCGCAGGGATGCCAGCATTCTGTCCACTTGTCGGCGGGTCGACGCCATGGCCTCGACTCGGGCCTGATTCTCGGCCGCAAAGGAATGAAGGATGGCCCGGCACAATTCCGCATGGAGATATTCGCCGGCGAGGTCGCTCAGCAGCGCGTCGGCGTCGAGATGGATCAGCGGCGCGATGCGCTCGGCCGCGCGCGGAAACAGGCTCGGATCGAGCGGAAAAAGGCGCGCGCGCTCGACCGTGAAGCCGCGGCCCGCCCGCCAGGACACGAAGGCCATGTCGAGGCGGACGATTTCTTCGACCGCGATCCGCTCGAAGATCTTTTGCGCGATGCGATCAGCGAATTTGGGCGCCGCGTCGGAATGGGATGGCATGGCGCCGGTCCAGAACGGCTGAATGTCGCGTTGCCCGGCGATGACGGCGGCGCGGGCGCCGACGAGGAAAAGCTCGCAAGCCGCGAGATCGGCGCCGAGCGCGTCGAAGACCCTTTCGCTGAAACCGCCGGCGAAACCCTGCTCCGCCCCGAATGCGACCAGCCCGCGCCGCCCCTCGCGCCGCGCGGCGGCGGACGCATGCGCCGTCAGCGGCAACGCGCGGCCGATCGCCGACACGATGGTTTGGGCGAAGGCGTCCACGGCGGCGAGCCGGTTGCGCGCCGCCTGCGCACGCGCCGCCGCAATGCCGCGCATGGCGTTGACGACCGAGCCGAGTTGCTCGACGCCCGCGATGCGCGCCCTGACGTCGGCAAGGCGTTCGCTCATAGCGCCCCCTTCGGCTCAGCGGCCACGACTTGCGCGTGATGGGCGAGCGCCGCCTTGAACTCCTCGGCCAAGGGTCCGTCGAGGGCGCCGGCGCTCTCCAGTTGCGCGACCGCCCTGGCGGCGTCGCGATCGAGCGCGTCCCGCAAGCTCGCGCGAAAGGCCGGCAGCTTCTCCAGGGGAAGCGCGTCCAGCAAACCGGATTGCAGGGCGGCGATCAGCCCGACTTCCTCGGCGAGCCGCAGGGGCTCGTGCCGCGTCTGGTTGAAGATCGCGCGGATGCGCGCGCCGCGAGCGAGCTGCGCGCGCACGCGGCTGTCCGGCATGCCGCCGAACCGGGTGAACATTTCCAGTTCGAGGAACTGCGCGTAGTCGAGACGCAGCGAGGCGGCGGCCTCGCGCAGGGCGCGGGCCTGGGTCTTGCCGCCGACGCGACTGACGCTGACGCCGACATCGACGGCGGGTTTCTGGCCCTCGTGGAACAGGCGCGCG
The DNA here is from genome assembly GCA_021780435.1 of Pseudomonadota bacterium. GTDB lineage: Bacteria > Pseudomonadota > Alphaproteobacteria > Rhizobiales > Beijerinckiaceae > Rhodoblastus. Next base: position 7,363 of record JAJXYV010000051.1, read on the forward strand.
TCGAGCACGATCTGGCCGTCGGTGATCGAAATCAGATTGGTCGGGATATAGGCGCTCAGATTTCCCGCATCGGTCTCGGCGATCGGCAAGGCGGTGAGGGAGCCGCCCCCTTTTGCTTGCGAAAGCTTCGCCGAACGCTCGAGCAACCGGGCGTGGACATGGAAGATGTCGCCGGGATAGGCCTCGCGGCCCGGCGGCTGACGGGTGAGAAGCGCGATCTCGCGATGGCAGGCGGCGTGTTTGGTGAGGTCGTCGATCACCACCAGAGCGTGCTGGCCGCGGTCGCGAAAATATTCGGCCATCGTGAAGGCGGCGAATGGCGCAATCCATTGCAGGCCGGGCGGCGAGGCGCTTCCCGCGACGACGACGATGCAGCGCTCGGGCGCACCACGCGCGAAAATGGCGTCGATGGCGCGGCGCACGCTGGAGCTTTTCTGCCCGATCGCGACATAGACGCAGATCATGTCGCTGTTTTTCTGGCTGATGATGGCGTCGATCGCCAGCGTGGTCTTGCCGATGGCGCGATCGCCGATGATCAGTTCGCGCTGGCCGCGTCCGAGGGCGAACAAAGCGTCGACGATCAGAACGCCGGTCTCGGCCGGCTGGGTGACGAAATCGCGATCGATGATCGGCGGCGCGGGACGGTCGATCGGGTCATGGCGTTCCGGCTCAATCGGCGCGCCGCCGTCGAGCGGACGCCCGAACGGGTCGATCACCCGTCCAAGCAGGCCAGGGCCGACGGGGGCGCGCAGCACGTCGCCGGAGCCGCGCACACTGTCGCCGGCCTCGATATTCTCGGCGGGATCGACCAGCACGCAATTGACCCAATTTTCGTCCAGTGAATGGGCGAAGCCGAGCGCGCCCTTGTCGAATTGCATGATCTCGTCGAGCTGAAGGCTGGGCAGGCCGGAAATCCGGGCGACGCCGTCGCCGATCTGCTCGACGCGGCCGATCTCGTCGGCGCGCGGCCCCAGCTTCGCCTTGTCGAGGCTTTCACGAGCGCGGGCGAGCCATTCCCCGGCGCGGGCGTCAAATGCGCTCGTCATGCTTGAGCTCCGCGAGAATTTGCGCGAGATCGGCGCGCCAGGAATTGCGCACCGACAGATGTGGCGTGCGCAATTCGAGGCCGGCGATCAGGTCTGGTTCGGTCTTGAAGGAAAATGCCGGCGAAGCCCCCAGCGCCGCGCCGATTGCCGCGCCGACGCGGCTCTGGAGCGCCGGATCGAGCGGCGCGGCGGAGATGACGTCGACTTCGTCGGCCGCGCCGAGCGTCGCGCGGGCATCGGCGGGCAAGCCGGCGATTTTGCCGGTGAGCCAGCGCAGGAAGGCTTCGGTCACGGCGGCCCCGTCGAGGCGCGCGGCGAGCCGGGCGGCGACCGTCAGGGCGAGTTCGCCGGCCCGCGCGGTCCAGACGCGCGCGGCTTCCTCCTCCTCATGGGCGATCGCCGTCCGGCTCTGCTCGCGCGAGGCGGCGATTTCGGCTTCCGCCTTGACGAGCAGGGCGCCGCGCGCCTCCGTGGCCTCCCGCCAGGCTTCGGCGAGGATTTTCTCGCGCTCTTCCTCGAAGCCGGCGCTGCGCCGCCTGGCCTCTTCGAGCGCTTGCGCGGCGGCGTCGCGATCCGCCTGGGCCTGATCGAGCAGATCGCGCGCGATCTGGCGGCGCCGCTCGATCAAGGCGGCCACAGGCCGCCAGAAGAAGCGGGAAAGCAGCCAGACCAGAATAAGAAAATTGACGGTCTGGAGGCTGAAGGTCCACCAGTTGATCGTCATTTCAGCAGCGGATTGGCGAACAGCAGCAGCAGCGCGATCACGAGGCAATAGATCGCCATGGTTTCAATCATCGCCAGGCCGACAAACAGGGTGCGGGATATGGTGTTGGCCGCCTCGGGCTGGCGGGCGATCGCATCCATGGCGGCGGCCACCGCGCGACCTTCGGCGAGCGCGGGGCCGATCGCCCCGAACGAGACGGCGACGGCGGCGGCGATGATGCTTGCAAACTCCAGCCAGTTCATGGGGCTTCCTTTTCCGGCTTGCCGGGGGCTTGGGACTCCAACCCTTCGGCAATGAACACCATTGCGAGGATCGCAAAAATATAGGCCTGCACCGCGCCGGTGAGCATATGGAGCGCCATCAGCGGAATCGGAACGAACAAGCCGGCGAGCGACAGAACGATCCCGATCAGGAAGACGCCGCTCATCATATTGCCGAACAGGCGCACGAACAGGGAGAAGGTGCGCGTGAGCGTCTCGATGAAATTAAGCGGGATCATCAGGGGACTGGGCGAGGCGAACGAGGAGAGATAGCCGCGCCAGCCGCCGGCGCGCACCCCGAAGTAAATCACCGCCAGAAAGACCAGAACGGCAAGCGCCGCATCGGTCTGGGGACAGGCGGTGGGCGGCTCGACCCCCGGCAGCAGCCCCGACCAGTTGGCGATGAGGATGAACAGGAACAGGCTGCCGATGAAAGCGCGATAAGGAGCCGGCTCCACCCGCATCGTATCCTGGATCTGGTTGTCCACTGTTTCGACCAGGAGTTCGATGACGGCCTGCTTCCCGTCGGGGACGAGCGTCAGCCGATGTGCGAGCAAGTAGCCGCCGACCACGAGCCCGGCCATGATCGCCCAACTCACGACCACCGGCGCGCCGATCGGAATCCCGCCAAGATGGAACAGGCATTCGGTGACGAGCGGCGATTTCATGGCGTCCGCTCCTTCAGCCGCCGCACCACGAAAAAGCGGGCCAGCAGGACGCCGCCGGCGGTCGCGAGAAGGGCGCCCGCGCCGCCACGGCTGGCGAGGCCGAGCGCCAGGGCCATGAGCGCGAAGCGGCCGGCCATGGCGAGGATTGTCCGCCCCGTTCCCGCGGCCTGCGCCAGCGCTTGGGCGTTTCGCCAGACGGCCAGGAAATAAAGGGCGCCGGCGCCGATCCCCGCCGCGAAAAAGGCGATCAGCCGCAGTCCTTCGCTCAGACGGGAGGGATCGAAGCTCATGCCTTTTCCACCCATTTCCAGGCGGACCACACGCCCAGTGCGAAGCCGATCAGCAGGAGCGGCGCGGTCCAGAACAGCTGCGAATGGGTGACCCTGTCCAGCCAGCGTCCGATGAAGACGCCAAGGAGCGTGGGGGTCACGATCACCCATCCGAGCACGCCGATCTGCGCCAGGCGGCGAATGACCGAAGGCTCGCTTTCCGCCGCGCCGCGCTTGTCGCGTTCCGCGCCACGGCGCGCCGCGCGGACCAGAGGATCGTTTTCGTCGTGATTTTCCGACTGGCCGCCCATCTCAGACTCCACGGCGCTCGGGGCGAAGAAGGCGCATGATCTGGCGGATCGCCAGAAGCTGCAACCGGGTCGCGCTGACGCGCTCGACGCGCTCGGAGTCGGCCTGCTCCCGGAACCGGGCGAGGACCGTTTGATCGAGGGCTTCAAGATCGTCGCTCGCGACCGCCTCGCGCGTCGCGACGGCAATGTCGGCGCCGCCGGTCACCGACAGGACGCCGCGGCGCACCGCGCAATAGCGCCGGACGGAATCGGCGCGCCTCCAGCTGACGACGGAAAAGGAGAGGCTGGTGAGGAAATCGGCGTGGCCGGGCAGGATTCCGAAACTCCCCGACGCGTCCTCGGCGCGCAACGCGGCGACATGCGTCTCGTCGACGACGACAGACAGCGGCGTGACAATGCGCAGCCTCACGACCCCGCCTTTCTGGAATCGGCTTCCTTCTGACGCGCCTCGTCAAGCGTTCCGACCATGTAAAGCGAGCTTTCGGCCCATTCGTCCGCCTCGCCGTCGAGAATGGCCTGACACCCTCGAATCGTGTCGGCAAGCGCGACGCGGCGTCCCGGCTTTCCGGTAAAGGCCTCGGTCACCGCGAACGGCTGGCTGAGAAAACGTTGCAGCCGCCGCGCGCGCTTGACGATGAGACGGTCGGACGCGCCCAGCTCCTCGACGCCAAGCAGCGCGATGATGTCCTGCAGGTCCTTGAATCGCGCCAGGGCCTCGCGGGCCCGCTCGGCGACGCGGTAGTGCGCCTCGCCGACGATCACGGGATCGACGAGCGCGGAAGACGAACCCAGCGGATCGACCGCCGGGTAAAAGCCCTCGGCGGCGAGCTGGCGCGACAGCATGATGATGCTGTCCATGTGGCTCGATATCGCGGTGACCGCCGGATCGGTGAAATCGTCGGCGGGGACATAGACGGCCTGGATCGCGGTGACCGAGGCCCCGGCCGCCGAGGCGATGCGCTCCTGGAGCGCGCCAACCTCGCTCGCCAGGGTCGGCTGGTATCCGACGCGCGAGGGCAGTCGCCCGAGGAGGCTCGACACTTCGGCGCCGGCCTGGACGAAGCGGAAGACATTGTCCATCAGCAGCAGGACGTTCTGCTGCTTCCGGTCACGGAAATCTTCGGCCACGGCGAGCGCGGCGAGCGGCGTGCGCCAGCGCGCGCCGGGCGGCTCGTTCATCTGGCCGTAGATCAGGACCGTGCGCTCGAGAACGCCCGATTCGCGCATTTCCGTCCACAATTCGTGGCCCTCGCGCGAGCGTTCGCCGACGCCGGCGAAGACGGAAATGCCGTGGTATTTCTCGACCATGGCGTGGATGAGCTCCATCACCAGCACGGTCTTGCCGACGCCGGCGCCGCCAAACATCGCCGCCTTGCCGCCCTGAGCGAGCGGGCTGAGCAGGTCGATCACCTTGATTCCGGTTTCGAAAATCCCGGCCGTGGCGCTTTCGTCCTTCAGGCGCGGCGGCGGATTGTGGATCGGGCGGCGCGGCGTGTCCTCCGGCAAGGGCGGGCCCCCGTCGCCGGGATGGCCCATGACGTCGAACAGACGGCCAAGCGCCGCTTCGCCTACAGGCACGGTCAGCGGCTCGCCGGACGCGCGCGCCGCGACGCCACGCGACAGGCCGGAGGTCGTCTGCAGCGCGATGGCGCGGACGGTCTGTGGATCGAGATGGCTGTGAACCTCGAGAACGAGCGGCTGCGGGCGGTCCCACAACACCTCGATGGCGGTGTCGACCGGCGGCAGGCCGCCGGGAGCGAAACGCACGTCCACGACGGCGCCGCGCACCGAAACCACTTGCCCTTCCAGATTCCGCGCCGCCATGAGCGCCCTCTCGGACCAAGCCAGGAGCCGCCCCGCAATGGCCCAACGAATGGGCCGCAGCGGGAGACTCGCCCGGAGTCTGCGGCCGGAAGCGGCGCGAGGTCAATCCCGTTGAAGGGCTGGCGCGCGTCCCGCGCTCGCAAGGACCACCGCGCCGGATGCGGCGATCGCTGGCGCCCGCAGATCGTCCGGTGGGCTCGGGTCGCCGCCCGGAATTCAAGCCTCCTCCACCCTCATTTGGCCTTTTGCGCGCTTTGGGGTTAGAAAACGACGTTTCCTCGCACGCCTTGGCCGCCATGTCGCACAATACATTCGGGCATCTCTTCCGCGTCACCACTTTCGGCGAGAGCCACGGTCCCGCCCTGGGGTGCGTCGTGGACGGCTGCCCCTCGCGCCTTCCGCTCGAAGCCGCCGAGATCCAGAAATATCTCGACCTGCGCCGTCCGGGCCAGTCGCGCTTCACCACCCAGCGCCAGGAGCCGGACGCGGTGAAAATCCTCTCGGGCGTGATGATGGACGACAAGGGCGTCCAGATGACCACCGGGACGCCGATCGCGCTGATGATCGAGAACACGGATCAGCGCTCCAAGGACTATGGGGAGATCAAGGACTCCTATCGCCCCGGCCATGCCGATTATGTCTATGACGCCAAATATGGAATCCGCGACTATCGCGGCGGCGGGCGCTCGTCCGCGCGCGAGACCGCCGCGCGGGTCGCGGCGGGCGCCGTCGCGCGAAAGATCATCCCCGGCGTGACGATCCGCGCCGCGCTGATCCAGGTCGGGTCGAAAAAAATAGATCGTTCGCGCTGGGACTGGGATGAGGTCTCGCGCAACTCCCTGTTCTGCCCCGACCCGGTCGCGGCAATTGAATGGGCCGACTATCTCGACGAGATTCGCAAGCGCGGCTCCTCCATCGGCGCGGTGCTGGAAGTGGTGGCCGAAGGCGTTCCCGCCGGCTGGGGCGCGCCGGTCTATGGCAAGCTCGACGCCGATCTGGCGGCGGCGCTGATGTCGATCAACGCCGTCAAGGGCGTGGAGATCGGCGACGGCTTCGCCTCCGCCGAACTGACCGGCGAGGAAAACGCCGACGAAATGCGCGCGGGCAATGACGGGCCGGCCTTTCTCGCCAACCACGCCGGCGGCGTTCTCGGCGGCATTTCCACCGGCCAGCCGATCGTCGCGCGTTTCGCGGTCAAGCCGACCTCCTCCATCCTCACGCCGCGCCGCTCGGTGGACCGCTACGGCGCGGAGGTCGAATTGCGCACCAAGGGCCGCCACGACCCCTGCGTCGGCGTCCGCGCCGCCCCCATCGCCGAAGCCATGGCCGCCTGCGTGCTGGCCGACCATTTCCTGCGCCATCGCGGCCAGCAGGGCGAAGGATACAGCTGGCCCTTCGCGCGGTGACCGTCACCTTTTCCTTTCGACCGCGCCGACCATCGGCCCCATCGGGCGCGTGAGATCGTCGCGGCCGAGGTTCGGCGCATAGAGCGCGGAAATCGAGCCGTCGAGATAGAGCGCGTTGTCGCAGTTCAGCGCGTCCTTGAACAGGCTGGCGAACTGGTGAAAGGTCACCGGCTCGTTGGAAATGACGAAAAAGACGCGGCCGTCGCGGCCGTGGCCGACGCCGTTCCGGATCTTGGCCGAAACGCCGTCGGCGCTGATGCGCGGATGGATCTCGCCGTTGACGACCAGCATCGGGCCGGACTGGGTCGCGTAATCCACGCGCTTGCGCAGGCTCAGGAACTGCAAGGTCTCCATCACCCCCGCCTCTGCGCCGGCGACGAAGAAGACGCCGTTCGGCTTGAGGTGAAAATTGCCGGCGCCGGCGCGCGTGTTGGCGCGCTTCAACTCGACGCCTTTTTCGATATAGAGCCCGATCGGCGCCTGCTTGCCGTCGTACATGCCGGCGTTCATCGCGAAGACGAGCTCTTCGTCGAGCCCGAGCGTCGCCGCCGCGGCTTCGAAACTCCCCAGAGGCTCGTGTCCGGGTCCCCGCCAGAACAGGCGCAGTTCCTCCTTTGTCGGATCGAACAGGCAGATCGTATAGGAACGCCCGTCGGCGCTCACATCCGCGCAGGGGCCGGTCCGAGCGAAGGCCGGCGCAACAAGGGCGGAAGCGGCCAGCGCCACGGCGAGCCCCAGGACCCGAGCGGCCCTGCCGCCAAAACTAAAAACGACCCGCATGGATTTCCTGGCCAAATTTTAGCATTGCTAAAACCATAGAAAGCGTTAACTTCCCCCCATGAAGCTGGCGGAATGGTTGCGCAAGTCCGGCGTGAGCCGGATCGAGTTTTCGCGGCGGCTCGGGCTGACGCCCGGGGCCGTGACCCAGCTCTGCAATCAGGAGAGCGTGTGGATGTCGCGCGAGACGGCCCAGGCCATCACGCGCGAGACGGGCGGCGCCGTGACGCCGAACGACTTTCTGCACGAGGTCGTGGCCAAGGACAAGATGGGAGGTAGCTTCGTGACAAATTCAGTGACCGAAGCGATCGAGGCGATCAAACGCGGCGAGATTGTCGTCGTGACCGACGACGACGACCGCGAGAACGAAGGCGACCTGGTCATGGCGGCGAGCCTGTGCACGCCGGAGAAAATGGCCTTCATCATCCGCAATTGCTGCGGCATCGTCTGCGCCCCCCTGAGCGGCGCCGAAGCCCGGCGCCTGCATCTGGCGCCCATGGTGGCCGAAAACGACGCCCCGCTCGGCACCGCCTTCACCGTCTCGGTGGACGTCAAGCACGGCCTCACCACCGGCATTTCCGCCGAACAGCGCTCCAATACGGTGCGCGGGCTCGCCAACAACAATCTCGGCGCCGGCGATTTCGTCCGCCCCGGCCATGTCTTTCCGCTGGTCGCGCGCGAGGGCGGCGTCCTGATGCGCTCCGGCCATACCGAGGCCGCCGTGGACCTGTGCAAGCTCGCCGGCCTGCCGTCCATCGGCGTGATCTGCGAACTCGCCAATGACGACGGCACGGTGATGGTCGGGCCGCAGATTGCGTCCTTCGCCGAAAAGCACAAGCTCAAGCAGATCTCGGTCGCGGAGCTCATCGCCTATCGCCAGGCGCGCGAAAAGCTGGTCGAGCGCGTCGCCGCCTTTCCGGTCAAGACGCGGTTCGGCGATTTCAACGGCTACGCCTTCGTCACGCCCTTCGATTCGGTGCAGCATTTCGCGCTGGTCGCGGGCGACATCGGCGACGGCCGCGACATTCCCGCCCGCCTCCATCGCGCCGACATTCTCGGCGACGTGTTCGGCGGCGGCGCGGCGATCAATTCCGCGCTCGAATCCTTCGCGAAACAAGGGCGCGGCGTGCTGGTCTATCTGCGCGATGGCGCCGCCGGCGTCCCGGCCAATCTCGTCGGCCAGCAGGAGATGGGAACCGAGACCGAACGCGCCCGCAACTGGCTCGACATCGGCGTCGGCGCCCAGATCCTGCGCGATCTCGGCGTCGCCTCGATTCGCCTGCGCACCAAGGCGCCGCGCAAATATGTCGGCCTCTCGGGCTTCGGCATCGAAATCACGGGCACGGAGGACGGCGATTGAGCCACGATCCCAACGACGAGGCGGAGGCCCGGCGCCACCGCGAGAAGATGGCGAAACGCAAGCAGGTCCAGGACGCCGAGGTCGCCGGCAAGACGATCCAATCCAAGGGATTGCTGATCGTCCACACCGGGCCGGGCAAGGGCAAGTCCACCGCCGCCTTCGGACTCGTGTTGCGCGCGCTTGGCCATGGCTGGAAAGTCGGGGTCGTGCAATTCGGCAAGGGCGCGTGGGAAACCGGCGAGCGCAAGGCGCTGGAGCGCTTTTCCGACCAGATTTCCTGGCACACGCTCGGCGAAGGCTTTACCTGGGAGACCCAGGACCGCGCCCGCGACGTCGCCGCCGCCGCCCGCGCCTGGGACAAGGCCAGGGAGCTGATGGCCGATCCCGAGATCAGGCTGCTGGTGCTCGACGAGCTGAACATCACTTTGCGCTACGAGCATCTGCCGCTCGAAGACGTCGTCGCGGCCCTTTCCGCGCGCCGGCCTGACCTGCACATCGTCGTCACCGGGCGCAACGCCAAGCCGGAGCTGATCGCGGCCGCCGATCTCGTCACCGAAATGCAGGCGACCAAGCACCATTTCGCCGCGGGCGTGAAGGCGCAGCAGGGCATCGAATTCTGATGTCCAAAGCCCTCATGCTCCAGGGCACGGGCTCCGACGTCGGCAAATCCCTGCTCGTCGCGGGGCTCTGCCGCGCCTATGCGCGGCGCGGCCTCACGGTGCGGCCGTTCAAGCCACAGAACATGTCGAACAACGCCGCCGTCACCGCCGACGGCGGCGAGATCGGCCGCGCCCAGGCGCTTCAGGCAAGGGCCTGCGGGGTGGGCCCAAGCATCCACATGAATCCGGTCCTGCTCAAGCCGCAGAGCGAGATCGGCGCGCAGATCGTGGTCCAGGGCAAGATCTTCGGGACCGCCAAGGCGCGCGATTATCAGGCGCTGAAACCTCAACTCGCCGGCTTTGTCGCAGAGTCTTTCGCGCGGCTGCGCGACGAGGCGGACCTGGTTCTGGTCGAGGGCGCCGGCAGCCCGGCCGAGGTCAATCTGCGGCGCGGCGACATCGCCAATATGGGTTTCGCGCGCGCCCATGACGTTCCGGTCGTGCTGATCGGCGACATCGACCGCGGCGGGGTCATCGCCCAGATCGTCGGCACAAAAGCCGTACTCGACCCGGAGGACGCGGCATTGGTGCGCGGCTTCGTCGTCAACAAGTTCCGCGGCGACGCCAGCCTGTTTTCGGATGGCATGGCGCTGATTGCGCAAAGGACCGGCTGGGCGGCGCTCGGCCTCGTGCCTTTTTTCGCTGACGCCGCGCGCCTGCCGGCGGAAGACGCCGTCGCGCTGTCGCGCCGCGAGGCGAACAATGGCGCCGGAAAAGTCATCGCCGTTCCCCTGCTCGCGCATATCAGCAATTTCGACGATTTCGACCCGCTGAAGCTGGAGCCGGGCGTCGATCTGCGTCTCGTTGCGCCCGGCGAGCCTTTGCCGCTGTGCGATCTCGCCATCCTGCCGGGAACCAAGGCCACCATCGCCGACCTCGCGTTTTTCCGCGTCCAGGGCTGGGACATCGATCTGCGCGCCCACGCCCGCCGTGGCGGCAGGATTCTCGGAATCTGCGGCGGCTATCAGATGCTGGGCCAGAAAATCGCCGACCCGCTCGGCATGGAGGGCCCGCCGGGCGAAGTCGAAGGCCTCGGCCTGCTCGACGTTTCAACCGAACTGACCGGCGAAAAGACCCTGCGCGCCTGCTCTGGCGTCTCGGCTCCCGAGGACGCGGCCTTTTCCGGCTATGAAATGCATGTCGGCTTGACCAAAGGCCCCGATTGCGCGCGGCCCCTGCTGCGCTTTGAGGATGGCCGCGCCGATGGCGCCATTTCGGCAAGCGGCGCGATCCGCGCCTGCTATGTCCACGGGCTCTTCGCCGACGAAGCCCAACGCGCCGCGCTCCTGAACTGGATCGGCGCCGAACCGCCGAGCCTTGCCTATGAGGCGGAAGTCGAGCGCGTGCTCGACGCTTTGGCCGACCATCTCGAAACGCATATCGACCTCGACGCGCTTCTCGATCTGGCGCGCTGAACGAAACCTGCCGTCATCGCCAGATCGCCCAGCCCAGAAAGCCCAGCGCGATCATCTGCGCGGCGCAGGCGCGGCGGTAAAGGTCGAGCGCGCGGCGGATGTCGGCGGCGTCGAGCGCCGCCCGCCCCTCGCCCATGTACACGTCATCAACCTGCACGCCGCCATAGACGCGCGGCCCCGCCAGTTTAAAGCCGAGCGCGCCGGCGAGCGCCGCCTCCGGCCAGCCGGCGTTGGGCGAACGGTGTTTTTTCGCGTCGCGCCAAACGGCTTCCCAGGCGCCGCGCCATTCCGCGCCGCGCGAAAAAGCCGCCGCGAGCATGAGCCACAGCGCCGCGAGCCGCGAGGCCGGCAGATTGACGAGATCGTCGAAACGCGCCGCCGCCCAGCCGAATTGCAGATAGCGCGGGCTTTTATGGCCGATCATCGAATCGGCGGTGTTCGCCGCCTTGTAGAGCGCTCCGCCCGGCAGGCCAAAGGCGGCGATCCAGAAGGCCGGCGCGACCACGCCGTCGGAAAAATTTTCCGCCAGGCTCTCGACCGCCGCGCGCGAAACCCCGGCGGCATCGAGCGCGGACACGTCGCGGCCGACGATCATCGCCACCTTTGCGCGCCCGGCGGCGAGCCCTTCCCTTTCCAAAGCCTCGGCCACTGCCGCGACATGGTCGTACAGGCTGCGCTGGGCGACGAGCGACGAAGCCAGAACGGCGAGCACCATAAAGCCGAACAGATTCTTCGGCGCCCAGGCGGTCAGAAGCCCGGCGACCCAAAAACTCACCCCAAGCACGACCAGCAAGGTGAGGGCCCCCGCCGCCTTGCGCGCCCGATCCGAGAGATCGGCCCGGTTGAGACTTTGCTCAAGCCGCGCGATAAGAGCGCCTATCCATGCCACCGGATGGCGGACGGCCTCATAGACCGGCGCGGGATAGCCGAAAATGGCTTCTATCAGCAGCGCGGCGAAAACCAGCGCGAAGGTGAAGGCGGAGAACATGTTCGAGGCGAATCTTTCCGGCGAGAGCGCCCTAATCTATCACGGCGGCGACCGCGCCGCCGCGCGCCGCCTGTTCCCTCATGCGCCCGAGCCCTGGCTCGACCTCTCGACCGGGCTCAACGCCACGCCCTATCCCTTCACGGCGCCGGAAGTCACCGCCTTTGCCCGATTGCCCGAGCCCGAATCCATCGCCGCGCTGGAAGAGGTCGCGGCGCAAAGCTTCGGGCTGGACCCGGCGGCGAAGATCGTCGCCGCCTCCGGCGCACAGGCCCTGATTCAGCTCCTGCCGCGCGTGATCGGCGCAAAAAAGGTGGCCGTCCTCGGCTTCACTTATTCCGAACATGGCCGCGCCTGGGCCGCGAGCGGCGCCGAAGTCACGACCTGCGAAAGCCTCGACGAGCTGGCCGGCGCCGACGTGGCGGTCGTCGTCAACCCGAACAATCCCGATGGACGGCTGTGCGACGCGGATGAATTGAGCGCCCTCGCCCATGAGATGGGCGCGCGCGGCAAGAGCCTGATCGTGGACGAAGCCTTCGTGGACTTCCTTCCGCTGGACAACAGCCTCGCGCCGCTTCCGCCCGCGCCTGGCCTCGTCGTGCTGCGCTCCTTCGGCAAAACCTATGGGCTTGCCGGCCTGCGGCTCGGCTTCGCCTTTGGCGAGCATGGCCTGATCGGCGTCCTGCGCGCCGCGCTCGGTCCCTGGGCGGTCAATGGCGTCGCCATCGAGATCGGGATTGAGGCCTATCAGGACGACGGCTGGCTCGAAGCCAGCGCGGCGCGTCTCGCCGAGGACGGCGCCCGGCTCGACGCGCTGCTGCGCGGGGCCGGACTCGAAATCCTCGGCGAAACGCCTTTGTTCCGCCTCGCGCGCCACGACAGGGCGCGCGAAATATTCCTCAGGCTGTGCGACGCCGGCGTGCTCACCCGGCCCTTCGCGGAACGGCCGGACTGGCTGCGCTTCGGCATACCGACCGGCGAGGCCGATTTCGCCCGCCTCGCCGACGCGTTGAATCAAACCTGAGCTTCGAGCCGGTCGAAACCCTTCAGCCGGTAGATCGCGATCGAGACCAGCCAGCTCGCGATGAACAGGCCGACGACGCCATAGCCGAGCAGGCCGAAATTCGCATTCAGCGCGCCGATGAAGTCCCAGAACGGCCCGCGCAGCTCCAGCTTGCCGCCGATCAGGCCGAGCGTCTCGATCCCGCCCACCGCGAGGGCGACCAGAACCGAGACCGCCGTGATGGTGAGATTGTAATAGATCTTGCGCACCGGCTTCATATAGGCCCAGCCATAGGCGCCGAGCATCAAGGCGCCGTCGGCGCTGTCGATCAACGACATGCCGGCGGTGAACAGGGCCGGAAAGACCAGCAGGGCCGCAAACGACGCGCCGCCGGCGGCCTGGGTCGCCGACATGCCGAACAGCGCCACCTCCGTCGCCGTGTCGAAGCCGAGCCCGAACAGCGTGCCGACGAAGAACAGGTGCCAGCTCCTGCGCACCATGGCGAACACCGGGCGGAACAGGCGGGAGAGAAAGCCGCGCTGGCTCAGCAGCAGGTCGAAGTCCTCGTCCGTGATCGTCTCGCCGCGCCGCAGCGCCTCAAAACTCTTCCAGACCGAGAGGAAGACCAGAAGGTTGAAGAGCGCCAGCAGGAACAGGAACAGAGCCGAGGCGCTCGTGCTGACGATGGCGCCGATCGCCTTGAAATCGTCGAAATGGGCGCTGACCGCCACGCTGGCGAAGCCGACCGCGACCGACATCAGCACGACAATGGCCGAATGGCCGAGCGAGAAGAACAGCCCGGCCGCGACGGGCCGCTGGCCCTCCTGCATCAATTTGCGGGTCGAATTGTCGATGGCCGCAATATGGTCGGCGTCGACCGCATGGCGCAGGCCAAGCGAATAGGCCAGAACCGCCGAGCCCAGCAGCACCGGCTTGTCGTGAAAGACAGCCAGCGCCCACGCCCAGGCGCCGACATTGGCGAGAACGAGCCCGCCGAACAGAAGATAAAGCCTTTGCCGCAGCGGTCCGCGCTGCGTGAAGATCCGAGCCTGGCCCTGCATAACACCCTCGTATGCGTCGGTATGGTCGCCGCCCCTCATGGGACGACGGCGACGGCAGGTCTCCTGGCTCGCGGCTATGTTTGGCGTTAGCTCTGGCATACGCCAAAAGCTCACGCATCTCACGCTTCACGCCGCCTTCCCGGATCGCTCCAGTGGCTACCCATCGGGCATTGAAATAACCGACGCCTCCGCGCCGAGCGGCGCGGCGCCCCGGCTTCCGATAAAAACCGGAAACGGGGGCGAAGGGTATGATGTGGCGCAAAACTCGCCGCTGACAGTTGCGGGGGCAGCCGGGGATTTTCACCCCGTTCCCTATTCTTCCCGAAGGAACCGTCACCGAACCTTTTTAAAAGAAGCGGCGCGGCGACGCAAACGCCCCAGCGAACAAGAACGCCCCTCGCCGCTCCCTCCCCCTTGCGGGG
>JAJXYV010000067.1 GCA_021780435.1 Pseudomonadota bacterium
CACCGATTTCGGCGTCACCAAATATGCGCCGATGATCGGCGACACGGTCCATCTCACCATCCACGCCGCTTTCGAGTTGCAGCAGTAAGATGCAACGGCCATCGCCCGAACGTTACGACGCCGTCGCTGTCGTCCTGCATTGGGCGATGGCGCTCGCGATCTTCGCCCTGATCGGCCTCGGCCTCGTCATGAAACACGCGGATATCCCGAAGATTCGCGTGTTCCAGCTCTACCAGCTGCACAAGTCGATCGGCGTCGTGGTTCTGCTGCTCGCGCTGGCGCGGCTGCTCTGGCGCCTGGCCCACCGACCGCCGCCGCTGCCGGCGGTCATGCCGGCCCTGGAGCGCGCCGCCGCCCATGCCGGCCATGCGGCGCTCTATCTCTTCATGTTCGTCCTGCCCCTGAGCGGCTGGGCTGTCGTTTCGACCGCGTCCATGAACATCCCGACCGTGCTGTTCGGGGTCATCCCGTGGCCGCACCTTTCCTTTCTGGCGGACTCCGCCGACAAGGCGGCGATCCACGCCGTGGTCGAGGCGGTCCACAAATATGGCGCCTATGCGCTGATTGTCGTGCTGATCGGCCATGTGGGCGCGGCGCTGCGGCACGCGGTCAAGGGGGATGTCCCGCTGACCCGCATGTCGCTGGCCGGCGCGAAGGAGACGTCAAGATGAAATTCGCGACCGCCCTGGGCCTCGCCCTGCTCACCGCTTCGGCCGCGCGCGCCGCCGAATGGAAGGTTTCGCCCGCCGACAGCGCGCTCGCCTTCACCGGAACCCAGACGGGCGCGAATTTCACCGGCCGGTTTTCGCGGTTTGACGCCCAGATCTCGCTCGATCCCGACAAGCCGGACGACGCCCGGATCGTCGTCACCGTGGACGTCGCCAGCGCGGCGACCGGCGACAAGCAACGCGACACGGCGCTCCCGGGACAGGAATGGTTCGATGTCGCCCATTTCCCGCAGGCCCGTTTCGAATCGCGCAGGGTGACCCGCGCGGCCAATGGCTATGAGGCGGTCGGCGACCTCACCCTGCGCGGCGTGACCAAGGAAATCCACTTGCCCTTCACGCTCGAGATCGACGGCCGCAAGGCGCACGCCAAGGGCCATGTCGATCTGAAGCGCGATTTGTTCGGCGTCGGGCAGGGCGATTGGGCGAGCGGCGACTGGGTCGGCCTCGACGTCGCGGTCGATTTCGACCTCAAGGCCGAGCGCGCCGACTGAGGCTCCTCAGGACGAGGACAATTCGCCGATGTGCTTCTGGGCGTAAAGCTGGACGCCGAGCTGCTTGATCAGCTCCATTTGGGTTTCGAGGAAGTCGATATGGTCTTCCTCGTCATGGGCCAGCTCCTCGAACAGGTTCATGCTCACGCGGTCGTTGACCGACATGCAATAGGCCGCGGCTTCGAGATAAAGCGACCGCGCCGCCATTTCCGAGGCGAGGTCGAGCTCGATGATTTCCTCGACGGCCTCGCCGATCGTCAGGCCGTTCAGCTCCTGCATGTTGGGAAAGCCTTCGAGGAACAGGATCCGCGCCGTGAACTTATCGGCATGGGTCATTTCCTCGATGGATTCCTCGCGCCATTTCTTTGCGAGATCCTTGTAGCCCCAGTTGTCGAGGATACGGAAATGCAGCCAGTACTGGTTGATCGCGGTCAGTTCGCTGCGCAGGCCCTTGTTCAGGTAGTCAATGACTCTTGCGTCGCCGCGCATGTGAATTCTCCGTAACGATCGCCGGGCAGCGCGCCCGAGAAAAACCAATGCTGAAACGCTGCGGAGTTCCAATCGTTCCGCGCGAAAAGTGTTCGCGGATTGCGAAGCAATCTCGCGGAAGCCGCGTCATTCGGCGGCTATGGCGAAGGCGGGATCGGACCGCGTCGCCTGGGGTCGCCCTTCGACCTTGGCGGCGGCTTCGCGCTCGCAGAGGTTCTGGATGTTCCGCACGCAGCGCCCGCATCGCGGCAGGCAGCCCTTGGCGCGAAACACGTCGCGCGCGCGATCTGCCGCGGCGCCGCAGGGCTTGACGCTCGCCCGCACGTCCCGGTCCGTAATCATGTTGCATGAGCAGAGGATCATCTCGCGCCCGTCGCAGGTTGCCGATGAGGCCAGTAAACGATGGGCGCGAGATTTACGGAAGCATTTTGGCGTTTATTAGATAGATTCTAAACTATCGCTTCCGTGCGAAGAAAAAGCGGCTGGCCCGAGGGGAGGTTTCGGGCCGGCCGAAGACATTCAGAACAAGGCCGAGGCCTTTTGCATGGCGATGTAGACGCCGATCAGGAACGGAATTCCGACGCCGGCCCAGGCCAGAACGCCGGCGGAGCCGAACCGGCCGCGCGCGGCCCGTTCCGCATCGCCCTTGACGACCTCTTCATGCTGCAGCGAGCGTTCGCGCCGCAATTGCTCGTCGGTCATGTGATGCTTGTCCGCGACCGGGAAGATCAGCAGGTTGCAGATCAACCCGACCAGCAGCAGGCCCGCGAGAATATGCAGCGTGCCGTCATAGACCAGATCATGCGCCACGCCCGCGTCGAGTTGCTTCTGCCGCAATTCGGCGATGAGCGACGGGCCGACGATTCCGGCGACGGACCAGGCGGTCAGGATGCGTCCATGAATGGCGCCGACCATCTGGGTGCCGAAGAGGTCGGCGAGATAGGCCGGGACGGTGGAGAATCCACCGCCATACATGGTCAGGATCACGCAGACCGCGGCGACGAAAAGGCCCGCCGCACCGCTGTGGCCGAAGATCGGCAGCAGCAGATAGAGTCCCATGCCGAAGATGAAAAACACGGCGTAAGTCGTTTTGCGGCCGATGTAATCCGATATCGTGGCCCAGAAGAAGCGGCCGAGGCTGTTGAACAGGCTGATGAGCCCGACAAGGCCCGCCGCGGCCGCGACGATGCCCGCCTTCTGCGCGCCGGTCAGGCCGATGGCCGTGTCAGCGCCGATCAGCTTGGCGCCGAAGACGTCCTGGAGCATCGGGCTCGCCATCGAGATCACGCCGATGCCGGCAGTCACGTTGAGGCAGAGCACGGCCCAGACCAGCCAGAACTGCGGTGTCTTCCAGGCTTCGTTCAGATGCACGTCCTTGTGGGTGATCATGGATTTGGCGGACTTCGCCGGCGCCGTCCACCCCGCGGGCTTCCATCCCGTGGGCGCGACGCGGAAGCCGAAGGCGCCCGCCGACATGACCACGAAATAGAGAGCGCCCATCGTCATCAGCGTCCAGCCGACGCTCTCGGTTGCGCCATAGGGGCTGAAATGCTTCATCAGCGCCACCGCGATCGGCGCGCCGATCATCGCGCCGCCGCCATAGCCCATGATGGCCATGCCGGTCGCCATGCCGCGCCGGTCCGGAAACCATTTGATGAGGGTCGAAACCGGGGAGATATAACCAAGGCCTTGGCCCACGCCGCCAATGAAGCCACAGCCGAGCCAGAGCAGCCAGAGTTGATGGAACATCACGCCGATTCCGCCGACGACGAGGCCGCCGCCCCAGCACAGGGCGGCGATGAAGCCCGCCTTGCGCGGCCCGGCGTGTTCGAGCCAGCCGCCGAACAGGGCGGCCGACACGCCGAGCATGGCGATGAACATCTCGAAAGTCGGCGTCACCATTGGCACGGTCCAGTTGCAGGACCGGGTGAAGAGCATGTCGACGAGACCAATATCGGCGCAGGCCGCGGTGTCGGCATTGGGCAACATTTTGCTCATCGGCAGCCAAAAGACCGAAAAGCCATAGGCCATGCCGATACACAGATGGATCGCCAGCGCGGCCGGCGGCACATACCATCGATTGAATCCCGGCTTTGCGACCGTCGCCTGACGATCGAGCAAGCCGAGCGCCTCAGGCGCCGCGTCTCTTGTCGCGCTTGTCATTGTTTTCTCCCAGTTTTTTGTTTCACCATTGTTTTTATGTCGTTTTTTTTCTCTTTATCCTGGTGCGCGCGGCCTGGAGCAGCGGCGGCAGGGTCTGGCCCGGCTCGTCGGCGGCGGCGAGGAACTCCTCGCGCATTTTCGGCGTCCAGTATTTGTTGATGTGGCTGGCGACGCCGTCCACAGCCCTGTCCTCCGGATAGGCCTGGAAGTAGTCGGCGATCTCGCGGGCCATGCGGATCAGTTTGGCGCCGTTGTCGTGATGGTCGAGCATGTGGCTGTCCTGGTTCATCATGATGCCGCGGCCTCCGGGCCTGCGCCCTCGTCGGCGTCGACGACGCCGGAAAAAACCATCATGCTGTCGGCGCGCGCGATGGCGGCGAGCGTCAGGCCGAGCGCTTCCGCCCGTTCGATCGCCAGCGAGGTCGGCGCCGAAATGGCGACGAGGGTGGCCGCGCCAAACATCGCCGCCTTCTCGACCATTTCAAACGAGGCGCGGCTGGTGACCGCAATGAAGCCTTCGCTGGGCGAAACGCCGTCGCGCAGCAGCGCGCCGATCAGCTTGTCGAGCGCGTTGTGACGGCCGACGTCTTCGCGCACGGCGCGGATCGCGCCGTCGCGCGAGCAGAAGGCGGCGGCGTGAACCGCATGGGTGAGGGCGTTGAGCTTCTGGTTGCGGTCGAGATTGGCCAGCGCCGCGAAAATCGCCCGCGCCGGAACGGGTCGCGCGGGCGGCAGTCTTTCCGCCTGCGGCAATTGCTCGACGGTTTCCACGCCGCAGAGGCCGCAGGAGGTGCGGCCGGTCATGGCGCGGCGGCGGGCGAGATGCTCGCGGAAGCGGCCGGGCGCCAGCTCGATCTCCACCGCGAGACCCTTGCCCTGGGGGACGACCGCCACCGACCGGATCTCGTCCGCGGCGCGGATCAGCCCTTCGGTCAGGCTGAAGCCATAGGCGAAGTCCTCGGCGTCGCCGGGACTCGCCATCATCACGGCATAGGGCGTGTCGCCATAAAGGAAACTCACAGGGATTTCACTGGCGATCGCGCGCTGTGACGGGAAGCTAAGTCCCGTCGCGGCGTCGATCCTGAGCGCCCGCGTCAGTTGCGACGCGGGCGGCCGTTCATTCCGCAGCATCCGGGGTCGCCTCCAGGATTTTCCGCAGGGTCACGTCTTCCTCGGCGTTGCGCTCCTGCCAGGAGGAAAGCGAGTTGGAGCGCCGAACCTCGACCGCCGTGACCTTGTATTCGGGGCAATTGGTGGCCCAGTCGGAATTGTCCGTGGTCACAACGTTGGCTCCGGAGCCCGGATAGTGGAAGGTTGTGTAGACGACGCCCGGCTGCATCCGCTCGGAGATCCTGGCGCGGAGCGCGGTGTCGCCGGCGCGGCTGACCAGCGACACCAGGTCGCCGTCGAGAATGCCGCGCTGTTCGGCGTCGAAGGGGTGGATTTCGAGCACGTCCTCCTTGTGCCAGAAGCCGTTCTCGGTGCGCCGCGTCTGCGCGCCGACGTTATATTGCGAGAGGATGCGCCCGGTGGTGAGGATGAGCGGGAAGCGCGGCCCGCTGCGCTCCGACGTCGGCACATATTCGGTCAGCATGAATTTGCCGGAGCCGTTGACGAAGCGTGTCACATGCATCAGCGGAGTGCCCTCCGGCGCCGCGTCGTTGCACGGCCATTGCACCGAGCCCAGTTCGTCGAGCTTCTTGTAGCTGACGCCGGCGAAGGTCGGGGTCAGCGCCGCGATCTCGTCCATGATCTCGGAGGGATGAGTGTAATTCATCTCATAGCCGAGCGCCTTGGAGAGGTCGCAGATCGCCTGCCACTCGTCCTTGCCGCCCAGCGGCGCCATCACCTTGCGCACGCGGTTGATGCGCCGTTCGGCATTGGTGAAGGTGCCGTCCTTTTCGAGGAACGAAGCGCCTGGCAAGAAGATATGGGCGAATTTGGCGGTCTCGTTCAGGAAGAGGTCCTGCACGATGACGCATTCCATCGCGCGCAGTGCGGCGGAGACGTGATTGGTGTCCGGGTCCGACTGGGCGATGTCCTCGCCATGGACGATCAGCCCCTTGAACGAGCCGGAAAGCGCCTCGTCAAACATGTTGGGAATGCGCAGGCCCGGCTCCTCGTCGAGCGTCACGCCCCAGTGCTTCTCGAAGCTCTCGCGCACGTCGCCGCGCGCGACATGGCGATAGCCGGTGAATTCATGGGGGAAGCTCCCCATGTCGCAGGAGCCCTGGACGTTGTTCTGGCCGCGCAGCGGGTTCACCCCGGCGCCGTCATGGCCGATATTGCCGGTCGCCATGGCGAGATTGGCGAGCGCCATCACCGTGGTCGAGCCCTGGCTGTGCTCGGTCACGCCGAGACCGTAATAGATCGAGGCGTTCTTGACGCCGGCATAGAGCCGCGCCGCCGCGCGGACTTCCGCCGCCGGCACGCCGGTATATTGCTCCATATGCTCCGGCGAATTCGTGTCCAGAGCGATGAAGCGCGCCCAGGACTCGAATGCCTCGATGTCGCAGCGCGCGCGCACATAGTCCTCGTGAACCAGTCCCTCGGTCACGATGACATGGGCGAGCGAATTGATGAGCGCCACGTTGGTTCCGGGCCGCAATTGCAGGTGATGGGCAGCCTGGATGTGGGGCGTGCGGACCAGCTCGATGGCGCGCGGATCGGCGATGATCAGCTTGGCGCCGGCGCGCAGCCGTTTCTTCAGGCGCGAAGCGAAGACCGGGTGGGCGTCGGTGGGGTTGGCGCCGATGAGCAGCACGACGTCGGTGGCGTCGACGGATTTGAAATCCTGCGTGCCGGCGGAGGTGCCGAGCGTGACGGAAAGGCCGTAGCCGGTCGGCGAATGGCAGACGCGGGCGCAGGTGTCGATATTATTGTTGTGGAAGACGGCGCGAACCAGCTTCTGCAGCACATAGACTTCCTCGTTGGTGCAGCGCGAGGAGCTGATGCCGCCGATCGACTCGCGGCCATATTTCGTCTGGATGCGCTTCAGTTCCGAAGCGGCGTGGGCGATGGCCTCGTCCCAGCTCACCTCGCGCCACGAATCCGTGATCTTCTCGCGGATCATCGGCTTGGTCATGCGGTCCTTGTGGGTCGCATAGCCATAGGCGAAGCGGCCCTTGACGCAGGAATGGCCTTCATTGGCCTGCCCGCCCTTGTAGGGAACCATGCGCACCAGCTGCTCGCCGCGCATCTCGGCCTTGAACGAGCAGCCGACGCCGCAATAGGCGCAGGTCGTGACCAGCGAATGTTCCGGCTGGCCATGATCGACGACGCCCTTCTCGATCAGCGTCGCGGTGGGGCAGGCCTGCACGCAGGCGCCGCAGGACACGCATTCCGAATTGATGAAATCGGTCGGGCCGGGACGGATGCGGGAATCGAAGCCGCGGCCTTCGACGGTCAGGGCGAAAGTGCCCTGCACCTCTTCGCAGGCGCGCACGCAGCGGCTGCAAACGATACATTTCGCCGGATCATAGGCGAAATAGGGGTTGGAGAGATCCTTCTCGTCCTGGAGGTGGTTCTCGCCCTGGTAGCCGTAGCGGACTTCGCGCAGGCCGACCTCGCCCGCCGTGTCCTGCAATTCGCAATTGCCGTTGGCCGAGCAGGTCAGGCAGTCCAGCGGATGGTCGGAGATGTAAAGCTCCATCACGCCGCGGCGCAGTTTGGCGAGGCGCTCGCTCTGGGTGCGCACGACCATGCCGTCCTCGGCCGGCGTGGTGCAGGAGGCGGGCGTTCCGCGCCGGCCCTCGATCTCGACGAGGCACATCCGGCACGAGCCGAAGGCCTCCATATTGTCGCTGGCGCAGAGTTTCGGGATCTTCACGCCCCGCGACATGGAGGCGGCCATGACCGACGTTCCGGCCGGCACGGTCACCTTCTCGCCGTCGATGGTGAGGGTGACTTTGGCTTCGGAGACGCGGATCGGCGTGCCGTAATCGATTTCCTGGATGAGGCTCATCGGGCGCTCCTATTCGGCGGCGGTCTTGCGCTCGGCGGGGACGAAGTCCTCCGGGAAGCGTTCGATCGCGGACATCACGGGCATCGGGGTCAGACCGCCGTGGGCGCAAAGCGAGCCGGCGGTCATGACGTCACAGAGATCGCGCACCAGCGCGAGATTGGCTTCGACATTGCGGCCGGCGATGATCTTGTCGATCGTCTCCTCGCCGCGCACCGCGCCGATGCGGCAGGGCGTGCATTTGCCGCAGCTTTCCTTGGCGCAGAAATGGAAGGCGAACCTGGCCATTTTCGCCATGTCCACGCTGTCGTCGAAAACGACAATGCCGCCATGGCCGAGCATGGCGTGATTGGCGGCCAGGGTCTCGTAATCCATGGGCAGGTCGAGTTCGCGCTCGGTCAGATAGGCGCCGAGCGGGCCGCCAACCTGGACCGCGCGGATTGGCCGGCCGCTTGCCGTGCCGCCGCCGAAGCCCTCGATGACCTCGCGCAGCGAAATGCCGAAGGCCAGTTCGATCAGCCCGCCGTGCGCGACATTGCCGCCGAGCTGGACGGGCAGGGTGCCGCGCGAGCGCCCCATGCCGTAATCGGCGTAG
Source organism: Pseudomonadota bacterium (assembly GCA_021780435.1). Lineage (GTDB taxonomy): Bacteria > Pseudomonadota > Alphaproteobacteria > Rhizobiales > Beijerinckiaceae > Rhodoblastus. The sequence continues at coordinate 8,428 of JAJXYV010000067.1, forward strand.
GCCTGCGCGCCCTCGGCCAGGATATAGGGAATGGCGGCAAGCGTCAGGACGTTGTTGATCAGTGTCGGTTTGCCGAACAGGCCGGACAGGGCCGGCAGCGGCGGCTTGGCGCGCACCAGGGCGCGCTTGCCTTCGAGGCTCTCGAGCAGCGAGGTCTCCTCGCCGCAGATATAGGCGCCGGCGCCGATGCGCAGCTCGAGATCGAAGGCCTTGCCGCGGCCGAAGGCGTCAGGCCCGATGAAGCCCGCCTGTTCCGCGAGGCGGATCGCCTGTCCCATCACATCCGCCGCGTGCGGATATTCGGAGCGCAGATAGATGAAGCCTTTCGTGGCCCCGACCGCATAAGCCGCGATCGCCATGCCCTCGATGAGCATGAAGGGGTCGCCTTCGAACACCATGCGGTCGGCGAACGTGCCGCTATCGCCTTCGTCGGCGTTGCAGACCACATATTTGCGGTCGGCTGTCGCGCCCTGCACCGTCTTCCACTTGATCCCGGCCGGGAAGCCGGCGCCGCCGCGGCCGCGCAGGCCGGACTTGAGCACCTGATCGACCACATCCTCGCGCGTCAGCGTCAGGGCCTTCTTGAGGCCCTTGAGCCCGTCGCGGGCGCAATAATCGGACAGCGACAGCGGATCGATGACGCCGATCCGGGCGAAGGTCAGGCGCTGCTGGCGCTTCATCCAGTCGAGCTGCTCGATGACGCCGAGGCTGAGCGCGTGGGCGCCGCCCTCGAGCATGCCGGCGTCGAGCAGCGCGGGGACGTCGCGCGCCGCAACCGGGCCATAGCCGACGCGGCCCTGGGCCGTTTCGACCTCGACCAGCGGCTCCAGCCAGAACATGCCGCGCGAGCCGTTGCGCACGATCTCGACGGAAAGGCCGCGGGCCTCGGCCTCGCGGCGGAACGATTCAGCAACCGCGTTAGCGCCGACCGACAGGGCCGCCGCGTCGCGGGGAACGTAGATCCGGGTGGTCATTGCCGCGCTCCAGCCTTGCGCGCGACGAGGGCGAACAGCTCGTCGAGGCTCTGCGGATCGAGCTTGCCGTAAATCTCGCCGTCGTGCAGGGCGTTGGGGCCGAGCGCGCAATTGCCGAGGCAATAGGCGGTTTCGACCTTCACGCCATTTTGATAGCCGCCGTCAATCTCGACGCCGTGTTCGTGCTCCAGATGTTCGACGAGGTCTTCGGCGCCCCGGGCCTGGCAGGCTTCCGCGCGGCACAGCTTGATCGTGCCGCCCATCGGGGGCTGCCGCTTGAAATCGTGATAGAAGGAGATCGTGCCGAAAACCTCGGCGCGCGAGACATTGAGGGCTTGGGCGACAATGGCGACGGCCCGCGAGTCCACATAGCCGAATCTTTCCTGCAAGGCGTGCAGGATCGGCAGCATCGCGCCTTCAAGGCCGGTTCGTTCGTCGATCAGCTCGCGGGCGAGAGACTCGTCCCAGGCGACGTGAACAGTCATGCGCTTCCTCCAGATCCTGCCTCTTGTTCGTGCAGGTAACGCACATTCTGGCGTCAGGGATCTGAACCGCGCAAATTATTTTTTCTGAAGAACTGATAGGTGATATCTATCAAACCCATTTTGCGAAACAAACGCTAATGCGGCGCGACCCCGCGTCAAGCATTTGTTATAAGCCGGAATATTGGCGTTTCAAGGGCCGGAGTCAGGCGCGGCCGGCGGCCGGAGCGCGACGCCGCAGGAAAGCCTGGCGCCGGGCATTCAACCAAAGGCTGAAACGATCGAGGTAAAGATAGACGACCGGCGTCGTGTAAAGCGTCAGGATCTGGCTGACGATCAGGCCGCCGATGATCGAAACGCCGAGCGGGCGGCGCATTTCGCCGCCTTCGCCGAAGGACAGGGCGAGCGGCATGGCGCCGAGCAGGGCGGCGAAGGTCGTCATGAGAATCGGGCGCAGGCGCAGCAGGCAGGCCTCGTAGATCGCGTCGCGCGAACTGGCGTTGTGGGTCCGTTTCGCGGTGATGGCGAAATCGACCATCATGATCGCGTTTTTCTTGACGAGGCCGATGAGCAGAATCACGCCGATGGCAGAGATGACGTCGAATTCGATGCCGAACAGCCAGAGGCTGAGCAGGGCGCCGACGCCGGCCGAGGGCAAGGTGGAAAGAATCGTGATCGGATGAATCAGGCTCTCGTAGAGAATGCCCAGCACGATATAGATCGCCACGATGGCCGAAAGGAAAAGCAGCGGCATGGCCGAGGACGAGCCGACGAAGATCAGCGCCGCGCCTGAAGCTGCGCCATGCACGCTGATCGGCATGCGGATTTCCGCTTCGGTGGCGTGAATTTCGGCGAGCGCGTCGCTGAGCGAATCCTTCGGGTCGAGATTGAACGAGATCGTTGTCGTGATGAAGGGGCCCTCGTGGTTGATCGCCAGCGGCGCATTGCCGCGCTCGTAATTGCTCACCGCCGAAAGCGGGATCATGGTCTCCTTGATGGTGCTGACCGCCGCGCCGGCGGAAGCCGAGCTTTTTCCTGACGCCGCCAGGGCGTTGATCGTGGAGTTGCGGGCGGAATCGAGGCTCGCCGAGCCGGCCGCCGCCGCGCTCTCGCCAGCCGCCTTGCTGGTGACGGCGCCGCCCGGAAGATTGGACAAGGCGACGGCGTTGGGCGCGCCGCCCGCCGTGGAGACATAGATCTGGTCGAGCATGGACGGACTCTGCGTGTAGCGTGGGTCGACCTCCATGATCACGTGATATTGGTTGATGGCCGCGAAAATGACCGAAACCTGGCGCTGGCCGAAAGCGTCGTAGATCGTGTTGTCGATCATCGCGGCGTTGAGCCCGAACCGCGCGGCGGCGTCGCGATCGACGACGAGGTCGGTTTCGAGCGCCTTGATCTTCTGATCCGAGACGACGTCTTTCAGGCGGCCGCGCTGGATCAAGGCGTCGGTCAGTTTCTGCGCCCATTCGTAGAGCTCGGCGGTGTTGTCGGCGTAGAGCGTGTATTGATATTGGGAGGAGCTCTGCCGGCCGCCAAACTTGTAGTCGGAAAAGGCCTGGAAATAGAGGCGCCCGCCCGGCACATGGGCGAGCTTGCCGCGGAGCCGGGCGATGACCTGGTCCACGCTGACGTCGCGTTGCGAAAGCGGCTTCAGGCCCGCGAAGACGCGGGCGCTGTTGGTGGCGCCGCCGGGTCCCGCGCCCGCGCCCGTGAAGCCGACGACCGTTTCGACCGCGGGATCGGCTTTGACGATCGAGAGCATTTCCGAAAGCTTTTCCTTCATGCTCTGGAAGGAAATGCTCTGGTCGCCCTCCAGCGTGCCCATCATCCGGCCGGTGTCTTCCTGCGGGAACAAGCCTTTTTGCACATTGGCGTAGAGGTAGAAATTCAGGCCGATGGTCGCGAACAGCGCGATGAGGACGATGAGCGAGTGGCGCAGCGCCCAGGACAGGCTGCGGCCATAGGCCGCCTGAACCCGGTTGAAAGCCTCTTCGAGAAAATGCTGGCGCTTCACGCCGTGGCTCTTGCGCATGACCAGCGCGGAAAGCATGGGCGTGGTGGTCAGCGAAATGGCCATGGAGATCAGGATCGCGACCGACATGGTCACCGAGAATTCGCGGAAGAAGCGGCCGATCAGCCCGCCCATGAACAGGATCGGCGTGAAGACCGCGATCAGCGACATGGTGATGGAGAGGACGGTGAAGCCGACTTCCTTCGCGCCGCGCAGAGCGGCCTCCCGCGCGTCCATCCCCGCTTCCAGATGGCGCTCGATATTCTCGGTCACGACGATGGCGTCGTCCACGACGAAGCCGGTCGAGATGGTCAGCGCCATCAGCGACAGGAGATTGAGGCTGTAGCCGAGCAGATACATCGCGCCGAAGGTTCCGATGATCGAAACGACCACCGCAAGGCTCGGCGCCAGGGTGGCGCGGCCGTTGCCGAGGAACAGGAAGACCACCAGGATCACGAGGCTGACGGCGATCAGCAAGGTGATTTCGGTGTCGTGCAGCGAGGCGCGGATGGAGGTCGATCGATCGATCACCGTCCTGAGCGTGATGTCGCCCTGAAGGGCCGCCTGCAGATAGGGCAGTTCCGCCTTCACCGCATCGACTGTCTGGATGATGTTCGAGCCGGGCTCGGGAAACAGGATGGCCAGAACGGACGGGATGCCGTCGGCGAAGCCGGCGTTGCGGAGATCCTCGACCGAATCCTCGATCGTGGCGACGTCCGAGAGGCGCACCGGCGAGCCGTTGCGATAGGCGATGACCAGCGGCTTGTAATCCGCAGCGTGCGAGGCCTGGTCGTTGGTGTAGATCTGGTAATGGCGCTCGTCCTGTTCGATCGCCCCCTTGGGCGCATTGGCGTTGGCCGAGGCCAGCGCCGCGCGCACGTCCTCGAGCCCGATGCCATATTTGAACAGCGCCTGCGGGTTCAGCTCGACACGAACGGCGGGCAAAGCGGAGCCGCCGATGATGACCTGCCCGACGCCCGGAATCTGGGAAATGCGCTGTTGCAGCACATTGCTGGCGGCGTCGTAGAGCTGTCCGCGCGTCAGGGTCTTCGACGTCAGGCTGAGGATGAGGATCGGCGCGTCCGACGGATTGACCTTGCGATAGGTCGGGTTCTGGCGCAGCGCCGTCGGCAGGTCGGCCCGGGCGGCGTTGATCGCGGCCTGCACGTCGCGCGCGGCGCCGTCGATGTCGCGGCTGAGGCCGAACTGCATCACGATCTGGGTCTGGCCCAGGCTCGAAGTCGAGGTCATTTCGGTGACGTCGGCGATCTCGCCGAGATGGCGTTCGAGCGGCTGGGCGACGCTGTTGGCCACGGTCTCGGGGCTGGCGCCGGGCAGTTGGGCGGTGACGGTGACGAAGGGAACCTGGACTTCGGGCAGCGGCGCGACCGGCAGCTGGAAAAAAGCCAAGGCGCCCGACAGCGCGATCGCGAGCGTGAGCAGGATCGTCGCGACCGGCCGGCGGATGAAGGGCGAGGAGATGTTCATCCCGCCGCTCCCTCCTCGGCCTCGCGCAGCGGGTTGCGATCGCTCCGTCCGCGCAGGCGGCGGGCGAGGCGGTCGAAATAGAGATAGATCACCGGCGTGGTGAAGAGCGTCAGGACCTGGCTGAATATCAGGCCGCCGACGATGGCGTAGCCGAGCGGCCTGCGCAGTTCGGAGCCGACGCCAGCGCCGAGCATCAGCGGCAGGGCGCCGAGGATGGCGGCGAAAGTCGTCATCAGGATCGGGCGGAAGCGCAGCAGGCAGGCCTGCCGGATCGCCTCGACCGGCGGCAGCCCCTCGACGCGCTCGGCCTCGAGCGCGAAGTCGATCATCATGATCGCGTTCTTCTTCACGATGCCGATCAGGAGGATGATGCCGATGATCGCGATGACGTCGAGCTCATAGCCGAACAGGAGGAGCGTGAGCAGCGCGCCCACGCTGGCCGAGGGCAGGGTCGAGAGAATGGTGATCGGGTGGATGAAGCTCTCGTAGAGCACGCCCAGCACGATATACATGGTCACGACCGCGGCGGCGATCAGCAGCAGCTGGTTGTTCAGCGAGGACTGGAAGGCCGCCGCCGCGCCCTCGAAGACGAGGACGAAGGACTCGGGCATGCCGATCTCCGCCTGCGCCCGCTGGATCGCCGCAACGCCCGCGCCGAGCGAGACGCCCTTGGCGAGATTGAACGAGATGGTCGTCGCCGGGAATTGGGCGAGATGGGTCACGACCAGCGGACCGGTGCGCTCCTTGATGTGGACGAAGGCCGAGAGCGGGACCTGGCCATTGGAGGTCGAGGCGTTCGAGGGCAGGTAGATCGTATCCAGCCCCTTGAGCGAATCCTGGACCGAGGGCGCGCCTTCGAGGATCACGCGATACTGGTTCGACTGGGTGTAGATGGTCGAGATGATGCGCTGGCCGAACAGGTCGTAGAGGACGTTGTCGACCGAGGCGGGCGTGATGCCGAAACGCGCGGCGGTCGCGCGGTCGATGGTGATGTCGAGCGCGGCGCCCTGCTGCTGCATGTCGCTGCTGACGTCGGCGAGCTCCGGCGATTCGCGCAGGCGTTCGACCAGCTTGGGCGCCCATTCGGCGAACAGGTTCGAATTGGCGTTTTCGAGCACGAATTTATATTGCGCGCGGGTGACCGTGGAATCGATGGTCAGGTCCTGCGAGGGCTGCATGTACAGCTTGACGCCCACGACGTTCGCCGACTCGCGGCCGAGCCGGCGGATGATGTCGCTGATCGTGTCCGTGCGCTGGCCCTCGGGCTTGAGATTGATGAGGAAGCGGCCGGAATTGAGGGTGAGGTTGGAGCCGTCCACGCCGACGAAGGAGGCGATCGAGGCGACGTCCTTGTCCTGCAGCAGGACGTCGGCGAGCTTCGTCTGCAGGCGCGACATCTCCTTGAAGGACACGTTCTGCGGCCCTTCCGAGATGGCCTGGATGACGCCGGTGTCCTGCGCCGGGAAGAAGCCCTTCGGAATGACGAAATAAAGCCAGGCCGTCACCCCGAGCGTCGCGAGGGCGACGATCAGGGTCAGGAACTGGTGGCGCAGGACCACGTCGAGCGCGCGGGCATAGCCGGCGATGACCCAGTTGAAGACCCTTTCGGCAGACAGGTCGAACCGGCTGCGCTCGCTGTCCGGCCGATGGCGGATCAGCCGCGCGCACATCATCGGCACCAATGTCAGCGAGACGAAGGCCGAAATGACGATGGTGATGGCGAGCGTCATCGCGAATTCGTGGAACAGGCGCCCCACGACCTCGCCCATGAACAGGAGCGGGATCAGCACCGCGATCAGCGAGACGGTGAGCGATATGATGGTGAAGCCGATTTCCTGCGAGCCCTTCAAGGCGGCGTCCAGCGGCTTCATCCCGCCTTCGACATGGCGCGCGATGTTCTCGATCATCACGATGGCGTCGTCGACGACGAAGCCGGTCGAGATGGTCAGGGCCATCAGCGACAGGTTGTCGAGGCTGTAGCCGAGCAGATACATGACGCCGAAGGCGCCGACGAGCGAGAGCGGCGCCGAAAGGCTGGGGATGAGCGTCGCCGGCAGGGTGCGCAGGAAGAGGAAGATCACCAGCACCACGAGCACGATGGCGAGGACCAGCTCGAACTGCACGTCCGCGACCGAGGCGCGGATCGTCACGGTTCGGTCCGTCAGCACGTCGACATGCACGGCCGCCGGCAGGTCGGCGAGCAGCTTGGGCAGCAGCTGGCGCACCGAATCCACCGTGGCGATGACATTGGCGCCCGGCTGGCGCTGGACGTTCAGGATGATCGCCGGCGTCTTGCCGGCCCAGGCGGCGAGCTTGGTGTTCTCTGGGCCGCCCACGACCCTGGCGACGTCGGAAAGCCGGACGGGCGAACCATTGCGATAGGCGATGATCTGGTCGGCGAAGCCCTTGGCGCTGGTGATCTGGTCGTTGGCGGCGATGGTCGAGGCGCGCGCCGGCCCGTCGAAACTTCCCTTGGGAATATTGACATTGGCGTTGCCGAGAATGGTCCGCACGTCGTCGACGTTCAGGCCATAGGCGGCGAGGGCGGACGGGTTGAGCTGCACCCGGATGGCCGGCCTCTGGCCGCCGGCGACGCTCACGAGGCCGACGCCCGGCTGCTGCGAGATCTTCTGCGCCAGCCGCGTCTCGCTGAGGTCCTCGAGTTCCGTGAGCGGCAGGGTCTCCGAGGTGATGGCGAGCGTCAGGATCGGCGCGTCGGCGGGATTGACCTTGAAATAGATCGGCGGCGCCGGAAGGTCCGCCGGCAGCAGGTTGTTGGCGGCGTTGATCGCGGCCTGAACCTCCTGCTCGGCGACGTCGAGGGAGAGCGTGAGGCCGAACTGCAAGGTGACGATCGAGGCGCCGGCCGAACTGGCCGAGGTCATTTCGCTCAGGCCCGGCATCTGGCCGAACTGGCGCTCCAGCGGCGCGGTGACCGACGAGGTCATCACCTCCGGGCTCGCGCCGGGATAGAAGGTCTGGACTTGGATGGTCGGATAATCCACCTCCGGCAGGGTGGCCAGCGGCAGGAAGCGATAGCCCATCAGGCCGGCGAGCAGGATGGCGACCATCAACAGCGTCGTCGCCACCGGACGCCGGATGAAGGGCTCGGATACGTTCACCGGCGGGCGCCTCCGTGGCGGCGGCTCGGTCCGATGTCACTCATGCGCGACATCGCCGTCCTTCCCGGCCTTCGCCTTTCCGTTCTCGGCCTTGCCGTTTTTCGCGCCGTCCGCGACGATGCGGACCTCGGCGCCTTCGCGCAGGCGGTCGGCTCCGTCGACCACGACGACGTCGCCCGGCGCGAGGCCCGAGAGGATCTGGACATAGTCGCCGTCGGCCTGGCCGAGCTTGACCACCCGGACGCTGGCCTTGCCGTCCTTGATCACATAGGCGTAGTCGCCCGGCGCGCCGTGCTGGACGCCGGCGATCGGCGCGGCGACGGCGTCATGGATCGTCGAGGCCTCGAGGACGATATTGACGAACTGGTTGGGGAACAGGGCCTCGTCGGCGTTGTCGAAAATGGCGCGCAGTTTCACCATGCCGGTGGTGGTGTCGATCTGGCTGTCGAGCGCGTCCACCGTCCCGGTCGCCAGCTTTTTGACATTGCCGCGGTCGAAGGCGACGGCGGCCAGCTTCGCGCCGGCTCGGATGCGCGGCAGGATCTTGTCGAGCACGTCCTCGGGCACGGTGAAGATGACCGACATCGGCTGCATCTGGGCGATGACCGCGATTCCGGTCGAGGCGCCGGCCTGGACGTAATTGCCGGGGTCGACCAGCCGCAGGCCGATTCGCCCGTCGACCGGCGAGACGATATGGGCATAGGTCAGGTTGAGGGTCTGGGCGTCGATCTGGGCCTGGTCGGAGCGGACGCTGCCTTCATATTGCTGAACGACGAATTTCTGGTTCTGCGCGGTCTGGGCCGCGATCGAATTCTGCTTCAATAGTGTCAGGTAGCGTTCGTCGTCGGCCTTCGCCTGGTTGAGCAGGCCCTGGTCGTGGACGATCTGTCCCTCATATTGGGCCTTGAGCGCCTCATAAGGGCGCGGGTCGATCTGGGCGAGGAAATCGCCCTTCTTGACATGCTGGCCTTCCTTGAACGCGACGTCCTGCAGATAGCCGGAAATCTGGCTGACGACGGTCACGGTCGCCAGTGGCGTCACCGTGCCGAGGGCGGCGAGATTGACGCCGATGTCGCGGGTGGCGACGGTCGCGACCCCGACCGGAGGCTTGCCGCCGATGTCGCCGCGCGAACCCTTGGCCGATCCGGTCGTCGAGCTCTGGCCGGTCGCCGGCCCTTCGGCCGGCTGGTGGAAGTGCCGCCATCCCCAGAAGGCCGCAGCCGCGACGAGAATCACGACGATCCAGCCGCGCCAGCGACGCGGACCGCCTGTGCCTCCCGCGCCCTGCTTACGGGCGGGGCCGATCTTCGAACCGGCGCCTTTGCCGTCGGCGTCGAGCCGGGAAAGGACGATTTCGCTTTCATTCATCGCGGTCACAAGTCCAGGTTTGGCTCGAAATCAATTTGCCCGGCTCGGCTGACTCGCCGGGTCCTCCGGCCCAATATGGCGTTTGAATCGGAATATTTAAGGCGGCGGAATGGGACCGGAGCGCGCGACGGCCTCAATCAGCGGCGGCGCCGTTTCCGCCGCGAGGCTTTCGGCGTCGAATCCGCCGCCCAGGGCGCCGATGAGATTGACATTGGCCACGAAGAGCGCCTGGCGCGTGGCCAGAACCGCCTCCTCGTCGGCGAGCAGCGTCGCCTCGGCGACGATGACCGTGGTGAAGGCGACGGTGCCCGCGCGATATTGGTTGAGATAGACCCTCACCGCTTCGGCCGCCGCGTCGCGCGCCATGACTTGCACCTTGAGCTCCCTGGCGTAAACGCGCAAGGCGACGAGCTGGTCCTCGACCTGCTGGAAGGCGGACAGCACGGTCTGGCGATAACTGGCGACCGCCTGCCGCCAGGTCGCCTTGGCGGCGTCGAGCTGGGCGGCGCGCAGGCCGCCGTCGAACAGCGGATCGGCGGCCGCGGCGCCCAGCGACCAGATCTGATAGGCTGCGAGGAAGGGGAAGGCGTTCGGCCCCGAGAAGCCGCCGGCGGCCGAGATCGTGAGCGAGGGGTAATAGGCCGCGACGGCGACGCCGACCTGGGCGTTTTGCTCCGCGACCGTCCGTTCAGCCGCGGCGATGTCCGGCCGGCGCTCCAGCAAGGTCGAGGGGACGCCGGGCGGCGTTGCGGGCGAGGACCAGGCCAAGGCGCCGCGCGCGATCGCGAGATCGGCCGGCGGGCGGCCGGCCAGGACCGCGATGGCGTGCTCATATTGCTGGCGGGGCACCTCGGTCGCGATGGCCTGCGCCTGGGTGTTCAGGACCTGGGTCTGCGCGGTGATCAGGTCCGCCTTGGAGACGGTGCCGCTGTTGTACTGGTTCAGGGTGATCTGTTCGGTCTGCTGGTAGATCTTGGTCGTCCGTTCGAGCAGATCCTTGAGCGAGTCCTGGTAGCGCAGGTTGAAATAAGCAACCGCGAGCTGGGTCTGCGCGGACAGCGTCGCATTGGCGAGCAGCGCCGAATCCGCCTGCGCGAGCGCGACATTGCTTTCGATCTGCCGGCGGATCTTGCCCCAGACGTCGATCGTCCAGCCGACCGATCCCTGCGGATAGTAGGCCGTTCGAGCGAAGGCGTGGCTGGTGCTCGTTCCCAAGCTCGACGTTCCCGAGCCGCCGCTGGACAGCACGCCGCCGCCCTCGCCGGAGCGGGTGGCCGGATATTGGCCGGAAACATTGGGCAGGAGCGAAGCCTGCGCCTCGCGGATGAGAGCCTGGGACTGTTCGTAGGCGGCGAGGGAGGCCGCGACATTCTGGTTGTTGACCTCGACCAGCGGGACCAGCCGGTTCAGTTCGGCGTCATGAAAGACGGACCACCAGGCGCCGCGGTCCACGCCGTCGCGCGGGCGGGCGGGCCGCCAGTTCTTCGATTCCTTGAACGCCGTCGGAGCGGGCGCGTCGGGACGCTGGTAATCCGGCCCCACGCTGCAGGCGGCGAGCGAAAACGCCGCGCCGCAGGCCAGCAGGATCGGGCGCAGAGGCGCCGGAAGGCGAAGCCCGTTCATCGGCGCCGCCCGGGACGCGCGCCAACCCGCTTCTGTCCCTGCCTGTTTTCGGGCCGAATATGGACCGGCATTTCCACTCCATGGCGTTCTTGCGCCCGCGCGCCGGATCAGGCGACGAGAATCGCAGGCCTTTTGCAAGCCGGCGAATGAACCATTCATTAACGATTCGCGCCGGCCCAGGTAAGAGCCGGAGCGGCGAAGCGCGCAATATTGTGGGCTTGTGGCCGAAATGTGCGCGCCGCCCAACGCGACGCGCGCCTTGACGGCGCGCCCGCCCTTGGCTAGAGCGGCCCCCTACCACGGTCAAGCCATGTTCTCTGGGGGCCAAGGAGGCCCTAAGACAAGGATAAAGCGACGGAAACGAGACGACGTCGCGGCGGCGGAGAGCGGAAGCGGGACGGGCTCGGCAGCCTTTTGCGCCGCCGCAAGGATGGTCTGGCGAAATAGCGCAAGCGTCAGCGCGGCGCGAGGCGGCGCGCGTGGCGGGCCTTCGGGCGGCGGGTCTGGGCGTTTTCCGGCGGTTCGGTCGGGGGCGCAAGTTTCTTGGGCAAGGTTTGGAAGTCGATGGGTCCGAAAGAGCCGAGTTTTCGCTACTGGATCGAATATCTTGGCTTTCGTCTCATGGGCGCGATCTTTTCAGCCATGCCCGTCGAAATGGCCTCGAATGTCGCCGGCGCGCTGATGGCCCGGATCGGCCCGCGCTCGAAGAAGCGCCAGCCTCGCCTGATGCGCAATCTCACCGCGGCCTTTCCCGAAATGAGCGAGGCGGAACGCCAGGAGTTGGCGACCGCCGTCTGGCGCAACCTCGGCCGGGTGGTCGGCGAATTCTTCCACATCGACGCCATCGTGCGCGACCGCGTCGAGGTCGCCAATCCCGAATTGCTGATCGAGATCGCCAGGAGCGGCAAGGGCGCGGTGCTCTGCGGCGCGCATCAGGCGAACTGGGAAGGCGCAAGCGCCGTCGTCAACAAGTTCGGCCTCAGTCCGATGGCGGTCTATCGCCCGATGAGCAATCCCTATGTGGACGCCGACATGCTGCGCCGCCGCGGCAAATATTACGCCGGCGGGCTGATGGCGAAACACGATCCCGAGACTCCGGTCGCCTTGATCCGCCACGCCCGCGCCGGCGGGGTGGTCGGCGTCCTGGTCGACCAGCAGGCCTATATGGGCCTGCCGACGCCTTTCTTCGGGCGCCCGGCGCAGACGACGCCCTTCCCGGCGCTGCTCGCGCGCCAATGCAACGTGCCGCTGCTGCTGATCCACGGCTATCGGATGCCCGGCGTCCGCTTCAAAATGTTCATCACGCCGATCGAGGTGCCGCGCACCGAGGACCGCAACGCCGACATCTATGCGGCGACCGCGGCCATGCAGGCGGAGCTGGAGAAGTCGATCCGCCGGAATCCCGACCAGTGGATGTGGACCCACGACCGCTGGCGGTGACGGCCGGTTTTTCACGGCGTTCAAGACAGGGCGAGGTCTGACGCCGCCGTGTCTCGGCGACGCTTCGGCGAGCGAAACTTGCAAGGGGATTGTCCGCGGCAATTGATATGCGTCAAGGCGCATATGCAAATCTGGTCCTATTCGGGCGACATGAACGACATCGTCTCGATCCTTGCCGCCCTGGCCGAACCGACCCGCTTCGCCGCAATGCGCCTCCTCTGGGATGGCGCGGAGCATTGCGTCTGCGAACTGATGGAGAAAACCGACGCAAGCCAGTCGCGCATGTCGCGGCACATGGCGGCCCTCAAGGCCGCGGGCCTGGTTGTCCACCGGCGGGATGCGCAACGGGTGCATTATCGCCGCAATCCTGTCTTGTCGTCTGAAATTGTCGCGATCGTCGACGCGGTCATGGCCGCCTTGTCCATGGCCGAGCGGAGGGCGGCGTGAGCGTCGAGGCTTCGCCATCGGATCGTCCCGCGCGGTCCTCGGCCCAATGGATTGGCGCGACGCTCGCCGCGCTCGTCCTCTGGTTCGCGCTTTACTGG
>JAJXYV010000244.1 GCA_021780435.1 Pseudomonadota bacterium
GCGGCGTTCCAAATATTAACACGCTTCAATCATTCTCTAGCTGAAGATTTTTGCAAATGTTTGTCAGAGACGAAACTCTCCGGCTGAGCCCGACGGCGTTATCCACCATTGCGCGACTTCTGTCCTTTGCCTTTGTGAGCCGGGGTCCTCTCTCCATTCTGCCGCCGGGCGCCGCCTTCGCGCCGGTGGCGCGCCAAATATCCTGGCGCCTCCTTCAGCCCCAAAGGGCGCTCTCCGGCGGGAAAACGGTCGAGACTTCGTAGCGCAGGCCGTGCGGGCGATCCTGCGCCAGCAGCAGCGGGCCGTCGAGATCGACAAATCGCGCGCGGCTGGCGAGCAGGAGCGCCGGGGCCATGGCGAGCGAGGAGGCCACCATGCAGCCGACGAACAGGCCGAAGCCGAGCCGCTCCGCCTCGTCCGCCAGCGCCAGCGCCTCAGTCAGGCCGCCGGTCTTGTCAAGCTTGATATTGACGAGGTCGTAGCGCCCTCGCAGCGCCGCAAGACCGTTGCGATCATGGACGCTCTCGTCGGCGCAGACGGCCACGGGCCAGCGCCGTCCTTCGAGCGCCGAATCGGCGTGCGCGGGCAGGGGCTGTTCGACCAGCGCGACGCCGGCGGCCGCGCAAGCGGCGAAATTTTCCGCAAGAGTCTCCTCGCGCCAGGCTTCGTTGGCGTCCACGATCAATTCGGAATCGGGCGCGGCCGCGCGCACGGCGGCAAGGCGGGCCGCGTCGCCCTCGCCGGCGAGCTTGATCTTCAGCACCGGACGGTCGGCGGCGGCGTGCGCGGCGCGCGCCATTTCCTCCGGCGTTCCGACCGAAAGCGTAAAGGCGGTGACGCAGGGAGAAAGCCGGTGCAATCCGGCGATTTGCCAAGCCGGAACGCCGCAGATCTTGGCTTCGAGGTCCCAGAGCGCGCAGTCGAGGGCATTGCGCGCGGCGCCGGCTGGCAGGAGGCGCTGCAGAGCGACGCGGTCCGCCCCGGCCTCGATGGCGGCGCGGACGGACTCGATTGCCGCGACGACGCTTTCGATGCTTTCGCCGTAACGGGCGTAGGGCGTGCATTCGCCGCGCCCGATCGCGCCCCCCTGCGAAATCGTCGCGGAAACGGTCACGGCTTCCGTCTTGGCGCCGCGCGAAATCACGAAGGGGTTTTTGAGCGGGAAATGCTCGACGCGGAGCAAAAGGCGGCGATTTGCAGAGTCTGTCATGATGTTGCGCCGATGCAAGCTTGTCCTTGGAAGCGCAGGTGACGCGCATTTCGCTTTTGCGTAAACGGGCCGTCAAGGTTATTCAAGACTTGCGATTCTCGCTCGGGCCGGGTCATGCCGCCAGCCAAGCGAAAAGGGCCGAATGTCGAACTCCATTTCCGCCGCGCCGAACTTCTCGGTCGAAAGGGACGGCGAAACCGTCCGCATCGCCTTGCGCGGCGCGTGGACGATCTCGGCTTCGCGAGCGCTGGAGAAGACGGCGGTGGCGATGAGCGCCGCCGGCAAGGGCGCGCGGCGGGTGGCCATCGATTTCGCCGGCGTCATCCGGCTCGACACGGCCGGCGCCTGGCTGATCGACAAGGCGCGGGCGCAGATGGCCGCGTCCGGGGCGGCGACCGAATATCAAAGCCTCGACGCCGACCAGCGGATTCTTCTGCGCGAGGCGGCCTATGCGCCCGCCGAGCGCGAGCTGAGGCCGAAGAGGAACCGGCTGTTCGAATTCCTGATTCGGCTCGGGGTGTGGGGCGCGATGATCGGCGGCAACGTCGCCACCGGCGTCTCCTTTCTCGGCGAGCTCGCCGCCGCCGCGCTGCGCGTGGCGTTCAACCCGGCGCTCAGCCGTCCGACATCGATGGTTTTCCACATGGAGAACTTTGCGTTGCGGGCGGTGCCGATCATCGTGACGATTAATTTTCTGGTCGGATGCATCGTCGAGCAGCAGGGCATTTTCCAGCTACGGCGTTTCGGCGCCGCGACCTACGCCGTGGACCTGATCGGCGTGCTGACGCTGCGCGAACTCGGCGTGCTCCTGACGTCGATCATGATCGCCGGCCGTTCGGGCTCGGCCATCACCGCCGAGCTCGGCTCGATGAAGATGCGCGAGGAAATCGACGCCCTCCGCGTGATGGGCATGGCGCCCATGGAGGTGCTGGTCCTGCCGCGCATTCTGGCGCTGGTGTTTTCGTTGCCGTTGCTGACCTTCATCGCGGATATCGCGGCGCTCGGCGGCGGCATGACGACTGCCTATCTCTATGACGGCCTCGGCTTTCAGGCCTTTTTGGTGCGGCTGCAGGACGCCATCGGGCTCAACACGATCCTCGTCGGCCTGATCAAATCGCCGTTCATGGCGCTGGTGGTCGGGATGATCGCCTGTATCGAGGGATTTCGCGTTCAGGGCTCCGCGGAATCGCTCGGGCGCCAGGTCACTGTGTCCGTCGTCAACGGGATTTTCATGGTGATCTTCGTCGACGGCCTCTTCGCGATCTTCTTCGCGGGCATCCATTATTGAGGGGCGCGATGGGATCGAACGGAAAAGAGCCGATTATCCGGGTGCGCGGGCTGCATGTCGGCTTCGGGGCCAAGACCGTGCTCGATGGCCTTGATCTCGATGTTCCTCCGGGCGAGGTGACCGGATTTGTCGGCGGCTCGGGCCAAGGCAAATCGGTGCTGACCCGCGCCATTCTCGGCCTTGTCCCGAAACAGGCGGGGACCATCGAGGTCTTCGGCGAAGATCTGGACCGCATGTCGCTGAGCGAGCATCGCGCGCTGGAGCGGCGCTGGGGCGTGATGTTCCAGGGCGGCGCGCTCTTTTCGGCGCTCACCGTCAAGCAGAATATCCAGACGCCGATGCGCGAATATCTGAAGCTCAGCCAGTCCGTGATGGACGAGTTGGCCATGCTGAAGATCAAGCTGGTGGGCCTGCCGCCGGACGCGGCGGACAAAGTCCCCTCGCAGCTTTCCGGCGGCATGGTCAAGCGCGCCGCGCTCGCCCGCGCCCTGGCGCTCGATCCCGAACTTCTCTTCCTCGACGAGCCGACCTCGGGCCTCGACCCGATCGGAGCCGCCGATTTCGACGAATTGATCGCGACCCTGCGGGCGACCCTGGGCTTGAGCGTCTTCATGGTGACGCACGACCTCGACTCGCTTTATTCGATATGCGACACCATTGCGGCGCTTGCGGACGGCAAGGTCATCGCGGCAGGTCCGCTTTCAACCATGCTCGCCTCCGATCATCCCTGGCTGCGCGCCTATTTCCACGGCAGGCGCGCGCGGGCGATCGTCAAACAGGGCCGCGCCGCCGCGCTGGCCTCGGCGCAAGGCATAGAAGGAGCCAGATGATGGAGACGCGCGCCAATTTTGCGCTGATCGGGTTGTTCACCCTGGCCGTGATCCTCAGCGCATTCGGCTTCATCTATTGGTACAAGACCTTCGGCCAGGAGACGGCGCACAAGGAATACGCGATCCACTTCAATGGTTCGGTTTCTGGCCTGCTCACGGGCGCCGCGGTTCAGTTCAATGGCATCAAGGTCGGTGAGGTGACCCAACTGAGCCTCAATCCGGACAATCCGGATCAGGTTTTCGCGCGGATCGTGATTAACGCCAACACGCCGGTCAAGACCGACACCAAGGCTTCGCTCGAATTCGGCGGAATCACCGGCGTCGCCTGGGTGGCTCTCCAGGGCGGCAGCGCCGGGGCTCCCCTCCTGCCGCCGGGCGGCGTGCTCAGCGCCAATGGCTCGGAGCTTCAATCCCTGTTGCAGAAGGCGCAGAAGCTTGCGGCCAAGGCCGACAAGGTGCTCGACCAGGTTGACTCGGCCCTGACCGGAGCCAACGCCTTGTTGAAGGACACCAGCCCGGGGATCGAGTCCTCCGTGACCAATATCCAGAAACTGACCGGGACGCTCGCCGACAAGGAGGGCAATTTCCAGCAGGTGCTCGCGAGCATCGAGCCGGGCAAGGTCAAGAACATCATGCGCAACGCCGACGAAGCGATGGCCAAGGTCAATAATCTGCTCGGCGACGGCTCCGGCAAGAACATGATCACCGACATTTCGGAGGCGGCGCGCTCCATCAAGAAGCTGGCCGAGAGCCTCAACAAATTCGCCAATACGGGCCTGAGGCAATATGAGGGCCTCGCCATCGACGGCCGGCGCACGCTTCAGAACGTCGACAGCGCGGTCAAGCAGATCCAGCGGGATCCGCAGAGCATCATTTTCGGTCCCAAACCGGCCCTGCCCGAATATAGCGGGCATTGATCGGGGCGCAGTCCAGCTCGCGGCGGCGGGCGCTTGAAGAGGAAACGGCGGGCTTGGGAAGCATTGGACGAGACAACGCGCGGTCGCGCGCGACGACGCGGCCAAGGGCGTCGGCCCTTCTCGCCGCCGCCGTCCTCACGCTCGGCCTTGCCGGCTGCGCCGAACTCGCTTCGCCTGAGCGATTTTCCCTGAGCGCGACGCCCGCGCGCGCGCGGCCGACCAAAGCGACTTTCATGGTTGCGACGCCCATTGTCTTCGACCCCTTCGACAGCGATCTGATTGTCGTGCGCTCGGCGGACGGCGCCTTGAGCCGCGTTGGCGGCGCGCGCTGGGCGGATCGCCTGCCGGGTTTGCTGCAGGGCCGTATTGTCCAGACTTTTGAAAACGCCGGGCTCGCCCGTCAGGTGACGGTCAATGGAACGTCGGCCGACTATGATCTGCGGGTCGAGGTGCGGCGTTTCGAAATCGATGCCGCGACCCGGGCGGCCGAAGTGGAGCTGACGGCGCGCCTCGCCGCCCAGAGCAGCGGCCGGATCGTCGCCGCGAAAATCTTCCAGGCTTCCTGGCCGGTCGAGGAAGTGACTGGCCCAGCGACGGCGCAGGCGCTCGATCGCGCGCTCGGCGACGTCCTTTCCCGCATGATTCCCTGGGCCGCGTCGCTCGGCCACTGAGCCGCGCAAAAAAAACGCCCGGATCGCTCCGGGCGGTTTTTCGTGGCGTCTTCGCCTCAGCCCAGACGGCCCGAGGCATGCGCGAGCAGGCTGTAGACCTTGCCGGTTTCAGAAGCCAGATAAGACCGCGTCAGGTGGCCGTCGCGATCCTGCCGACTCACGTCGCCGAGCAGGCGTTCGAACTCCTGCAGATAACGGTCCACCGTCAGGCGGAAGTCCGTGTCCTCGGAATAGCGGCGACGAACGTCGTCGAAGGTCTTCTGGCCCTGCGAAGTATAGAGCCGACGGTTGAAGGCCGACCGTTCGCCGCGGCGGAAGCGGTCCCAGGCGTCGATCAGCGCGCCTTCGTCCACGACGCG
>JAJXYV010000061.1 GCA_021780435.1 Pseudomonadota bacterium
GAGCAGGACAAGGCGCTCAACGGCCTCAAGGGAATCGTGATTTTCGATGGCTCCTGGGCCCAGGCCAAGACCCTGTGGTGGCGCAATCCCTGGGTGCTCAAGGCGAAGAGACTGGCGCTCAACCCGAAAAAGCCTTCGCTTTACGGCAATCTGCGCCGCGAGCCGCGCCGCGAGGCGCTCTCGACCATCGAGGCTGCGGCCCTCAGCCTGTCGCGGCTGGAAAACAGGCCGGAGATCGAGACGGCCTTGCTGAAGGACTTTGCCGCCATGCTCGACAAATATCGCGCCGCCCTGGCGAGCGGCGCCGTCACCCCGCCCGAGCCAACGCGCAAGGCGGGTCCGCCGCGGCGGCGGACGAGGAAGCCATCGTCCGCCAGTTGAGCGGACGCGGGCTCGGGCCAAAATTCGGAATTCGACACTTTTCGGACCGTCTGCGGCGCGGCAGGAAGGTCAGAAACCGCCTTCACAATCGATTTCGTAAAGACCGGCGCCCGCCGAATTTTGGCGGGGGGTGCTGGCGGGGCGACGGAATCGCCCCCCGACGGCGCGCAAGCTCGCCGCGCTGTGCGGAACAGAGCGCAACCTTTAACGCAGCGAAATGACGAGCCCACTGAGGTCGGCATTGGCGATCAAGCCGACTTGGCGCCCTTGCAGTTCCAAAAGGGCGCCCTTCTCGTTGGTCAACGCGATCACGCGCGCGCCAAGGACCAGCGCCGCGCCAACGCCGCCGGCGCCATAAACGCCTGCGACATCCGATGGCCTGCGAATGTGGCTGACGCGGCCATAGAATTCCGTTTCCGACAAGCCGAACACGAGGCCCGCGTCCACGCCGCCGATCGACAAAGGATAGCGCCGTCCATGAAATGTCAGCGTGCCCGACCCGCCGTTCGCGCCAATGAACCAGCCTCCCTTGACGACCGACAAGCGGACAAAACCACTGTCGGCATAGGCCGCCGATGAAAAATTCGCGCCCATCGCAACGGTCAGAGCGATAACAGCTACCCAAAATCGACGCCAATTCTGCATTTGGGCGCTCCCCCGAAAAATCGGTTCCCGATTTGCAAATTGTAGGCGTCCCGAAAACGAATTGAAAGACCAAAGGCGTCGGCCGATCGCGCTTCCGCGTCGGCGGCTTCTCTATCGACACCGGCGCAATGTCACGTCTGCTTCCCCGACCCGAGGCCGCAAGGCGAACCGAGGCGTTGCGCCTGAATTTCAACGGTTTCCCCGGCGCGGCGTTTGTGCTATTCAGCGCCTTCACGTCTCCCGAAAAGTCAAGGACGCCATGAGTCTGGCGGAACAGGCCGCGCCTGAACAGATTGCCGTTTTCCCCGCGACGAAGCCCTCGCTCGCCGGGTTGACGCGCGCCGGACTGGCCGACGCCTTGCGCGAGATCGGGACGCCGGATCGTGAGATCCGCATGCGCGTGTCGCAGCTCTGGCACTGGATCTATTTTCAGGGCGCGCAAAATTTCGACGTCATGCTCAATGTCTCCAAGGCCATGCGCCAGAGGCTCGCAGAGCATTTTTCGCTGGCGCGGCCTGAGGTCGTCGAGGAGCAGGTCTCCGCCGACGGCACCCGCAAATGGCTGATCCGCATGCCGCCGGTCGATCGGCTCGACAAGGGCGCGGAAGTCGAATGCGTCTATATCCCGGAGGCGGATCGCGGCACTTTGTGCGTGTCGAGTCAGGTCGGCTGCACACTCAATTGCACCTTCTGCCATACCGGGACGCAAAGGCTCGTCCGCAACCTGACCGCGCAGGAGATCGTGGCCCAGCTTGTGGTCGCGCGTGAAAGGCTGGGCGATTTCCCCGGCCTGACTCCGCCGGACAATGGCCTGATCCCCTCGGGCGAAGGCGTGCGCGCCGTCTCGAACATCGTCTTCATGGGTATGGGCGAGCCGCTCTATAATTTCGAGAATGTCCGCGACGCGGTCGATGTTCTTTCGGATGGCGACGGGCTGTCCCTGTCGAAGCGACGCATCACCGTTTCGACCTCCGGCGTGGTGCCGGAGATCGAAAGGCTCGGCGCGGAGGCCGGCGCGGCTCTGGCGATCTCGCTCCATGCCGTGCGCGACGACCTGCGCGACAAGCTCGTGCCGCTCAACAGGAAATATCCGATCAAGGAACTGTTGCAGGCCTGCCGCGACTACCCCGGCGCCTCCAACGCCCGGCGCATCACCTTCGAATATGTGATGCTGAAGGGCGTGAACGATTCTCCGGCCGAGGCGCGCGAACTGGTGCGTCTGCTCAAGGGCATTCCGGCCAAGATCAATCTCATTCCCTTCAATCCCTGGCCCGGCGCGCCCTATGAGTGCTCGGATTGGGATCGAATAGAAAAATTCTCCGACATCGTCTTCAACGCCGGCTATGCCAGTCCGGTGCGCACGCCGCGCGGCCGCGACATCCTCGCCGCCTGCGGCCAGCTCAAGAGCGAGACGGAAAAGCTGCGCGCTCGCGCGCGGCTGGCGGCGGAGCTGGACTAGCCGCCCTCGACCTCCAGATGGAAGGGGATATTGCCGCGCGTCGCGTGGCTGTAGGGGCAGACCATTTCGTGGGCTTCCTCGACGATCTTGCGCAATTCGGCGGTCGGAAGGCTCTTGGCCGTGACCTTCATGTCGACGCCTATGCCGAAGCCGCCGCCGTCGCGCGGCCCGACGGAGACCTTGCAGGTCACTTTCGCGTCCGGGATCTTCACCTTGTGCTGGGAAGCGACGAATTCGACCGCGCCGCCGAA
Source organism: Pseudomonadota bacterium (assembly GCA_021780435.1). GTDB lineage: Bacteria > Pseudomonadota > Alphaproteobacteria > Rhizobiales > Beijerinckiaceae > Rhodoblastus. The sequence continues at coordinate 2,737 of JAJXYV010000061.1, forward strand.
ACAGGCGGCGTAACCGGCGGCGAAAAGATGTTCGGGCGTGGTCGTGCCGGGCAGGCCGGGGCCGCCCATGCCCTTGCGCACCGAGAGATCGACGCTGACCGAACCGTCCTCGGTCTGCGAATGGCCGTTGCGCCCGCCGGTATTATGGGCGACGGCGTTTTCCAGAACTTTGATCTTGTAGGCGGTCATGGCGATCTCCCTTCGTCGCGTGCCGTGGAATAACCGCCAAAGGCGGAGGAAGTTGCGCGGCCTTTTCAGAACCTGTCCCGTCGCTCTCGCCTTTTTCGCTTTTGTTCTATAAAGGTTCTTGCGGCGGCGACGCCGGACGACGTCGCTGGCGAATCACGGGCGGCGCTGGCCCGGGGCATTGGGCGGGAAAATGGACTGGTCCGCGCAGCAGGATAAAGCTTTGGCCGCCGTCGCGGACTGGATCAGGGAGGCGGGCGGCCCCCAGATCTTCCGGATGTTCGGTTACGCAGGAACCGGCAAGACCACTCTGGCGCGCCATGTCGCCGAAAATGTCGATGGCGAGGTTCATTTCGCGGCCTTCACCGGCAAGGCGGCGCTGGTTTTGCGCGAAAAAGGCTGCGGCGAGGCGCGCACCATCCATTCGCTGATCTACCGGCCCAAGGACCTCGACAGCGAGGAGCCGAGCTTCGTCCTCAACGAAGACAGTCCCGCGGCGCGGGCGAGCCTGATCGTCGTCGATGAATGTTCGATGGTGGATGAGGAACTCGGCCGCGACCTGCTGTCCTTCGGCAAGAAGGTGCTGGTCCTCGGCGATCCGGCGCAATTGCCGCCCGTCAAGGGCGGCGGCTTTTTCACCGAGGCTGCGCCCGACGTGATGCTGACCGAAGTCCATCGCCAGGCGGCGGATAATCCGATCGTGCGGCTTTCCATGCGGATCCGGGCCGGGGAAAGGCTGGCGCCCGGCGACCATGGCGCGATGCGGGTCGTGCCGCGCTCCGCCATCGACGCCGATCTGGTCAAGACGGCGGATCAGGTGCTGGTCGGGCTCAACAAGACGCGCCGCGCCTACAACAAAAGGCTGCGCGAGATCTTCGGCTTCAGGGAGGCCTTGCCGGAAGTCGGCGAAAAACTCGTCTGCCTGCGCAACGACAAGACCAAGGGCCTGCTCAATGGCGCGATCTTCCGGGTCGCGCGGGCGTCCGGCGTGCGCCGCGCGCGCTATCGCATGAGCCTGACGCCGGAGGAGGCGCCGGGCGTTAAGCCGATCCGGGTCGGGGTGATCCCGGCGCTGCTGAATGGCGACGAAGAGGCTGTTTCCTTCGCCCAACGCCGGGAATCGGACGAATTCGACTATGGCTATGCGCTGACCGTCCACAAGGCGCAGGGCTCGCAATGGGACAAGGTCGTGCTGTTCGATGAGAGTTGGGCCTTCCGCGAGAACCGCGAGCGCTGGCTTTACACCGGGGTCACGCGGGCGGCCAAGGAACTGACCGTGGTGATTTGAGGCGCTAGATTCGTTCCTCCCCTCGCCATCTTGTTGACGTCATATTGCGGCGCAATAAGTGGATTCGGCGGGGCGCGCGCGATAAGGTTTCGGGCGATCTCCGCGACGAGAGGCGGCCATGAAGACGGCGAAAACCATCACCAACAAGACCTGGGCGCAGCTTCAGGTCGGCGATTCGGCCTCGATCGAGCGGGTCTGTTCCGACCGCGATCTCCTGCTCTTCGCCCATGTCTCGGGCAACACCAATCCGCTGATGCTGCCAGGCGAGGAGGGCGCAAGGCCGGCGCCGGCGCCGATCGCGCCGTCGATGTGGGTCGGGTCGCTGGTTTCGGCGGTGCTCGGCAATATTCTTCCCGGTCCGGGAACGCTTTACCTCGAACAGGATCTGCAATTCCTGGCCCGCGTCCATGTCGGCGACCGGCTGAAAGTGACCGTGACCTGCCGCGAGAAACGCGCCGAGCCGGTCGTCGTTTTCGACACGCTCATCGTCAATGACAAGGGCGAAACCGTCAGCAAGGGCGAGGCGGTGGTGAATGCGCCGACGCAAACGATCGAGACGCCGGAGCGCGAACTGCCGCCTCTCATCCTGGAGGAGAAGGAGCAGTTCCCGCACCTCATCGCGCTCGCCGCGCAATTGCCGCGCCTCAAGACCGTGGTGGTCTGCCCGGAAAACCAGAATTCGCTCGGCGGGCCGCTGCTGGCCTGGGAAAAGGGCCTGATCGAGCCGATCTTCATCGGCGATCCCCAACGCATCGCCGCCGCCGCCAAGGAGCTCGGCGCCGACATCGCGCCGTTCACGGTCATCGACGAGAAGAACCACCGCGCCGCGGCCGCCAAGGCCGTCGCCATGGTTCGCGCGGGCGAGGCGGGCGCCGTGATGAAGGGCGACCTCCATTCCGACGACCTGCTCGCGGCGGTGGTGGCCAAGGAAAGCGGGCTCCGCGCGGGACGCCGCATCAGCCACGTCTTCGTGCTCGACACCCTCACCCTCGACGACCTGCTGTTCGTTTCGGACGCCGCGATCAACATCGCGCCCGACCTGCTGACCAAGGTGGACATCGTCCAGAACGCCATCGATCTCGCGCTGGCCTGCGGCGTCGAGCCCAAGGTCGGCGTGCTTTCGGCGGTCGAGATCATCAATCCGGCGATCGCCTCGACGCTCGATGCGGCCGTGCTCTCGAAAATGGCCGAGCGCGGCCAGATTCGCGGCGGCTTCGTCGATGGACCGCTGGCGATGGACAACGCCATCGACATGGATGCGGCGCGCACCAAGGGCATCGCCTCGCTGGTCGCCGGCCGCGCCAATGTCCTGATCGCGCCCAATCTCGAATCGGGCAACATGCTGGCGAAGGAGCTGACCTTCGTCTCCCATGCCGAGGCCGCCGGCCTCGTCGTCGGCGCCGCCGCCCCGGTCATGCTCACGAGCCGCGCCGACAATGAAAAGGCCCGGCTCGTCTCTTGCGCCTTGGCCCAGCTCTACGCCTACTGGCGCAAGAACGGCCGGGCCTTCACGGGCGCCGCGGCGGACAAGGCGCTCGCCGCCGAATAATCGCAGCCCGCGCGGAACATCATCGAAACAGGGGTCACATGGCGGATATCATCCTGACCATCAACGCCGGCTCGTCGTCGGTGAAATTCTCGGCGCAGCAGATCGCCGAGGGCAAGCTGACGCCGCTCGCCCTCGGCCAGATCGACGGGATTGGAGGCCGGGCGACCTTTTCGGCGAAAAAGACCGGCGGCGAAAAGACCGAATTCGAACTCGATCAGACCCACGCCAGGATCGACCATCGGATGGCGCTCTCCGCAGTGCTCGACTGGATGGACGGGGCGCTGTCCGGATCGAATGTCGTCGGCGTCGGCCATCGGGTCGTCCATGGCGGCCCGAATTTTTCCCAGCCCATTCTGGTGACGGCGGAAAATTTCGCGGCGCTCAAGGCCCTCGAGCCTCTCGCGCCCCTGCATCAGCCATACAATCTCGCCGGCGTGGCGGCGGCCGTCGAGACCTTCCCGAAAGCCGCCCAGGTCGCCTGTTTCGACACGGCTTTCCATCGCCGGCATCCCTTCATCGCGGACACTTACGCGCTGCCGCGCAAATATTACGACGAGGGCGTGCGCCGTTACGGCTTCCACGGTCTGTCCTATGAATTCATCCATCGCATCCTGCGCTACGAGGAGCCGGTTCTGGCGCGCGGCAAGGTCATCGTCGCCCATCTCGGCAATGGCGCTTCGCTCTGCGCGATCGAGGCCGGCAAGTCGGTCGCGTCGACCATGGGCTTCACCGCGCTCGACGGCCTGCCCATGGGCACGCGCTGCGGCCAGCTCGACCCCGGCGTCGTCCTCTATCTCATGGCCGAGAAGAAGATGACCGCCGACCAGATCACCGATCTGCTCTACAGGAATTCGGGCCTGAAAGGCATGTCGGGCCTTTCCAACGATATGCGCGATCTCGAGGCGTCGGGCGAGCAATCCGCCAAGGACGCGATCGCTTATTTCGTCTCCCGCGTGCGCCGCGAGATCGGCGGCCTGTCCGCCGTGCTCGGCGGGCTCGATTGCATCGTCATGACCGGCGGTATCGGCGAAAATGCGGTCAATGTGCGCAAGGCCATTCTCGAAAAGATGGAATGGTTCGGCATCCAGATCGATTGGGACGCCAACGCCCGCAACGAGCGCGTCATTTCCGAAAAGGGCTCGCCCACCGTGGCGCTGATCCTCAAGACCGACGAGGAGCGCATGATCGCCGCCCACACCGCCGAACTGCTCGGCCTGAAACAGCCGCTCGTTCCCGCCATTTCCTGAAGGAGGACGCATGCTTCCGCTTTACAGCCCCGAGAATTTCCTCCGCCGTGAGGCTGAGGACGGCTCGATCCAGGCGACTCTGGCGCAGGAGCTTGGCGAGATCGCCAGCATCCATATGCGGAAGATCGCGAGCAGCCATGGCGCGCGCCTGCGCAAGGCGTGGGATGAGCTCAGTCCGCTGCTCGGACGCCTGCAGGACGCGGCCATTCATGGCGAATTCGGCAAGGAAGCCAGCGATTACGCGCGTGACGCCGCGCAGCGCTTCATCCTGACGCTCGATATTCTGCGCGCGCGCGGCAACAATGACATCATCCACGAACGCGCCGGCACGCCGCCGGTGCTGATCTATGATTACGAGATCGCGCTCGACGGCAGGGATCTCAATCCGCCGGTGAATTACTACCTGTTGAAGATCAAGCCGCCCGCCGGCGTCGAAACCTTCGACTGGAAGCGTCCCTATCTGATCATCGATCCGCGCGCTGGCCATGGCGCGGGCATCGGCGGCTTCAAGCCCGACAGTCAGGTCGGCGTCGCCTTGCACGACGGTCACCCGGTCTATTTCACCGTATTCCACCCGATGCCGGAGCCAGATCAGACCCTCGCCGGCGTGATGCGCGCCGAGGCCAGTTTCGTCGCTGAAATCCGCCGCCGTCATCCATCGGCGCCCAAGCCGATCATCGTCGGCAATTGCCAGGGCGGCTGGGCGGCGCTGGTTCTGGCCGCCGTCAATCCGGAAATCACCGGTCCGCTCGTCGTCAATGGGGCGCCGGTGGCGACGTGGTCGGGGCGCAAGGGCGAGAATCCGATGCGCTACAATGGCGGCCTGCTCGGCGGCGTCCTCCCGGCCCTCTTTCTGTCCGATCTCGGCGCGGGCGTCTTCGACGGCGCCCATCTTGTCTCGAATTTCGAGGCTCTGAACCCCGGCCGGAACTTTTTCGGCAAATATTTCGACCTTTACGCGCAACCGGAAAAGGTTCGCCCGGCCTTCCTCGATTTCGAACGCTGGTGGGGCGGCTTCCATTTCATGAATGAGGCCGAAATCCATTGGATCGTCGAGCAGATCTTCATCGGCAACAGGCTGGCGCGCGGCGAGGCGCGCATCGAACGCGGCCGTCGGCTCGACCTGAAGGCCATCCGCTCGCCGATCATCGTTTTCGCGTCGCGGGGCGACAATATCACCCCGCCGCAGCAGGCCTTGAACTGGATCGTCGATACTTATGTCGACGAGCATGAAATCCGCATCCGAGGCCAGCGCATCATCTACATGATCCACGACAAGGTCGGCCATCTCGGCATCTTCGTCTCGTCCTCGATCGCGAAGAAGGAGCATTCCGAGGTCACCTCGACCATGAAGACGATCGAGGCGCTGGCGCCGGGCCTTTACGAAATGACCATCGACGAAGCGAGCGGCGAAGGCGTCCACGAGCGTTTCCTCGTCAGCTTCCACGAGCGCAAGATGAGCGATCTGGCGGCGTTCGACGACAGTCGCGACGACGAAAAGGCTTTCGGCGCCGTCTCCCGCCTGTCGGAACTGGGGAGCGAACTTTATGATATGACCGTCCGGCCTGTGGTTCAGGCGAGCGTCAGCCATCGCACGGCGGATTTCCTGCGCAAGACGCATCCGTCGCGGCTGCAGCGACGGATGTTTTCCGACGAAAATCCGGCCATGAAACTCGTCGCCGGGGCGGCGGAAAACGTCGCCGGGAGCCGGCAGCCGGCGCAGGCCGACAATCCCTTCCTTGGCCTCGAGAAGGTCTGGGGGGAGGGGATCGTCCAGATGTTCGACTTCTGGCGGGACCTGCGCGACGCCGCCTATGAGATGACTTTTTTCGGGCTTTACGGGACGCCGTGGATGGCGCGGCTCGGCGCGCCCAACGCCTATCAGCGCAAGCAGATCGATGCGGGCGAACTGGCGCATCTGCCGGAAGTCGAGGAAATTCTACTCGCGGTCGATCGCGGCGGCTTCGATGTCGCGGTGATCCGCATGCTGATCCTCATGGCGGAATCGCGCGGCGCCGTGCGTCGCGACCGCCTGGAGCGGTCGGCGAAAGTGCTCAGCCAGGACGAGCCCTTCGTCTCGCTCGGCGCCGAAAACCGCGCGAAGATCATCCGCGAGCAGACGATCCTCGTCGAATTCGCGCGCGAACGCGCGATTGAAACCTTGCCGAACCTCCTGCCCAGCCCTGATGAGCGCCGCGGCGCCATCGAATTGGTCGAATATATCGCCGGCTCGGTCGATGAAATGGAGCCGAACACGGTCAAGACGCTCGAAAGGCTGCGGGCGGTCCTGGACCTTCCGCCCTTGGTGACGGCGAGCGGAACGACGTCCGCGGATCCGCTTTTGGCCTATTCGGATCCGGCGCAGTCGCCCTCGTCCGCAAAGGCCTGAACCTCGGTTTCGAGGTCAATGCGTGAACACTCGCGAAGCTGGCGAAAGGCGGCTTCGGTTTTCGCGTCGCCAGGCGTTGCGCTCCCGCAAGGCTTTCTTGTGCGTTTCCCGCCGCCCGCGCCCCAAGACAAGCGCGTGTTTTTGGTTTATTCGGAAACCGCAAGCGGAGCGGAGATTGTTGCTTGACCGAGTTTGTGCAGACGGATGAGGCTCCGGGGACGATCAATCCGCAGGAAGCAGCGCGCAGGCGCCGCGCCGCCCGCATCAAGCCGGTGGGGCTGGCGCTGCTTCTGGTCATGGCGCTGGGCGGCTTTTATTACTGGTACTCGGGCCGCAACATCGAAAGCACCGACGACGCCTTCATCGACGGCCGCGCGATCGTGATCTCGCCGCGCGTCTCCGGAGATGTCGTAACGCTCGACATTTCGGACAATCAATACGTCCGCCAGGGCCAGGTCCTGCTGAAAATCGACCCCCGCCAATATCAGTTCGAGCGCGATCTCGCCGAGGGCGCGCTGGCGACGGCCAAGGGCCAGCTCGCCGCCCAGAAATACGCCTTCGAGGTCGCGCAAAAGAATTTTCCCGCGCTTCTCGCGCAGGCGCAGGCTCAGCTCGCCTCGGCTCAGGCGACGCTCAACAAGGCGCAGGCCGACTTTGACCGCCAGCGCTCCTTGAGCAAGATCGCGACCTCGGCGCAGGATGTGGACGCCGCCCGGGCGGCGCTCGAGCAGGCCAAGGCGCAGGTCGCGCTCGCCGACGCCCAGGTGCTTCAGGCCTCGCCCGTGCCGCAGCGCGTCGGCGAGGTCGAAAGCCTGATCGGCCAGTTGCGGGGTCAGGTCGAACAGGCGCAGGCTCGGCTCGATCAGGCCGATCTCAATCTGTCGTGGACCGAGATCAAGGCGCCGCAGGACGGCTGGATCACCAAGCGCAATGTCGAAATGGGCAACAATGTCGCGCCGGGTCAGCAACTTTTCGCGCTCGTTGGTCCCGAGCGCTGGGTGACCGCCAATTTCAAGGAAGGCCAGCTCACGCGCATGCGTCCCGGCCAGAAGGCGACAATCGAGGTCGACGCCTTTCCCGGCCTGCGCATCGAAGGCCATGTCGATAGCATCCAGCAAGGATCCGGTTCGAAATTCACCGCCTTTCCGCCCGAGAACGCGACGGGCAATTTCGTGAAGGTCGTGCAGCGCGTGCCGGTGAAGATCGTCATCGACAGCGGCCTCGATCCGAACCTGCCGTTGCCGCTCGGCCTCTCGGTCGTGCCCACGGTTTCGCTGAAATGAGCGACGCCGCGGTCGATCCCCACGCGGACTGGAAGCCGCAGGCCAATCCCTGGCTGATTGCGGTGGCGGTGACGATCGCGACTTTCATGGAGGTGCTCGACACGACGATCGTGAACGTCGCGCTGCCTCATATCGCCGGAAGCCTTTCGGCGAGCGCGGAAGAGGCGACCTGGGCCCTGACCTCCTATCTCGTCGCCAATGGCATTGTGCTGACGATTTCCGGCTGGCTCGGCGACCTGCTTGGCCGCAAGCGCTATTTCATCATCTGCATCGCCATGTTCACCTTCTTTTCCTTCATGTGCGGCGCGGCGACGAGCCTCGGCCAGCTCATCGCCTTCCGCCTCGCCCAGGGCTTTTTCGGCGGCGGCATGCAGCCCAACCAGCAGTCGATCATCCTCGACACCTTTCCGCCGGCGCAGCGCGGCGCGGCCTTCGGAGTCGCGGCCATGGCCACCATCGTCGCGCCGGTGCTGGGGCCGACGCTGGGCGGCTTCATCACCGACCAGTCCTCCTGGCGCTGGATTTTTTACCTCAACGTGCCCGTGGGCGTCATCGCGGTCTTCCTGGTCATGGCGCTGGTCGAGGATCCGCCCTGGGTCAAGGAGCGCAAGAGCCGCGGCATGGATTTCATTGGCCTTTCGCTCATCGCCATCGGCCTCGGCTCGCTGGAGGTCATGATGGACCGCGGCCAGGACGAGGACTGGTTCAGCTCGCCCTTCATCAAGCTCATGGCGGTGATGGCCTTTCTCGGCATCCTCGGCGCGATCTTCTGGCTGCTGGTCGCCCGGAAGCCCATCGTCCATCTCGACGTGTTCAAGGACCGCAATTTTTCCACCGGCTGTTTCATGATCGCGGCGACGGGCGGCATCCTTTACGCCAGCGCGGTGATGATCCCTCAGCTCGCCCAGCAATATCTGGGCTATACCGCGACGTGGTCGGGGATGATCCTCTCCCCTGGCGGCCTGATGGTGATCATGCTCATCCCGATTGTCGGGCGGCTGCTGAAGATCACGCCGGCGCGCAATCTGATCGCCCTGGGCTTCACCATCATGGGCTTTTCGATGCTCTATTCGAGCCATCTGGCGGCCAATATCAACTTCGGCGCCCTCGTCGGGATGCGCCTGTTCCAGACCACCGCGCTGGCCTTTCTTTTCGTGCCGATCAGCACCGTCGCCTATATGACCCTGCCGCGCGATCTCAACCCAGACGGCGTCGCCCTGTTCTCGATGTTCCGCAATGTCGCGGGCTCGATCGGCATTGCGCTTTCGACATCCTTCGTGGTTCAGCGCTCACAGATCCACCAGACCTATCTGGCGGAAATGGGAACGCCGCTCCGCCAGCCCTTCGACGATCTGGTCATGCAGTACTCGAATTCTCTGGTCGCCATGGGCCATTCGGCTGCGGTCGCGCAGCAAATGGCGCTCGGCCGGATCTATCGCATGATCCAGACCCAGGCCGCGATCATGTCCTATTCCGACACCTTCGTCGCCTGCGCCGTCGTCGCCTTTCTGGTCGCGCCCTTCGCCTTCCTGATGACCGCGCGCAAATCGGACGGCGGCGGGGCGGGAGCGGCGCATTGAGCAAGGCGCGCGACATGGCGCGCAGGACGCGCGCGGCGGCGGCTCTGGCCGGGCTTTCGCTGCTCGGCGCCTGTTCGGTCGGGCCGGATTTCACGGCGCCCGACACGGGCCTGCCGTCGCGGTCCTTTGCCGCGCCCGACGCCAGCGGCCGCTACAGCGCGCCGCCCGATCCCAACTGGTGGGCGATCTTCCGCGATCCGACCCTGACGAGCCTCGAAAACCAGGTCGCCTCGGCCAATCTCGACGTGCGCGCCGCGACGATCCGGCTGGCGGAAAGCCGGTTCCAGCGCAATGTCGCGGCCTCGCAGCAATTGCCGGCGATCAACGGCGACGCCAAGGTCAATCGCGAGCTTTACAGCCAGAACGGCCTGCTCAGCCTGATGGCGCCCCTCGTTCCCGCCGGCCAGAGTTTTTCGATCGCGCCCATCACCGAATATTACACCGGCTTCGACGCCTCGTGGGAGCTGGACCTCTGGGGCCATGTCCGCCGCCAGGTCGAATCCGCCGACGCCAATGTCCAGGCGAGCGCCGAGCAGCGGCGCGGGGCGCTGGTTTCGGCTTACGCCGAGGTCGCGCGCGATTACATTTCCCTGCGTGGCGCGCAGGTCCAGCTCGGCATCGCCCGCGACAATCTGAAGATCAGCGAGGACGTTCTGCAGGTGGCGCAGGAGCGCCAGCGTTCCGGCCTGCAAAGCGGCCTCGACACCGAAAACGCACTGGGGCAGATCGAATCGGTCAAGGCCGAACTGCCAGCGTTGGAGCAGAAGGAATCGGAGCTGATCAATGCGCTCGCCTTCCTGCTTGACGAACCGCCCGGCGCCCTGCGCGGAAAACTCGGCTCGCCCCGGACCCTGCCCCTCACGCCACCCGCCGTTCCGGTCGGCGTGCCGTCCGATCTGGCCCGCCGCCGGCCAGACATTCGCGCGGCGGAAGCCCAATTGCACGAGGCGACCGCCAATATCGGCGTCGCCGTCGCCGCCTTCTATCCGAGCGTGCAGCTCAATGGCGTGTCGGGCTTCGATTCGCTCACTTTGCCCAAGATGTGGTGGGCGAGTTCGCTGCAATATAATTTCGGCCCAAGCGTCCAGTTGCCGATTTTCAACGCCGGACGGCTGCAGAACACGGTCGAATTGCGAACGGGCCAGCAGCAGGAGGCGGCGCTGACCTATCACCGCACCGTGCTTCAGGCCTGGCACGACGTGGTCAACGCGCTGACCGCGCATCGGCTTGAGCAGGAGCGCAACGCGCGTCTCAAGGCCCAGGTCGAACACGCCCGCCTGGCGCTGGACATCGCCCGCTCCCGCTACAAGCAGGGGGTCGAGGAATATATCAACGTCCTCAACGCCCAGCGCACGCAATTGCTGGCCGAGCAGCGCCTCGCCGAAAGCACGGCCAATCTCGGCCTCGACCTCGTGCAATTGTTCAAGGCGCTCGGCGGCGGCTGGGAGGCGACCTATCCGGTCGTCGCCGAACAGCAGCGTTAGTCGCGCGGCGCGTAGGCCTTGCGCAACTCGCTTTTCAGGATCTTGCCGGTCGCGCCATGGGGCAGTTCCTCGGCGACGATGACGCGGTCGGGGATGGCGAAATTGGCGACCTTGCCGGAAAAGAAGGCCCGCACGTCCTCCGGGTCCGGCTCGTGGCCGGCGCGCGGCACGACGATGAGCAGCGGCCTTTCGCCCCACTTCTCGTCGGGGGATGCGATAGCCGCGGCCTCGGCCACGTCGGGATGGTCGACCGCGATATTCTCCAGTTCGATCGAGCTGATCCACTCGCCGCCCGACTTGATCAGATCCTTGGCGCGGTCGGTGAGCAGCAGGTAGCCGTTCTCGTCCATGACGCCGACGTCGCCGGTGGGAAACCAGGCGTCGTCCGCGATTTCGCTTTCGGGCAGCCGGAAATAGCCCCGGGCGATCCAGTGGCCGCGGCAGGAGACGTCGCCCTGGGTCTTGCCGTCGCGCGGCGTTTCGCCGCCATCAGGGCCGACAACGCGGACATCGGCGCCGAACAGGACGCGGCCCTGCTTGACCGAATGATCGAGCCGCGCCTCGTGGTCGACGGTCGCGGTCGCCGGCTTGGGGCCGTTATAGGTGACGACCGGGCTGGTCTCGGTCATGCCCCAGCCTTGGGCGGCCTCGACGCCAAGCTCGGAGAAAGCGGCGACCAAAACGCGCGGCAGCGCCGCCCCTCCAGACATGACCCGCCTGAGCGTTTCGAACCGCGCGCCGCTCTGGCGCATGTGCGTGACGAGCGCGAGCCAGACCGTGGGAACGCCGACCGAGAGATCGACCCGCTCGCCATCCATCAGGCCGAGCAGGGAAACAGGGTCGAGATGGCGCCCCGGCATGATCAGCGCCGCGCCGACCATCGGCGCGGCATAGGGCAGGCCCCAGGCGTTGACGTGAAACATCGGCACCACGGGGAGAACCCGCGTCGTCGCGCGCAGGTTGACCACGTCCGGCATGATGACGGCCATCGCGTGGAGCAGCGACGAGCGGTGCGAATAGAGCACGCCTTTCGGCTTTCCCGTGGTCCCCGAGGTGTAGCAGAGGCCGGAGGCGGTGTTCTCGTCGAACACCGGCCAGTCAGGCTCGTCCCGCGCATCCGCGAGCAGGGTTTCATAGCAGTGAAGCGCCATGCCGGGCGGCAGCGCGAGCGGCTTCATGTCTTCCGGCTCGGCCAAAACCACGACGGCGCGAAGAACGGAGGCGAGGTCGGGCGCGATCGCCGCCACCAGCGGCGCGAAACAGGCGTCCACGAAGAGCACGCCGTCCTCGGCGTGGCTCACGATAAAGGCGATGTCGGCGGGCGCGAGGCGCGGATTGATCGTGTGGCAGATCGCGCCCATGCCGGAGATGGCGTAATAAAGCTCGAGATGGCGGTCGCTGTTCATCGCCAAAGTGGCGACGCGGTCGCCGAAGACCACGCCGAGATCGCGCAAAACGCTCATCAATTTCCGTGCGCGGCGTTCGAGCGCCGCATAGGTCGTGCGGACGATCCGGCCGTCGTCGCGGCGCGAGACGACCTCGGCTTCGCCATGATGCCGCGCGGCATGCTGGATGATGGACGAAATCAGCAGTTCATGCCGCTGCATCAGGCCTAGCATGGCGACCTCCCGGTATTTTTCCCGCGATTATCGCCGCTTGCTCTTGTGTCGCCAAGCCCCGGACGGCGGTTTCGCCGCCCCGGCTGCTTTGGGGCGCGCCTCGCCGCCGCCGAAATTATGCGGCCCCATGTCTTCGTCGGTCGGCTTGCGGATGCGGGTGGGCGGCAGATTGGCGGAGGCGCCATATTTGCGCGCGCCGTCGAAGCCGCCGCCGCCGGCCTCGACCTCGCTCTGGCGGGCAAGCGGGTCGTCGGAAACGGTCAGCTCCACGGCCTGCAGCCGCTTGATCTCGTCACGCAGCCGCGCCGCGGTCTCGAAATCGAGATCGGCCGCCGCCGCGCGCATCTTCTTTTCGAGATCGGCGATCGTCGCTTCGAAATTGTGGCCGATGGCCGGCGCGGCGAGGCCGATGTCCACGCTGACATGGTCCTGCTCATAGACCGAGCCGAGAATATCGGCGATGCCGCGCTTGATCGTCGCCGGGGTGATGTTGTGTTCTGCGTTCCATGCGAGCTGCTTTTCGCGCCGGCGTCGGGTTTCGCTCATGGCGCGGTCCATCGAGCCGGTGATCGTGTCGGCATAGAGGATCACCTTGCCGTCCACATTGCGCGCGGCGCGGCCGATGGTCTGAACCAGCGATCGCTCGCTGCGCAAAAAACCTTCCTTGTCGGCGTCGAGAATTGCGACGAGGGCGCATTCGGGAATGTCGAGTCCTTCGCGCAGCAGGTTGATGCCGACCAGAGCGTCGAAAGCGCCCAGCCGCAGGTCGCGGATGATCTCGATGCGCTCGATCGTATCGATGTCGGAGTGCATGTAGCGCACGCGCACGCCGTTCTCATGCAGATATTCGGTGAGGTCTTCCGCCATGCGCTTTGTCAGAACCGTGACAAGGGTCCGATAGCCCTTGGCCGCCATCTCCCGGACTTCGCCCAAAAGGTCGTCGACCTGGGTGCGCGCCGAGCGCACTTCGACCGGCGGATCGACCAGCCCGGTCGGGCGGATCACCTGCTCGACGAAGACGCCGCCGGTCTGCTCCATTTCCCAGTCGCCGGGCGTCGCCGAGACATGGACCGACTGGGGCCGCATGGCGTCCCATTCCTCGAAGCGCAGCGGCCTGTTGTCCATGCAGGAGGGCAGGCGGAAGCCATATTCGGCGAGCGTCGCCTTGCGGCGGAAGTCGCCGCGATACATGCCGCCGATCTGGGGCACGGTGACATGGCTTTCGTCGGTGAAGACGATGGCGTTGTCCGGCAGATATTCGAACAGGGTCGGCGGCGGCTCGCCGGGGCGCCGGCCCGTGAGATAGCGGGAATAATTCTCGATGCCGGCGCAGGAGCCGGTCGCCTGCAGCATTTCAAGGTCGAAATTGGCGCGCTGCTCCAGCCGCTGCGCTTCAAGGAAGCGCCCTGAGGCATGGAATTCGTCCAGCCTCTGGCGCAGCTCCGTCTTGATGCCGTCGATCGCCTGCAACAGGGTGGGGCGCGGCGTGACATAATGCGAATTGGCGTAGAGCTTGATGAGTTCGAGATCCTGCGTCTTCTTGCCGGTGAGCGGGTCGAATTCGGCCAGCGACTCGACCTCATCGCCGAAGAAGGCAATGCGCCAGGCGCGGTCCTCGTAATGCGCGGGAAAGACTTCCACCGTGTCGCCGCGCACGCGGAAGGCCCCGCGCGAGAAATCCGGCGTGCGCTTGTATTGCAGGGCGACGAGATCCTGCAGCAGCTGGCGCTGGTCGAGCTTCTCGCCGAGCTTCACGGAAAAGGTCATGGCGGTATAGGTCTCGACCGAACCTATGCCGTAGATGCAGGAGACCGAGGCGACGATCACCACGTCGTCGCGTTCGAGCAGGGCGCGGGTGGCGGAATGGCGCATCCGGTCGATCTGCTCGTTGATAGAGCTTTCCTTCTCGATAAAGGTGTCCGTGCGCGGCACATAGGCTTCGGGCTGGTAATAATCGTAATAGGAGACGAAATATTCGACCGCGTTGTGCGGGAAAAAGCTCTTGAACTCGCCATAGAGCTGGGCGGCGAGCGTCTTGTTGGGCGCCAGGATCAGGGCCGGCCGCTGCGACCGCGCGATCACCTGGGCCATGGTGAAGGTCTTGCCGGAGCCGGTGACGCCGAGCAGCACCTGATCCCGCTCGTTGGCTTGCAGGCCGGCGGTCAGTTCGTCGATGGCGCGCGGCTGGTCGCCTTGCGGCTGGTATTCCGAGACGAGCTCGAACCTTACGCCGCCTTCCGATTTTTCCGGCCTTTCGGGGCGATGCGGAACCCAGGGCTTCTTGTCGCGTAGGTTCGGGTCGCCCTTCTCCAGCAACTCTTCGAGGCTGGCGGCGGTGACTCCCGAGCCTGTCTGGAAACTTTCCTTCGGCGGCGGGCGGCGCTTCGGCCTTTCGCGCTGGATCTCCGGCTCCAGGCCCAGGCCATAGCGCGCGGCTTCCTCGGCGCTCAATGGCTCGGCGACATAGGGCGAGGCGGCTTCTTCCAGCCCCTTGCCGATCAGGGCCGGATTGAGCAGCGCCGCCAGATGCTCGTCAAGCGGCTTCACGTCCGGCTTCGACGCCTTGGCGCGGGAGGTCGGTTTTTTCGCCATGACCGCAATATGGGCCGGCGCGCGGCCTTTGGCCAGAGCTATCGGACGGCCAGACTCCTGGCGAGCAGACGATAAAGGGCCGCCGCCGCGCCGCCGGCCAAGGCCTCCATGGCATAGCCGATTTCGCTGTCTCCGAGCCCGAGCATGGCGGTGAAGAAGGCGATGGCGGCGCTGGCGACGGCCCCGGCCAGAGCGAAGGCGGGCAGGGTCGTCGCGTTTCGCCAGGCGCAGACCTTCCGCGTCAGCCAGAGATTGAAGGCGACATTCGAGGCGGTCGCGAAGATCGACCACGCGAGGCCGAGCGGACCAAGCCAGCCCTCGGCCAGACCGAGGAGGGCGCCGGCCTGGGCGTCCAGTCCGAGGGGCAGGGTCGCGGCGTCCTGCGGTTTGCCGATGAAAGACAAGCCGGTGATCAGGGCGGTGGCCGCAAGCGACGCGATCAGGCCGGCATGGCGGGCGTGCAGCGGCTCGATCGCGCCTTCGGGTTCGTCGCGCGGCGGCGCGGCCGTGGCGCCGAACAGATAGGCGCGCTGTTCGGGCGTCAGCGAAAGTTCGGTGGTTTCGGGCGCCGGCGTTTTACGTGGCGCGGCGACGCCGCGCCGGCCGAAGGAAGCAGGCTTGTTCATGGCCGCAGAATGCCGGGCGAAAGTTGCCAAAGACTTGCCCGCCGCACTATGGTCGCGCGCCGAACCGCAACCGCAAGGACAAATGATGGGTTTTCTCGCTGACGCGCTTTCCCGGGTCAAACCGTCCGCCACCATCGCCATGACGCAGAAGGCGCGCGAATTGAAGGCTCAGGGCCGCGAGATCATCAGCCTTTCCGTCGGCGAGCCGGATTTCGACACGCCGGACCATATCAAGGCGGCGGCGATCGACGCCATCCGGCGCGGCGAGACCAAATATGGCCCGGTCGCCGGCATCGCGCCGCTACGCGAGGCCATCGCGAAAAAGTTCAAGCGCGAGAACGGCCTCGACTACAAGCCGTCGCAATGCATCGCCGGCACGGGCGGCAAGCAGATCCTGTTCAACGCGCTCATGGCGAGCCTCAACCCCGGCGACGAGGTCATCATTTCCGCGCCTTATTGGGTCTCCTATCCGGAGATCGTCGCATTGTGCGGCGGCAACGCCGTGATTGTCGCGACGCGGCCGGAGGACGCCTACAAGCTCCAGCCCGAGGCGCTCGAACAGGCGATCACGCAGCGCACCAAATGGGTCATCCTCAATTCGCCGTCGAATCCATCCGGCGCGGCTTACGCGCGCGACGAACTGAAGGCCCTCACCGAGGTGCTGCTGCGCCACCCTCATGTCTGGGTGCTGACAGACGAGATGTACGAGCATCTGGTCTACGGCGATTTCGTCCATACCTCGCCGGCCCAAGTCGAGCCGGGCCTTTACGAGCGCACCTTGACCATGAACGGCGTCTCCAAGGCCTACGCCATGACCGGCTGGCGCATCGGCTATGCGGCGGGGCCGGAAAAGCTGGTCAAGGCCATGGACATGATCCAGGGCCAGCAAACATCCGGCGCCTGCTCCATCGCGCAATGGGCGGCGGTCGAGGCGCTCGACGGCCCGCAGGATTTCATCGCCGAAAGCCGGAAAATCTTCGAGGGCCGGCGCGATCTCGTGGTCTCCATGCTCAACCAGGCGCAATATCTCACGGCGCATCGCCCGGAAGGCGCCTTCTATGTCTACCCGTCCTGCGCCGAGGCCCTGGGCAAGACATCCGCCGGCGGCCGGAAGATCGAGACCGACGTCGATTTCGTCACCGCACTGCTGGAAGAGCAGGGCGTCGCCGTGGTTCAAGGCTCGGCCTTCGGCATGGGGCCGAATTTCCGGGTGAGTTATGCGACCTCCAACGTGGCTCTTGCCAAAGCCTGCGCGAAAATTCAGGCTTTCTGCGCCGATCTGCGATGAGGTGGCCAAGGAGACGCGAAATGCGGGCTAAACGGCGGAAACTGTCAATATTTCTCGGCGTCCTGATCCTTGCCGGCGCGCGTTTCGGCGCCGCTCAGGCCGCGGGAATCGTTCCCGGCGAGGATTATGCCGAACAGCGGGCGCAATTGCTGGCGGCGGGCTGGAAGCCCAACACCGGCTATGGGCTGAAGCTTGCCGGCGGCAAGCCGATGCATCGCTATCCCGAAGTGCTGTGCGGCATGGATCGTTGTCGCGCCAAATGGCGCGATTCCCGTGGCGCCGAACATTCGATCATGCTCCGTCGCGGCGGGCTCACCGATCCCTATCGCGTCATGAACGAGGAATAGGACGCCTTCAGCCGATTTCCGACAGGATCGCCGGCGCCAGAATAAGGCCCGCGATGAACAGACCCGGATGAGAGCCCCTTGCGAGTCATGGGCCCGGTCGGCGGCGCTGTGAGCCAGAGATCCAAAAATCATTTGGTCGCCAATGGGTTAAGAAAAATGCGCGATGTTCATGATGCAGCGCAAAAAAAATCTTGACATTTTGTGCGTCGCAACATAACTTACAAACCGTAGCGCAAGCGATGCTTGTGCTGCAGCCCTCCTTGGGCGTTTCCTCCCTAGACTTGGGCCGCTGGTTCTTCCGGCGGCCTTTTTTCTTTAGAGCTCGGCCAGACTGGCGACGCTCCGGTCTGGAGCGAGGTCAGGATATTCGTCCGGCGCGCCCGTGCGATTGATCCAGACCGCATGGAAGCCGAAGCCGACCGCGCCCGCCACATCCCAGCGATTGGACGATTGGAAGCTGACCTTGTCCGGCGCCACGCCATAGCGCGCGCCAACTAATTCATAAACTTGCCGTGCGGTCTTGTAGCGGCCGACGCTGGCGGCCGAGAGGGAATCGTCGAGAAGATCCCGCAAGCCGGCCGAGGCGACGGCGCGGGCGAGCGCGGCGGAGCCGCCATTGGAGAGGATGACGGTCTTCGCGCCTTTTTCGCGCAGGGCCTTCAGCGCCGGGGCCACATCCGGATAGGCGTCGAGCGTTTCATAGGCATTGAGCAGCGCGGCCCGGGTTTCCGTGGGAATCCCGCCGCAGCGCGCGGCGGCGAAGTCGAGCGCATCCTCGGTGATCGCCTCGAAATCGCGCCACGCGCCCATCAGCGTGCGCGTCCAGCTATACTCGAGCTGTTTCGTGCGCCAAAGCTCAGAGAGTCGTTCAGCCTGAGGCCCGACGAGGTCACGATGACGCGCGACCGCCGAATGGACATCGAACAAGGTGCCATAGGCGTCGAAAACATAGAGCGGAAAAGTCATGTCGCCTCCAGCGCCGCGCCGACGCGGCGCTTCGTCGCGCGGCAGAGTCCCGCTTGTAGCGCGAAAAAACCGGCCGCGCGCGCGGCCGGCGTCATTTTGGTCAGAGCGCGACGGCGAAGTCGGCTTCGGTTTTGGCCCTGATTTCGTCGACGGTCACGCCATCGGCGAGTTCGATCAGTTTGGCGCCGCCGGCGCCGTGCTTGTCGATGGAGAAGACGCCGAGATCGGTGATCAGCAGGTC
>JAJXYV010000019.1 GCA_021780435.1 Pseudomonadota bacterium
GTTGCGCGGCAAGATCGACAAGGGTCACGAGAAGCAGTTGCTGCAAACGGTGCGCGGCGCGGGCTATACCCTGCGCAACGGGGCCGACTGAGGCTCAGCCGTTCGTCAGGACGATCTTGCGGGCTTGACCCGCGCCGACTTCCGCATAGATCTCCGTTTCCACGGAAAGCGGCCTTGTTTCCGGCATCGCCGGCAGCAGGGCGTCTGGACAGCAGCGCATTGACAAACCGGTGAGGGTCAGGCCGCGCCGGTCGAAGGTCGGCGCCGGCAATGGTCCGCCCCCGCCTCAGCGCCCGATGGCGCGCCAGCCGATGTCACGACGGCAGAAGCCGTCCGGGAAATCGATGGCGTCGACGCCGCGATAGGCTAGCGCCTGGGCTTCGGCCACGCTGTCGGCGAGGGCGATGACGTTAAGGACGCGCCCGCCATTGGCGACGAGTTGGCCGTTCTCCATTTTCGTTCCGGCATGGGTCACGCTCACGCCGGGGATTTTTTCGGCCTCTTCGATGTTGTCGATCCGGCCGCCCTTCTTCGGCGTTCCGGGATAGCCCTGCGCCGCCAGCACGACCGTCAGTGCGGTCTTGTGTGAAAGCTGCACTTCGTCCGGCAAGTTTCCTTCGGCGCAGGCGAGCAGGAGGCCGAGCAGATCGTCCTCGAGCCGGGCCATCATCACCTGGCATTCCGGATCGCCGAACCTTGTATTGAATTCGATGAGTTTCGGGCCGTCCTTGCCGATCATCAGGCCCGCGAACAGCACGCCTTTGAAGGGGCAGCCTTCGGCCATCATCGCCGCGACCGTCGGCTCGATGATTTCCTTCATGACCCGCGCGCCAACCTCGGGCGTGACCACGGGCGCCGGCGAATAGGCGCCCATGCCGCCGGTATTCGGCCCGCGGTCGCCCTCGTCGACCCTTTTGTGGTCCTGCGCGGAGGCGAAGGCGAGCGCCCTTTCGCCGTCGCAGAGCGCGAAGAAGGAGGCCTCCTCGCCGTCGAGATATTCTTCGATGACCGCTTCCGCGCCCGCCGAACCGAAGGCCCCGGCAAAGAGGGAGTCGACGGCCCGTTCGGCCTCGTCCAGCGTCATGGCGACGACGACGCCCTTGCCGGCGGCGAGGCCGTCGGCCTTGACCACGATCGGCGCGCCCTTCTCCCGCACATAGGCGAGCGCCTTGGCGCGGTCGGTGAAGCGCTCATAGGCCCCGGTGGGAATATTGTATTTGGCGCAAAGGTCCTTGGTGAAGCCCTTGGAGCCTTCGAGCCGCGCGGCGGCCTTGCTCGGCCCGAAGGCCTTGATTCCGGCGGCCTCCAGCGCATCGACCAGCCCCTCGACCAGCGGCTGTTCGGGGCCGATCACCACAAAGCCGATGCCCTGGACCCGGCAGAAGGCGATGACGGCGTCGAAATCGGCAGCGTCGAGCGCGACATTTTCCGCGATTTTCGCGGTTCCGGGATTGCCGGGGGCGACAAACAGGCGATCGATCTGCGGGCTTTTGACGAGCGCGGCGGCCAGCGCATGTTCGCGCCCGCCGGAGCCGATGAGAAGAACGTTCATGAAGGGCCTCTTTTCGCCGCCTGTTTAGGCGAGGGAAGGGCGCCTTTCAACTTGCCAATCAAAGTCGGCGCCGACCGACGCGTTCGACCTGCGCCGATCGTTGAACGCTGCGCAACTCAAAAAATATTTATAAAGGTTCGAATTTATGCGAATATTTCGACTGCCTTTGTTGTCGTACGCCGCCGGAACGGGGGCGACGCGGCGCTTCGCGGCCTGCGGCGGGACGACTTCGATTGGACTTCGCGTATCGGCGCTTCACGCGGCCCTGATGCGCGATGGAATTTCATCCCTTCGGTTTTCTATTAAGAATTCGGGAAAATGAACGATACGAAGGCTGTTCTGGAAGGTTTGACGCGGGAACAATATCTGGCGATCGCCCACGATATCTACGGCCGGCGCGCCAAGGGCGACAATGAACCGGGCCTGTTCTTCTTCGCCGATAACGCTACCTATCGCCTCATCGGCTCTCGGGATCTGATCCCCGCGGCGGGCGTCCGCGTCGGCAAGGATGAGATCCGTGAAGCCTGGCGCGCCTTCGACATCGATTTCGAAATCCTCTCTTTCGAAATCGAGGACCTTGTCGTCGATTTTCCCCGGATGTCCTATATGTCCTGGCGCATGACGCTGAAGAATCGGGGGACGGGGGCGATGATCGAGCTGGAAGGCGTCGACCGCCTGAAATGGGTCGATTTCAAGGTCGTCGAATGGACGCGGTATTTCGACACCGCGCTGGTGGCGGCCTTGCGCCAGGGCGAGTGACGCAAGCCTGGGGTTCAGCCGCCGTTTCCGGGCGTTGGGTGCGGCTCCGCGGTCGGGCCATGGTCGGCTTCGACCTGTGACGGGCCTTCCGGCAGGCCGTTCTTGATCTTGTCGAGAATCTTGGGCAGGTCGGCCGGATCGGGATTGAGGTCGCGCGCGTGGTTCCACTGGAATTTCGCGTCAAGCTTCCGTCCGACCTGCCAATAGGCGTCGCCGAGATGGTCGTTGATCGTCGAGTCGCCGGGCTTCAGGTCGATGGCGCGTTCGAGCAGTTTCACGGCCTCGTCGTAATGGCCGAGCTTGTAATGGGCCCAGGCGAGCGAATCGACGATATAGCCGTCATCCGGCTGCAATTCGACGGCTCGGCGCAGCATCTTGAAGGCTTCGTCGAGATGAATGCCCTGGTCCACCCAGGAATAACCGAGATAATTCAGCACCAGCGGCTGTTCGGGATAGAGGTCAAGAGCGGTCTTCAGGTCGGCCTCGGCCTTGTCCCACTGTTTGGCGCGCTCGTAATCGACGCCGCGGAAATAATAGATCGCCCAGCGGCTCTTGTCGTCCTTCGGGGTCAGGGCCAGAACCTGCGTATAAGCCTCGGCGGAGTCGGCGAACTGCTTGTGGGAGCGAAGGATGTCGGCCAAAGCGGAAAGCGCGTCGACATTGTCGGAATGGGCCTTGGCGATTTCGCGCAGACGCTTGATCGCCTCGTCGGGCTTGCCCATGGCGTCGAGGAGCAGGGCGGTGCGGATGTCGCTGGTCGTCCGCATCGGGCTCGAATCGGGCACCTGGTCATAGATGTCGACTGCCGCGTCATATTGCTTGAGCTTGCCATAGGCTTCGCCCAGCGTGTCGAGCGCCAGAGAATTGTCGGGCGAAAGCTCGAGCGCGAGCCGCAGGAAGACGATCGCGGCCAGTTCGTCGCCGGCGCGGTTGGAGCCGGAGCCCAGACCATAGGCGCCCAGACCATAGAGCACTTCCGCGGCGCCTCCGCTGACGTCCTTGATCATGGGCGTGAGCGTCTTGCCGGCGGCGAGTTCCGCGAGGGCCGCCTGGACGATCGGATTGTTCGGCTGGAGCTTGTCGAAGGCGAGATAGACCGCCTTGGCCTCGTCGGGCTTGCCCTGGCGCGAAAGGTTGCGGCCATAGGCGTCGATCAGGCGCAAGGTCGATTGGTCGCCCGCATAGGCGGCCTTGAATCGGGCGCCGGCCTCGGCGGTCCGGCCAGCGACGTCAAGCATCAGCCCGGCGTGGAAATCGCGAAAAACGGCGAAGCTCGGGTCGCTCATCGTATCGACCAGGGCGACGCCCCTTTTCACGTCGCCCGAGCCGATATAGCTCCACGCGGCGAGCAATATGGTGGTGAGGTCGCGCTGGGCGGCGCTGGCGGTGACGCCGAGTTCCGAGCGAACGCCGCCATAATTCTTCGCCTTGAAGTCGCGAACGGTCAGGGTCAGCCGCGCCGAGGAATTGTTCGGATCGCGGGCGAGAAGCTTCTGCGCCAGCGCGAAAGCCGCCTGCATGTCGCCATTGGCGAGCGCGGCGACGAAAGTGTGCTGGATCAGGTCGGGGTTTCGCGGGTCGGCGCGCAGGGCCTCGCGGTAAAAGGTCGAAGCCGCGAGCGTGTCGTGTTCCGACTCGGCGATCCGCGCCGAGAGATAATTGCCCGCCGGACTCTCGCCGACCTCGAAAGGCTCGGTGACGCCCACCGTTTCGTGCGCCTGGCCGGCGCAGGGCAGGAGGGCGAGCGCGAGCGCCAGCCCGATGACGGTTTTCTTGCTGATGAAGGCGGATGGGCGATGCACGAAACCGAACTTTCCATGACGCGCCGCGATTCGCGCGCTTATCGATGAAGAACGCAAAGAAGATGGCCTTTTTACGCCCTCGGGGCAAGGATGGGTCAGCCGATTTCGATATCCAGGCCAAGGTCCAGCACGGGCGCCGAATGGGTCAGCGCGCCAGAGGAGATCAGGTCGATTCCGGTTTCGGCGACGTCCTTCAATCCGCCGAGATGGATGCCGCCCGAGGCCTCGGCGACCATGCGGCCGCCGATCATCGCCACGGCCTCGCGCAGTTGGGCGGGGGTCATGTTGTCGAGCAGCACGGCGTCGGCGCCTTCGGCGAGGGCTTGGCGCAACTGGTCGAGCGTGTCGACCTCGATCTCGATCTTGACCAGATGGCCGACGAAGGCCTTGGCCGCGCGCAGCGCCGGGACGACGCCGCCGGCGACCGCAATATGGTTGTCCTTGATCAGCACGGCGTCGTCGAGGCCGAAGCGGTGATTGACCCCGCCGCCGCAGCGCACGGCATATTTCTCGAAGGCGCGCAGACCGGGCGTCGTCTTGCGGGTGCAGCAGATTCGGGCCTTGGTGTGGGCCACCGCCTCGGCGTAATGCGAGGTCAGGGTGGCGACGCCACAAAGCCGACCGAGGAAATTCAGCGCGACGCGCTCCGCCGCGAGGATGGAGCGCGCGCCGCCTTCGATCCGCGCGAGCGTGGCGGCCGGCGCGAAACGCGCGCCGTCCTGCGCCAACGCCTCGAACCGCACGGACGGATCGACCAGTTCGAAGGCCTTGCGGGCGAGGTCGAGGCCGGCGAGGACGCCAGGCTTTTTCCGGGCGGCGATGACGGCTTTCGCGTGCGCCGAAGCGGGAATGGTGGCCTGCGAGGTGATGTCGCCGGCGCGGCCGAAGTCTTCGGCCAGGGCGGCGCGGACGGCCTCTTCGACGAGATGGGGGCTGAGTTGCGGCAGGTTCATGCGGCCTCGCATTGCGCGCCGTCGCGCGCCGTGCGCAAGGCTTCGTCGAGCGTGATGTAGGAGCGGCGCGCCTGCGCCGGGTCGGATTGGGGATGGTCGGTGCGGAAATGGCCGCCGCGGCTCTCGCGGCGGCGAAGCGCGCTCGCAGCGATCAGCAGGGCCGCTTCCGTGCGGTTGCGCAGGTCGGCGGACCCTTCGGCGAGCGCCCGGGCGCGCAGGCGGCACAGCCCGCGCAGGGCTTCACGCAAGCCCTCTTCGTCGCGCAACACGCCGACGAAGCGGGACATGATGCGGCGGACCTCCACCGCGCCTTCGCGGTCGAGGCGCTCGGGCCGGTCTGGGGCGCGGACGGCTTGCGGCGCCGGCAGGTCGGGGAGGGTTGTGGCGATGTCGCGCGCGACCCGGTCGGCGAAGACGACCGCCTCGAGCAGCGAATTCGAGGCGAGGCGGTTGGCGCCGTGGAGGCCCGTCGAGGCGACCTCGCCCGCCGCCCAGAGGCCGGGGAGAGAGGCGCGGCCCCGCGCGTCGGTCCACAGCCCGCCCATGTGGTAATGCTCGGCCGGCGCGACCGGGATCGGCTGGCGTGCGGGGTCGATCCCCGCCGACAGGCACGAGGCGGCGACATTGGGGAATTTCTCCGCAAAGGCGGCGCCGACCGCCTTGGTCGCGTCGAGGAAGGCGCCGCGTCCGGCGGCGACCTCGGCGAAGACGCCGCGGGCGACGACGTCCCGCGGGGCAAGTTCGGCGTCCTTGTGCAGGGCGGGCATGAAACGGCGACCTTTTCCATCGACCAGAACGGCGCCCTCGCCGCGCAGGGCTTCGGTCGCGAGCGGCGCGGGGTCGCGGCCGATGTCGATCGCGGTCGGGTGGAACTGGACAAATTCGGCGTCCGCGACCCGCGCCCCGGCCCGCGCCGAAAAGGCGAGCGCCGCGCCGGTCGCCTGGGCTGGATTGGTGGTCACGTCATAAAGCGCGCCGACGCCGCCGCAGGCGAGGACCGTGGCCTTGGCCGTGAAGGCGCGCAGGGCGCCCGCGCCGTCGCGGGCGTAAACCCCCGAAACCTTGCCGGATTGGACGATCAGGTCCTCCGCGACGACATTTTCGACCACTTCGATGGACGGTGCGCGCCGCACTTCGGCGATCAGCGCCTGCATGATCGCGGCGCCGGCGCCGTCGCCCTTGACCCGGACGATGCGCCGCGCCGAATGGGCGGCCTCCTGCGACGGCGTCAGCCGACCTTCGGAATCATGGTCGAAGGGCGCGCCGAAGCGCAGCAGATCGTCGATGCGGCCGCGGGCCTCGCGGGCGACCGAAAGGGCGACGTCCTCGTCGACAATGCCGGCGCCGGCGATTTTCGTGTCCTCGGCGTGCAGTTCCGGGCTGTCGCCCTCGCTGACCGCTGCGGCCACGCCGCCCTGCGCCCAGACGGAGGACGAGCCTTCGCCCAAAGGCGCGGCGGCGAGCACCGTCACGCGATGCGGCGCGAGCTTCAGCGCGCAGAACAGGCCGGCCAGTCCGCCGCCGACGATCAGGACTTCAGCATTTTCCATCTGGGGCGCTCCTCCTCTCCCCGATTGCGGGAAGAGACCGAAGTCTCGTCACTTCAGTTCGATCATCCGCTCGACCGAGCGGCGGGCGCGCGCGGCGAGGATGGGATCGATGACGACTTCCTCGCGCATATGGACCAGGCTGTCGAGGATTTTCGGCAGCGTGATCCGCTTCATGTGCGGGCAGAGGTTGCAGGGGCGCACGAAATCGACGCCCGGGTTCTCAGCCGCGACATTGTCGGCCATCGAGCATTCTGTGACCAGCAGAACGCGCCTGGGCTGGCGGGTCTTGACGTAATCGATCATGGCCGCGGTCGAGCCCGAGAAGTCGCAAACCTCCACGACTTCCGGCGGGCATTCCGGATGGGCGACCAGTTTGATCGAGGGGTCGTCCTCGCGATAGCGCAGCAATTCTTCCGCCGTGAAGCGCTCGTGGACTTCGCAGGCGCCATGCCAGGCGATGATCTTCACCTTGGTCTGGCGCGCGACATTGGCCGCCAGGAAGCGGTCCGGAACCATGATGACCGTGTCCTCGCCCAGGCTTTCGACGACTTTCAGCGCATTGGACGAGGTGCAGCAGATGTCGACCTCCGCCTTCACCTCGGCAGAGGTGTTGACATAGGCGACGATCGGCACGCCCGGATATTGGCGGCGCAGCGCGCGGACGTCCGCGCCGGTGATCGACGACGCGAGCGAGCAGCCGGCCTGGCTATCGGGGATCAGAACGGTCTTGTCCGGGCTGAGGATCTTGGAGGTCTCGGCCATGAAATGGACGCCGCCCTGGACGATGACCTGGGCGTCGGACTCGCCTGCGATCCGGGCGAGCTGGAGCGAATCGCCGACCACGTCGGCCACGCAGTTGTAGATTTCCGGCGTCTGGTAGTTGTGCGCCAGGATGACGGCGTTGCGCTCCTTTTTCAGGTCGTTGATCGCCTTCACATAGGGAGCATGGAAGGGCCATTCGATCGGCGGGATGATCGATTTGACCTTTTCATAGAGATGGGCGGTCTCGCGCGCGACTTCCGGCGTCCAGGCCAGATTGGGCATGGGAAGAACGCCATGGCGCAGGGCCGCCAGGCTCGGCTGGACCGGAGACGCCCCCGAAATCTGAGAAGACGAAACAACCTGCATGACGCTCACTCACCAATATGCTCAATTTGAGCATAACAGGGACCGATAAAAAGGCCGTCGCAACGGCTCTTCGTGACCGGCCCGTTTTCACACTTCCTACATATACTCAGGATGAGTATAAAGGCAAGGTCGATCCATTCACACTTTGGTGGGACGCCGAGGGCCCGCTCTTTCGCCTTCGCCTCGGAGCAATCCTGGCGTCGTCAGGTGATCACGCTCGGTGTGTCGCGGCCGGTATGACGACGGATTTCCGCGATTTCGCCGGCGATGGCGATCAGATCGGCCAGCGCCGCCTGGGTTTCAATATCATGCTTGGCAGGATCGGGCTCAAACCGCTCGATATAGACACGCAGGGTCGCGCCGGCCGTGCCGGTGCCCGACAGGCGGTAGACGATGCGTGAGCCGTCGGCGAAAAGCACGCGGATGCCCTGATTTTTCGAGACCGAGCCATCGACCGGGTCGGCATAGGCGAAATCGTCCGCCGCCTCGACCGTCAGCGCGCCGAAGTTTTTGCCCGCGAGGCCCGGCAATTTGGCGCGCAGTCCGTCGATCAGGGCGTCGGCGCCCTCGCTGGCGATTTCCTCGTAATCGTGGCGGGAATAATAGTTGCGGCCGAACGCCGCCCAATGGGCGCGCACGATATCCTTCACGCTCTGTTTTCGGGCGGCGAGGATGTTCAGCCACATCAGGATCGCCCAGAGCCCGTCCTTCTCGCGGACATGGTTGGAGCCGGCGCCCGCGCTTTCCTCGCCGCAGATCGTGACCTTGCCGGCGTCGAGCAGATTGCCGAAGAATTTCCAGCCCGTCGGGGTCTCATACAGGCCGATCTTCAGCTTCTCGGCGACGCGGTCGGCGGCGCGGCTGGTCGGCATGGAGCGGGCGACGCCGGCGATGCCGCCCTTGTAGCCCGGCGCGAGATGGGCGTTGGCGGCGATGATCGCCAGCGAATCCGAAGGCGTGACGAACTGGCCGCGGCCGATGACAAGGTTGCGGTCGCCGTCGCCGTCTGAGGCCGCGCAGAGGTCGGGCGCGGCGTCCGACATGGCGAGGTCATAGAGATGTCTGGCGTGGACCAGATTGGGGTCCGGGTGGTGATGACCGAAATCGGGTAAAGGCTCGCCGTTGAGCACGCTGCCGGGGGCGGCGCCGAGCGAGCCTTCGAGAATCGCTTTGGCATACGGGCCGGTGACGGCGCTCATGGCGTCGAATTTCATCGTGAAGCCGTCGCGGAACATCTGCGCGATGGCGGGAAAGTCAAACAAGGTTTCCATAAGCGACTGATAGACCGCAACCGGATCGACGATCCGCACTTTTGCCTCGCCGACGCGGGTCTCGCCGAGAGCGTCGAGATCGACGTCGGGAGCCTCGACGATGCGATAGCTCTCGATCGTCTTGCTATGGGCGAAAATCGCCTCGGTGATCTTTTCCGGCGCTGGGCCGCCGTTGGAAATATTGTATTTGATGCCGAAATCGGCGTCCGGCCCCCCCGGATTATGGCTGGCGGAGAGAACGATGCCGCCGAAGGCTTTTTCCGCGCGAATGAGCGCTGAGGCGGCGGGGGTGGAGAGGATGCCGCCGCGGCCGACCAGGATTTCCCCAAAACCATTGGCCGCCGCCATGCGGATGACGATCTGGATCGCTTCGCGGTTGAAGAAACGGCCGTCGCCGCCGACGACCAATGTCTTGCCCTCGAAACCGTCGAGCGAAGAGAAGATCGACTGGACGAAATTCGCCAGATAATGCGGTTGCTGAAAGACCTTTGTCTTCTTGCGCAGCCCCGAGGTTCCCGGACGCTGGTCGGGAAAAGGCGTGGTGGCGATGGTCCGGATTTCGGCGAGAGCGAGCGTCATCGGGCAGGTTTCCAGATTTGTTTTGATCCTTATGGGCGAAACGGCGCCGCTTGTCATGCGGCTTCGGGCTGGCTCGCCGCGGCTTCGCGTCGCGCCTGCGCCCGCCAGACCGCGAGGCAGATCGCCGCGACCGGAAGTCCGATGCAGGAGGTGGCGACGAAAAAGGCGGGATAGCCGAAGGCGGCGACCGCGAAGCCGGAAAAGCCGCCGAGCAACTTGCCGGGAAGCGCATAAAGCGAGGACAGCAGGGCGTATTGCGCTGCGGCGTAGAGCGGCGAGGTCAGCGACGACATGAAGGCGATCAGGGCGGTGCCGGCGAAACCGCCCGCGAAATTCTCGACGCAGACAGCAAGCGTCAGCATGTGAATGTCCGCGCCGGTCGCGGCGAGCGCCGCGAGGCTCAGATGCGAGGCGCTGGCGGCGATCCCGCCAATCAGCAGCGAGGGCATCAGGCCGAAGCGGGTCACGGCGTAGCCGCCGGCGAAAATGCCGCCTAGCCCGACCCAGAAGCCGAAGAGCTTGGTGACATTGGCGATCTCGGCCTTGGAGAAGCCAAGGTCGATATAAAGCGGATTGGCCATGACGCCCGAGACGAAGTCCGGCAGGCGGTAGATCGCCAGCAGCGCCAGGAAGAGCAAGGCGAAGCGGCCGTTGCGGCGGAAGAAGTCGCGCAAGGGGTCGGCGAAGGCGGCGAGCACGTTTTCATGGCCGGGCCGGGCGACGACATGGGCGGGCGGCTCGGGCGCGAAGATGCTCGCGGCAAGGCCAACGATCATCAGGCAGGCCATGACCAGATAGGCCGCGCGCCAGCTCACGAACTGGGCGAGATAGAGCGCGCCGGCGCCGGCGCAGAGGATGGCGAATTTATAGCCGACCTGGCTCGCCGCCGACATTTCGCCCTGATCCTCCGGCGGGGCGACCGCGATGCGCCAGCCGTCGATGACGATGTCCTGGGTCGCGGCGGAAAAACCGAGGCAGAAGGCGAAAAAGATCGTGTAGAGCAGATTGTGGGCGGGGTCGCCGAAGGCTAACGCCGCCAGGCAGAGGGCGATCGCGGTCTGGGTCAGGGCCATCCAGCCGCGCCTTCGGCCGAGCCAGCGGCCGAAGAGCGGCGCGTCATAGCGGTCGAGCAGGGGCGCCCAGAGGAATTTGAAGGAATAGGCCAGGGCGACCCAGCTCATCAGGCCGATATGTTCCTTGGAGACCCCGGCTTCGCGCAGCCAAGCGGACTGGGTCGAGAAGACCAGCAGGAAGGGCAGGCCTGACGAAAAGCCCAGCGCCAGCATGAGCGCGAGCCGCCTGTCCGTGAGGAAGCGGAGCCTGGATTTGCGCGGCGATTCGGCGTGCATCGGCGGTGACTATCGCATGGAAGCGGGGCAAAAGCGAAAGCCGCTTTTTCGCTTTTCCATCGTCTTTGTGGGTTTTTGCCGCGCGGCCTGCTATTCTGGCGGGAATCGGCGCGCGGGAGCGGAAACCGGAAGATGCTGACCAACAAGGGGAAATATGGGCTCAAGGCGATGGTGCATCTCGCCGGGCTCGAGCGCGGGGCGCTGGCGCAGGTCCAGGACATGGCCGACCGGAACAGCATCCCGAAGAAATTCCTCGACCAGATTCTCTCCGAATTGCGCAACGCCGGCCTGGTCTTCTCGAAAAAGGGCAAGGGCGGCGGCTACGCCCTGGCGCGAGCGCCGGAACATATCACCGTCGGGCAGATCGTCCGGGTTCTGGACGGGCCGCTCGCGCCGATCCCCTGCGCCAGCGTCACCGCCTATCGCGCCTGCGACGATTGCGACGACGAGCGCGCCTGCGCCGTGCGGCTGGTGATGGTCAAGGCGCGCAACGCCATCGCCGACGTGCTCGACAATCTCTCGCTTGCCGAAATGCGCGCGCTCGGCGCACAGGCGGAGCCTCTCCTTCAGGCGTGAACGGCCGGCCCCGCGATTTCGGGCAGGTTGCGCCGCGCGATCTTGCCATTTTTCGTGCGCGGCAGTTCGTTCACGAAAACATATTTCTTCGGGTTCTTGTAAGCCGCGAGATGCGCGGCGCAATGGCGTTCGAGCGCCGCCTCGTCCGGCGCCGCGCCGCTCGCCGGCACGATGAAGGCGCAGATCACCGCGACGTCCTCGCGGACCTTGCGCTCCGCCACCGCGACATCCGCCACGCCCGGCGCGTGGCTCAGGCAGGCTTCGACCTCGGCGGGGGAGACGCGATAGCCCTGCGCGTTCATCAGGTCGTCGGCGCGTCCGTGCAGCCAGACATAGCCATCCGCGTCCAGCTCCGCGACGTCGCCGCCGATGAACCAGTCGCCGCGGAAGACCTCGGCCTCGGCTTCGGGGCGGCGCCAATAGCCGAGCATCAGGCCCGGATCGGAGCGATGAACCGCGATCAGCCCGCTCGTTCCCGCCGGAACCGGCGTCTCGCCGCCTTCGAGCGGCAGGATCGCGACCTTGCGTCCCGGCTGCGGCTTGCCCGGCGAGCCGGACCGCGTCGGGATGGTCGGGCCGCTGGAAATATAGGTGGAGATTTCACTCATCCCGAGCGCTTCATAGAGCGGTTTGCCTGTTTTTTCGCGGAATTGCGCCAGCAAGGCCGGGGCGAGCGCCTCGCCCGCCGTGACGCCGTGGCGCAGGCTTGCGAGATTGTCCGGCGTGCAGGAGGGCTGGCGCAGCATCTGGCGATAGACGCCGGGCGCGGCCGCGAAAATCGTCGCGGAAAAACGGGCGATGAGTCTTGGCCAGACGCCGGGATCGGCGGGGCCGTCGTAAAGCACGGCCGAGGCGCCCCGCACGAAAGGGTCCATCAGGCCGACGCCCAGCGTATAGGTCCAATTGATCGCGCCGGCATGGAGCATGAGGTCCGATGCGGTCAGGCCGAGCCAATGGTCGAGCATCGGCGCGCGGCCGAGAATGACGCGCTGGGCGTGAAGCACGCCCTTGGGCCGGTCGGACGTGCCGGATGTATAGATGAGATAGGCCGGGTCGTCCGGCGCGGTTTCGGCAAAGGCGCGCGGCGGGAAAGCCGCGAGCCGCGCGAATTCGGCCTCGTCGATGGCGCGGGCCCCGCGAACCTCGAGGCCTCCTGAGCAGATCGCCGCGGCGGCGCCCGAATCGGCGGCAAGAAAATCCGCCTCTTCGGCGGTGAGTTGCGCGGAGGACGGCAGCGCAACGAGACCGGCCGCGATCACGGCGAAAAAGCTCAGCACATAGCCGAGGTCGTTGCGCCGCCGGATCATCACGCGCGCGCCGGCGGGCAGGCCGAGCGAGGACAGGCCTGCGGCGAGCCGGCGGATGGCGAGGTCCAGCTCGCCATAGGTCAGGCGTTGTTCGCATTCGCCGTCGGTGAGGATCAGCGCGGTCTTGTGCGGATGGCGGGCCGCGTTTTCGACGAGGCAGAAGGCGGCGAGGTTGAAGGGCGGAAGCGTGTGGTCGGTCATGCCCGGAGCCAATCAAACCTTCATTGTCCTGTCACCTGATTTTCTTACGCAGCTTCGGCATTTCGGAATTCGCGCTACGCGCCGCCGGACAGGAAAGGAAGGCCGATGTCCCAATCGATGCAAGTCGAGAGCCTGAACGCCCGCAAGACCTATGAGCGCATCGCGTCGATCTATGATCTTCTCGACGCGCCTTATGAGATCGGCTGGAAGCGCGCTTTGCGTCGGCGCATGTTCGACGGGCTGCGCGGCGCCATTCTCGACGCCGGCTGCGGCACGGGGTGCAATTTCGTCGCCTATCCCGAAGGCGCGAAGGCCTCCGGCTGCGACGCCAGCGCCGCCATGCTGGAAAAGGCGCGGGCGCGCGCCGAGAAAATGGGCTTGATGGTCGAATTGCGCCGCTCGGACCTGACCCGGCTCGACTGGCCCGACAACACATTCGACGGGATCGTCGCGACTTTCGTCTTCGCCTGCATCGAGGATCGCGAACAGGCGGCCGCTTTGTCGGAATTGCGCCGGGTTTGCAAGCCGGACGGCGAGATCCGGATCGTCGATTACCGGCTCTCGCCGCGCCCGCTGATCCGCGCCCGCCAGAAACTTATGTCGGCCTGGCTCAATGGAACCTTCGCCGCGACCTATACGCCGACGACGGAAAATTATTTCGACGAGGCGGGCCTCGAGGTGATCGAGGAAAAATTCATCCGCAGCGACGTGCTGAAGATGATCCGCCTGCGCCCGCGCAAGGCAAGCTGACTTTTCGCAATTTGCGCGCAGAATGGGCGCGCCCTTGCGGCGCGTCTTGCATCCTGCGGGTTCGGACATGTCGGAAAGCAGTTTCTCCTGGCGGAAGATGGCGGTGGAGGATCTCGCCGCCGTCGGCGAAATCGCCGCGCTGGTTCATCCGGACTTGCCGGAGCGGCCCGAGGTGTTCACGGAAAAGCTTCGGCTTTTTCCGGACGGCTGTTTCGTGCTGGCGCGCGGCGCCGTCCGCCTTGGCTATGCCTTCGCCCATCCGTGGCGCCTGAACGATGCGCCGCCGCTCGACGAATTCCTCAATGAAATTCCGCTGTCGGCCAATTGCCTCTACCTGCATGACGCGGTGGTTCTGCCCGCCGCGCGCGGCCAATCGGCGGCATCGCGCCTGATCGTCCTGCTGCGCGCGCTCGCGGCGCGGCGAGCGCTTCCGGCCCTGGCGCTGGTTTCCGTTTATGGAACGCGGCGCCTGTGGCGCCGCTTCGGCTTCGCGGTCGTCGAGAGTCCTGAACTTGCCGGCAAGCTCGCGTGTTACGGCGCCTCGGCGCGGTACATGATCGCGCCGCTGTCCTGATCGAAGCGCGGCCTCGCCTTGATGGGGCCCGCCGCCCGACGGCCGCGTCAGCGCTCATCCCACGGCGCCCTGCCGCGCGGAGCAGAAGCGGTCGCCAGCATGACGAATCAAGCTTTCCGCGTCGGGCGGGCGGATGAACGTGTCGCCGCAATCGACTCGCACCCGGTTCCGGCCGCCGCGCTTGGCGTCGTAGAGAGCCGTATCGGCGCGGCGCAGCAGTTGGTCGATATTGGCGCCGGGCTCGGCGAGGGCGACGCCAAAACTGCAGCTCAGGGTCATGGCCATCCCATCCAGCTCGATCGCGCGCAGGGCGATCGAACGGCGGAGGTCTTCGGCGATCAGGCGCGCGCGATCCGAATCGGTTTCGTGCAGGAGCAGGACGAATTCCTCGCCGCCGAGGCGAGCGGCGACTTCGCCGCGCCGGCCGAGACATTCGGCGACGCTGATCAACGCCTTGTCGCCTGCCGCATGGCCGAATTTGTCGTTGACGGCCTTGAAATGGTCGATGTCGGCCATGATGGCGGCGAATGGCGCCGTCGCCTCGCGGCACACCCGGGTCGCGCGCTCGAAAAAGGCCGGGCGGTTCAGCAGGCCGGTCAGCCCGTCGCGCGTGGCCATTTCGACGAGCTTCAACTGCATCTGATACAGGCGTTCGGCCGAGCGGAGGCGGGCATAGAGCTCATTGGCCGACAGCGGCAACTGCATGACGTCGTCCGCGCCGCAATCGAGCGCCTCGACGACGGCCTCCGACGGCATCGGCCGCGAGACCAGGCAGATATAAAGCGGCCGCTCGGAACTCGCCAGGAGGCGGGCCTCCCAGCAGGTTTCGATCGCCGCCTCGAGATTTCCGTGATTGACCACGATCAGGGCGTTGGCCGTCCGATCAGCGATGAGTTCCTGCAGGGCGATTTCACGGGCTGCGAAGGGAATGATGTCATGGCCGCGAGTCTCCAGGATGGAGGCGATCGATTCCTGCATCTTGTTCTGGCTGGCCAGGAGCACCACGCGCATTCGAAACGTCTCCTCCATGACCGCTGAGCGAGTAACAGGGCCGGCGCCGAATCAGCCGCTGATTGCCACAATCATAGGTAGAACTCGTGAGCGCATGGTTAACCAGGGCGTGTCCTCCGGGCCAGCTTCGCGCAAGGCTGGGGGCGCATCAATGGCGTGAACGCGATCCCGGAGAAGCACGATGGGTCTCTATGACGCCATGAACGCCAGCGTGACGGGCATGTCGGCCCAGTCGAACTATCTGAGCAATATCGGGCAGAATATTTCGAACGCGAGTACGACGGGCTACAAGCAGGCCGACACCGAATTTTCGACCATGGTCGATCAGGCTGGCGTCGGGCAGACGACCGCCGGCGGCGCGATCACGACGACGCGCCTCGACATCGCCAAGCAGGGCACGCTGACCGGCACGACGTCGTCGACCGATCTCGCCATCAGCGGCAATGGTTTTTTCGTTGTCTCCGACGCCTCCGGTCAACAGTACCTGACCCGAGCCGGCTCCTTCGTCGCCGACAAGAACGGCAATCTCGTCAATGCGGCGGGCTATTATCTCAACGGCTACAGCCTCGCCAATGGCGCGCCGACCATGGCGTCCAATTCGCTCTCCGGCATGCAGATCGTGAATGTCAATTCCGCCACCTTGTCCGCCAGCCCGACCACGAGCGGGACCTTGACCGCCAACCTGCCCTCGACCGACGCCATCATCGCCGCCGCCAATCTGCCCTCGGCCAACAGCGCGTCCTCGACCTATGACGAAAAGACCTCGATGGTCATGTATGACAATCTCGGCGCCTCGCATACGATCGACCTTTATTTCGCCCAGACCAGTTCAGGAAACTGGGAGGCGACCGCCTTCGACCATTCGGCGGCGAGTTCGACCGGCGGCTTCCCTTATAGCTCCGGGCCCCTGGCGACCACGACGCTCAATTTCAGCGCCAGCAACGGCTATCTGAGCTCGACCAGCGCCAACAGCCTCGCGATACCGTTGCCGGGCGGCGCAACCATGAACCTGAGCCTTTCGGGCATGACCCAACTGGCCGGCAGTTTCGCGGTTTCGACGGCGCAGGTGAATGGCAACGCCGCGGCCTCGATCAGCTCCGTGACGATCGCGTCGGACGGCACATTGTCCTATCAGCTCACCAACGGCTCGACGGTTTCCGCCTACAAGATTCCGCTCGCCAGCGTTCCGAGCCCGGACAATCTCGAGGCTTTGTCGGGCAATGTCTTTTCCCCGAACATCCTGTCCGGCCAGGCCTCGGTCGGCACGGCGGGGTCGGGCCAGCTCGGGACGATCCAGTCGAGCGAGCTCGAGGAATCCACCGTCGATATCGCCACCGAACTGACCAACATGATCGTCGCCCAACGCGATTATCAGGCGAATTCGCAGATGTTCAAGGCGGGCGCCGACCTCATGAATACGCTGGTCAACCTGAACCTCGCCTGACGTCGGATCATTAACGAGGATCGCCGCCATGAGCCTCTCGAACGCCTGGGATGTCGCCACGACTTCGCTTGCGACCAATGCGGGCCTTACCTCGATCGTCTCGCGCAACATCGCCAATGCGCAGAATTCGAGCGGCTATGTCTCGACCAAGGTCGGCAATCTCGTCACGGGTTTGAATGGCGCCGCGACCATCGCCTCGATCAGCGACCTCGCCAATGCGACGCTCTTCAATTCCATGCTCTCGAGTACGTCGGCCACCGCTGCTTCGCAGGCGCTGTCCGATGGCGTGACCCGATTGCAGCAGACGGTGGGCGATGCGACCTCGACCAGCAGTTCGACGACCGCCGCCCAATCGCCGTCCACGCTTCTCCAGGCACTGAACACGGCCCTGCAGACCTATTCGTCCTCGCCCGGCAGCGCCTCGGCCGCGGCGGGCGTGCTGAGCGCAGCGCAGAATCTCGCGGGCGGCCTCGATTCTGCGAGCGCGAGTGTCGCGAGCGTGCGCGGGACGGCTGATCAGGCCATGGTCAATTCCATCGCGACGATCAATTCGCTGCTTTCGCAGTTTCAGACCGTCAACACGGCGATCGTGAAGGGCGCGGCGACCGGCGCCGACATTTCCGACGCGCTCGACCAGCGGGACACGATCCTGCAGA
Source organism: Pseudomonadota bacterium (assembly GCA_021780435.1). GTDB lineage: Bacteria > Pseudomonadota > Alphaproteobacteria > Rhizobiales > Beijerinckiaceae > Rhodoblastus. The sequence goes on from JAJXYV010000019.1 coordinate 17,463, forward strand.
ATCTCTCGAAGCAGATCGGCATTACCACAACCACGAATTCCAACGGTTCGATGGCGATCTACACCGACAGCGGCGCGACCCTTTTCGACGTGACGCCGCGTAGCGTGACCATGGCGCCGACCACGACCTTCACCGCCGCGACGAGCGGCGCGGCGGTCTATGTCGACGGCGTTCCGGTGACCGGCGCAAACGCCGTCATGCCGATCCAGTCGGGGGCGTTGGCCGGCCTCGCCACTCTGCGAGACAATGTTTCAGTCCAATATCAGGCGCAGCTCGATTCGATCGCGGGCGGATTGGTCAACACCTTCGCCGAGACCAATTCGTCAACCGGCGCGCAGGCGCCGGGGCTCTTCACCTATTTCGGAGCAACTTCGGTCCCGGGATCGTCGCTCGTCGCTGGCCTCGCCGGAGAGATCAAGGTTTCGAGCGCGGTGGATCCAAGCCAGGGCGGTTCGCTCAATCTCATCCGTGATGGCGGAATCAACGGTTCGGCCTATGTCCAGAACACGACCGGCGCCGCCGGTTACAGCGCGGCGATCCAGAAAGATATCGGCGCCTTGAGCGGGACGGTGATTTTCCCGTCGGCGGGCGGGCTCACGACCTCGTCCAGCCTCACGGATTACACGGCCAGTTCGGCGAGCTGGCTTGATGGGCAATATCAGGCGGCGAGCAACCAGGCGAGCTACCAGTCGACGCTGCTTTCACAAGCGACGCAGGCGCTCTCCAATGCGACCGGCGTGAATATCGACGCGCAAATGTCGAAAATGCTCGATCTCGAAAATTCCTATCAGGCGTCGGCGAAGTTGATCTCGACCATCAACACGATGTTCGGCGCCCTTCTGCAGGCGGTGGCGTGACATGAGCCTCAATGCGGTTTCCACGGCGACTCTGTCGTCGATCCTGCGCAGCAGCGTTTCGCAAATCCAATCCCAGCTCACCACCGTCTCGACCGAGAGTTCGACAGGCCAGCTTGCCGACATCGGCCTGACGCTGGGCGCCGAGTCCGGGCAGGATATCGCCTTGCACCAGCAGATGGCTGATCTGAATTCAATCGCCAGTTCGAATGCCGTCGTGACGAGCCAGCTCGACACCGCGGCAAATGCGCTGACCAGTCTGCAAAGCTCGGCTTCGACCATGCTCTCCGCTTTTGTCGACGGCCTGTCCGGGACGCCCGGAGGCTCCGCGGCCATTGGCCTGCAGCAGCAGGCGGCGGGCGCCTTGCAGACCTTCGCCGCGCAGATGAACGCCGAGGTCGGCGGCGCCTATGTGTTCGGCGGAATCAACAGCGGGGTCGCGCCGATCGCTGCTTATGCCCAGACGCCGACGAGCGCGGCGCAGAGCGCGGTCGATGCGGCGTTCCAGTCCACATTCGGTTTCCCGGTCACGTCGGCGAATGTGAGCGCGATCACCGGGACGCAGATGCAGAGCTTTCTTTCGAACCAGTTCGCCGCGCTGTTCAATGGTTCGAACTGGGCTGCAACCTGGTCCTCCGCCAGCGACACGCCCGCGACCAACCGAATCGACGCCGGCCAGACGATCACGACCTCGGTCAGCGGGAATGGCGCCGCCTTCCAGACCATGGCCCGGGCGCTGACCATGGTCAGCGAATTCGGCGGCCTGAACCTTTCCCCGGACGCCTATTCGACGCTGATGAGTACGGCGCAATCCGTGATGAACCAGGCGAACAACGGGCTCATTCAAGGCAGCGCGGCAATTGGGGCCATGCAGAACCAGGTCAAGCAGGCGGGCGACGCCATCACTTTGCAGCAAAATGTTCTGACCACGCAGATCAACGGCAATGAAGGGGTCAACGCCTATGACGTCGCCTCGCAGGTGAACAATCTCTCGACCCAGCTGCAGACCGCCTATTCGCTCACCGCCCAGATACACAAGCTGAGCCTCGTCAACTTTCTTTAGCCTGAAACTTGCGGGATTGACGGATGTACCAGTTTACCTACGCAGAAGTTGTCGAAGATTCGCCGCAAGAGATGCGCGCGCGCGAACGCGACGCGCTTGCGCACGCCATCGAGATGCTGGAGGCGGCCGAGAGACACGGTTCGCAGTCGCCGGAGGGGCAGGCCGCGCTCAACTTTCTCCGCCGTCTGTGGTCGATCTTCATCGAGGATCTAAGCAGCGAAGGGAACGACCTGCCCGCGGACCTGCGCGGTCACCTCATTTCGATCGGTCTCTGGGCCTTGAAGGAAATCGAACGGCTGCGCAGCGGCGCCAAGGAGTCCTTCGCCGATCTCATCGAAATCAATGCGATCATTCGCGACGGCCTGGTGTGAGGCGCCCATGCTGCTCAAACTGCGGGCGGGCGAGAAGCTCTATCTCAACGGTGCGGTGATCCGCGTCGAACGCAAGGCGACGATCGAACTGCTCAATGACGCTACCTTTCTGCTCGAAGCGCATGTGATGCAACCCGACGAGGCGAGCACGCCGCTGCGCCAGCTCTATTTCGTGCTCCAGACGGAGCTGATGGAGCGGGAAGCGGCGCCCGCGATGCGGACGATGTTTCGCGTCATGCTCGCGGATACCTGCGCCGCCATCGGCCGAGGCCCGTTGGTCGAGGGCTTGCGGCGCGCCGAGGATCTGGCCGAGGCGGGGCGCGCCTTCGAAGCCCTCAAGGCTCTCAGGGCGTTGTTTTCTCAGGAGTCCCAATTATTTTCCGCGCCGCCGCAGCAGCCGGCGGCGGCCTAAGAAGGAAATGCGCCATGACTGTCTCCTCCGTCACCGCGACGACGCCGTCTTCGACGATCAATAGCTCAACGACGACGGCGGCGCAGTCGGCGACGCTCAATTACAATGAATTCCTGAAGCTGTTCATCGCCGAATTGCAGAACCAGGATCCGACGGCGCCGATGGATCCGACGCAGCAGGTTTCGCAGCTCGCTTCCTTTTCGGCGGTCGAACAACAGGTGCAAACGAATACAACCCTGAACTCGCTGCTCAATAATTCCTTCCTCTCGCAAGCAGAATCCGCGATCGGCCGGACGGCGACCTCGCCGGACGGCTCCATTTCGGGGACCATTTCCTCCGTTTCTGTGACCTCCTCCGGCGCGACCGCGACGCTCTCCAGCGGCCAGACCCTGTCGCTCGGTTCAGGCGTGACGATTTCCTGACCCAGCTCTTCAAGCGATGGCGGCCCGGCCATGAACGAAGCCGACGCGCTCGACCTGCTTCGCGCCTCCATCTGGACGATCCTGCTTGGCGCTGGGCCGGCGGTCGCCGCGGCGATGGTGGTCGGAATTGTGATCGCCTTGTTTCAGGCACTGACCCAGATTCAGGAAGCGACCCTCACCTTCGTTCCGAAGATCATCGCGGTGCTGGTCGCGCTCGCCTTGACCGGCGCATTCGTCGGCGCGCAAATTCATACTTTTGCTGAACAGGTCTATGGGCGGGTCGAAAAGGGTTACTGACCCTTTATCGGCAGTCTGACGCAAGCTTGCGCCGCCAATCTCCATCGAAACGAACCATCGGTGTGGATCATGACGGACGCGACCATCGCCCCGGCTCCAGCGGGCGACAAAAGTAGGCGGGACATCTTCTTCGCCTTCGGCATCATCGCCATCCTGTGCATTTTTTTCCTGCCGATTCCGGCTTTTTTGATCGATCTCGGCCTTGCCTTTTCCATCGCGCTGTCGGTCTTGATCCTGCTCGTCGCGCTGTGGATCGAGAAGCCGCTCGAATTTTCCGCTTTCCCGACAATCCTGCT
>JAJXYV010000217.1 GCA_021780435.1 Pseudomonadota bacterium
GCGTCGCTGCGGTCGGCGACGAGGCGAGCGACCTGACCGAGCCGCATGTCGCTTGCCTCGACACGCGCGCCGTCGATCTCGATGGCGGCGTCGGCCGGATAGACGATGCGCTCGCCATTGACATAGACGCTGCCGAATTTCCTGATCGTGCCGACAAAACCGGTGCCGCCGATACCATTGTCGCCGGGGCGATAGCCTGTGCCGCCGATGCCGTTGTCGCCGGCGTCTCTCGGGCCCGCCTGGGCGAAGGCGCGCGCGCTCCCGAGAAGGGAAGCGAGGAGCAGAAATCGTCGGCGGCTGAGGAAAGGCGGGACGCTCACGGGGCGTCTCCCCGATTTCCGTCCGTCGGGTCCGGTTCGTCAGCAGGGTCCTGGCGTTTGAGCGATTCATCCTCGCTGTAAAGGTAAAGGCCGAAATTCCAGCGCCAGCTTCCGCCGGAATCGTGTTGGAGCGCGTCCTGCGCGTCGCGATTGACGCTCTGCAGCGCTTCGAGCGCGACCTGTCGCGACAGTGCGAGCATCTTCTCGGCCATGGCCTGGGACACGCCTTCGTAATGCACCGCGCGTTCGAGGAAGGGCGGCTTGACGGCGAGGATATTCTCCACCGCCCCAGCGACATGGTCGTGCAGGTTGCGGCCGAAATAATAGAGCTGGCGATCGTCGCCCGCGCGTGGCGCGAAGGCGGCCTCCTGGAGTTCGATGTGTCCTTCCGCATCCGTGGCGACCATGCCGCGGTCGAGCCATTCGTCGAGGACGGCGCGCGGGCGCAGGTCGCGCGTCACCGATTCGACGAGGTCCTCGAACGTCGGGCCATCGCCGGGATCGCCGGCGCGGCGCAGCGGCAGGGGGGCGCCTTTGGCGTCGGTGAATTCGGGCGCGGCGATCCAGCGCGCGAGAATCATGCTGGAGCGCGAAACGCTGGCGGGAACAAGGCGCACCGGAGCGCCGGCGCCGCGCAGCCGGCGCACCTCCTTGCGGTGAATGCCGGTCAGGAGGCTGACCCGGCTGTCCGTCTGCTCCTTGTCGCGCAGCGCGAAATCATGCTCGGCGACATTGACATAAAGCTCGCGCAGCAGGTCGCACAGGGCGGGGAAGGTCATCCCCGATCGAATGAACAGGCGGACGAGCGGCCGCAGAATGCGCGCGATGGGCGTCTGCAGGCGCGCGGCGTCCGGGGAAGGGGCGGCGTCGGTCATGGGCGCGATCATAGACGAATTTTCGTGGGACAAAATTCCACGCAGTGAGAAAAATTCGGATTTTCGATTGACGTGGGAAAATTTCCCACGTATTTTCCTCCCATCAAGTCTTTCAGGAGGACCCTCAGATGGCCTTCGTCTCCATTCTGGCCTCGATGCCGCCAACCTTCTCCATCCGCCTGCACGCGGAAATCCTTCGCCGCTTCGGTCGAACCATCCTGGCGACCGCGCTGATCGGTCTCGCTTGGACGTGGCCGTGGAGCGCGCTGTCCGCCATCGCGCCTTCGGCGCTGCGGTTCGCCAGCGGCGGCGGCGCGCCTGTCGCTTCATCGTCGCCGCGCCGCCTCCCCGCAACAAGGCCCGACCGCCAAAGGCAAGGCCGCGCATCCGCCGCGGTCGCCTGGAGCGGAGGGCTGTAAGGCCAGACTGAGGTCCGTCCCCGCGCGGCCAGCGTCGAGCCGGTTCTCGCGAAGGGCGTCCCCGGCCCGACGCCCAGGCCCGTCCGAGCCGAGCCGATGAACATCGACACGTCGTTACGGTCAACCTGCGCCGCGCCCTGCGGCGCGGGGGCGCCGAACCGCGCGCAAAATGGAAAGGCGCCAGCGATGACCCAATGCGAAAATTCAGTTTCGACGCAACAAGGATTCGATCGCGTCCGCGCGCTCGACCTCGCGCCGACCTCTTTCGTCCAGGCGATGAAACGCGCCGACGCGGCCGCGGCGACAGATCGCGCGGGGAAGACGGCCGCCCGCTGCGCGGGCTGGACGCGCTCGTTATCCCTGGCCGTCGCGGGCGTGTTCCTTCTGGCGCTGGCCTCGAAGCTTTTCCTGGTCCATTTCGCGGCGAGCCAGGTCCCCTTCTACGACGAATGGGATGGCGAGGCGGCGGCTGTCATCAAGCCCTTTCTCGAAGGTCATTTCTCCGTTGCCGATCTTTTCCAGCACGACAACGAACATCTGATTTTCTTCACGCGGCTGTTGACGATCCTCGACCTGAAGATCTCCGGCTATTGGGACGTGCTGCCGCTGATGATCTTCAACGCCTTCCTCCATGCGACGACGCTGGCGCTCGGCTTGTGGACCCTGACGCGACCGCTTGCGGGTCCAAGAGCCATGGCCGCCCTGCTGTTCGGCTGCGGTCTGGCGGTGATTCCGTTCGGGCATGAGAGCGCGCTGATGGGCTTCAACACCCATTTCTACACATTGATCGCCTTCTCGCTGGCCGCGCTGTGGCTTCTGGCCGACGCCCGGGCCTGGTCGGGCCGATGGTTTTGTGGCGTCCTTATGGCGGCGGGCGCCTATCTGTCGATGGCGAGCGGCGCCCTCGCGCCGGCGACCGCCGCGGGCCTCGCGCTCGTTCAATTCTGGCGTGGCGCGCGCTCAGGGCTCGCGGAAGCGCTCGCCATCGTCGCCTTGCTCATCATGAGCGCGCTTTTCGTCGCGCTCACGCCTTCAGTTCCGGAAAACGCAGCTTTTCACGCGCATTCGCTTTCGAGCTTCCTGTTCGGCCTGCTCGATCTGCTCGCCTGGCCCGTCCGCGTGAAGTTCGGCGCTGTGCTCTATCTTCCGGGCCTGGCCTTCGCGCTCGCCTTGTTGCGGGACGCGCCGCGCCGCGCCGACCCGCGCTGGTTCAACCTGGGCGTCCTGGCCTGGGTCCTCGTCCAGATGGCAGCGCTGTCCTTTGGCCGCAACGGCGCGCTTTATTCCCGTTATCTCGATTTCTGCGTCGTCGGGCTCTTCGCGAATATCGTCAGCGCCCTGTGGCTCGCGCCGCGTCTGGACGGCTTTTTGAACCGTCGCCGTTTCGTCGCGCTGGCGCTGGCGACCTCAGCGATTCTCGCGGCGCTCGCTGGCGCAAATCACGGGCGGGTCATGAAGATCCACGCCATCACGGAGCGCCGCGACGACTCCCGCATCCAGGAAGCCCGTCTGCGCGCCTATCTGGCGACAGGCGGAAGCGCCGCCTTGATCGGAAAGGGCCGCTTCGACATTCCTTATCCCTCCGCTGACAGGCTCAAGGCCTTTCTCGACGACCCGACCATCCGCGCGACCCTGCCGCCGGACCTCAATCCGACCCAGCGCGTCCACCCGCTGGTGGAGGGGATCAAATCAAGCCTCTTGAGCTTTTGGTGGCTCTTTCTTCTTGCGGGCCTCGCCGCTTGGGGCGCGGCCGTCCTGCGCCTTCCGAGCCCCGACCGCGGGATGAGCGGAAATGGCGCGCGCGGTTCGTTCCGGATTTTTTGAAAAGGCTTCGCCGCTAAACGCCCGCAGCCGGATTTTGTCGGGACCGTCGATGCTGACGGCTTCCAATGGGTCGAATTGCGCAAAACCTGCGGCATGGCGTTTTTGTCAGTGGCGGCCTGCTTGCCCGCAAGCCCTATCTGGCGTCGGGCGTCTATTTGGCGCGCAATCGCGAGGGGCTGTCGGTCAATCAGCGCCTCCGCATTCGCCTGTCTCCGTCTCGACGGCCCGTCCGGGGTCGAGCGCGCCGCAATCGTGGGCTAACGCGCGGGCGGGCGCTTGGCCGAAGGAGACGAGGCGCGTGTAAAGCCTTTCATTTTCATTTCCATTGGACGAATTTCGATTTGGCGAAAAAATCGGAGCTTTGACGGCGAATTGACAGGAAGCCGGCTTCATACGGGTCACGATGGCCACAAGCCTAAAATCAGGCAAGCAGAAGATCGGAGGGGTCCATGTCGTCGCCTTGGGATGGACAGAAGATCACTTCGCCCGCCACGCGATTCATCAGGAGCACCTGCGATCCGTACGGTTTCTGGCTCAACCAGTTGAAAAGGGTTTGGCCTTCCGCGGATGAGGACGACGCGAGTTCGTTCTGGAACCTTCTTTCGGCCATTTACGCGCTGACAGAGGAGGAGAAGGTGAAATTGCGCGCGACCGACGCCTATGCCTTTGCTGGCGGAAGCACGACGACCGGCAAGCGCAAGCTGGTCGCCCTCATCAACGCCGGTCTGGTCCTCACCGCCAAGAACCCCAGCCGTCGCAATGAAAAATTCGTTGTGATTTCAGAAGAGGCCAGGGGCGCCGTTCTCCGGACTCTGGACGAATGGGCCAGCTATTTCGAGGCGGACACCGCGGCCTATCGCCGTTATCGATCGTCGAGCATGCCGCGCCATGCTCATCATTGAATTGCCGCGGTCATGAAAATCTGATCTGGTCGATGAAAATTGGCCAAGGGTTCGCATGAGACTGCTCTTGATCGAAGACATGCCCCGCCTGCGGGATCTGCTGATCGAGAGCGTGCATTCGGCAGGCTGGCGCATCGACGCCTTCGCGACGATCGCCGAGGCTGAAGAAGCTGTCGCGACCACCCCCTACGACCTGCTGCTGATCGACCTCGGCCTGCCCGACGGCGACGGCCTCGACCTCGTTCGGGCGATCCGGCGCCAAGGTCGGCGCACGCCGATCCTGGTCATGACGGCGCGCGCGGCGATCGACGAGCGCATCGCCGGCCTTGACGCCGGCGCCGACGATTATCTGGTCAAACCCTTCAATCACGGCGAATTTCTCGCGCGCTGCCGGGCGCTCCTGCGCCGCTCGCCGGAAACGGCCCCGCCGCTCCTCACCGCCGGAGGGCTCGTTTTCGACCCCGCCACGGGCGTCCTGACCTGCCGCGGCGTTGAAACGCCCTTGACTCCACGAGAACGCGCGATCGTCGAAATCCTGATGCGAGAGGTCGGACGCGCCGTTCCCAAGCGCAAGCTGGAGCATGCGCTGTCGGAATTCGGCGACGACATTTCCACCAACGCCGTCGAGTTGGCCGTCTCGCGCCTGCGCAAGAAGCTGACCGGCATCGAGCCCGGAGCGTCGCTCGAAACGATCCGCGGTCTCGGCTATCTCTTGAGTGAGATGAAGGATTGACGCGCCCGGCGCCCTCCCTGGTCGCGCTGGTCGTGAAGCGGATCGTGATCTTCGCCGCCGTGGCCATGGTGGCCCAGTTCTTGGGCGTGTTCCTCGAATATTGGAGCGACACCCAGAATCTCGGACGGCTCGCCATCGAACTCGA
>JAJXYV010000237.1 GCA_021780435.1 Pseudomonadota bacterium
TTCCGCCTCGCCCGCGTCTCGCGCCAGCGAGTTCCAGGGCTCGCCGACGCAGAAACCATTGACGAAGCCGCCGCGCAGGCTTTCGCCCATGAGCGGCGGCGGCGTCACGGTGAGCCGGACGCCTTCCGGATCGACGCCTCCCAGCCGCATCCAGAGTTTCAACTGGTAATGATGGGTGGAATAGGGAAAGACATGAGCGAAGCGCAAGGCGGGCAGGCCCTTGGCCCGTCGATCCGCAACAACTGCGGCCAGAGCCCGCGCGGTGACGCGGGGCTCGGCCGGATCGCCGTCGATCTTCTCGCGCAGCGATGTGGCAAGGCCCGGCGCGACGGAAATGGCGTTGCCGTCCAGCCCCAGGGCCACGGCGCCGATCATCCGCGCGGGGAATCCATCGAGGCCGAGCGCCGAGGCGACGACCGCCGGCGCGAGCATATGGGCGGCGTCGTAAATGCCGACGGCCAGCTTGTCGCGCAGATTGGCCCAGGAGGTTTCCGGATGCAGATCGAAGACCAGCCCCTCCTCGCGGTCGAAGCCCTTCGCGGCCGCGACGAAAAGAAGGCCGGCGTCGGTGAGCGGCATGAAGCCGATGCGCAGGGGCCTGGTCATTTCAGCAACTCCGCCGCGGTGAGAATGGATCTGGCGATATCGGCGATTTTCTTGCCCTCGTTCATCGCGACCTTGCGCATCATCGCATAGGCCTGATCCTCGGGAATGTTCTTCGCCTTCATCACCAGGGCCTTGGCCTGGTCGATCGCCTTGCGGTCCGCGAGCTGGCTCTGCGCCTGCGCCAGTTCCTCGCGAAGGCGCGCGAAGGCGCTGAAACGCGATATGCTGAGATCGACGATGCTCTTGACCCGCTCCTTCCTGAGCCCGTCCACGACATAGGCCGAGACGCCGGCGTCGATCGCGGCGTTGATCATGGCGCTGTCGGATTGGTCCGCGAACATCGCCACCGGACGCGCGGCGGCGCCGCTGATGCGGATCATCTGTTCGAGCACGTCGCGATTGGGATTTTCGAGGTCGATCAGAACGATGTCGGGTTCGATCGCGCCCAGGCGCCTTTCGAGATCGAGCGAGGAATCGAGCACGGTCACACGATTATAGCCGGCCTCAAGCAAACCATCGCGCAATATCGCGGTGCGCAGCGGATTCTGATCGACGATGACGATGTGGAGATCTTTGTCGGGCACGGCGGACCCAAGGTTTTCGCCCGGCACTATAGCCCCCCGCGTCGCGCGCGCCAATCGTCACGCATGGGCGTCGGGCGCCCAGTGCGCCTCGACGAGTTGGCGCAATGCCCGCGCCTCGCGCAGGACTTCGTCGCAGCGCTGGCGCAAGGCCGAAAAAATCGTGTCGTCGAGGCTTTCGTTCGGCATGCGCCGGTCCGCGCGCGGTCCCGAGAACTCGAGTTCCGCCACGGCGGCGCGCCGCGTCCCGTCGAGCAGGTTCCGGCTGGCCGTCGGGTCGAGTTCGCCGCGGCGATTGCGGATCAGCAGGCGCACGGTCACGATTTGCGCGGCGGCGACATAGGAGGCCGCGATCAGCCGGCTGTATTCGGGCCAGAGATCGCGCTGGGCCACGGGATCGGCGCGCATGCGGGTCGCCGATTCGCCGAGCGCCGAAAAGGCTTCCATCAGGCTCTTGCGCGCGAGCCGATAATCCTGCTCCGACCCATCCCAACGCAAGGCGCGGTCGGCATAGCGGCGCAAGGCGTCCAGAAAGCCGTTGGCGACCGCCGGCGCGCTCTGGCGCTCCCAGTTGGGCAACAGGAAATTGAACAGGAAAGCGACGCCGGCGCCGATCGCCGTATCGACCAGACGCGCGGCGACCGGCGGCGCCTCGACCGGATCGATCAGATGCAGGCCGAGAAGCGCCATCACCGTCGCGGCGATCGAGGTCAGGCGGTAATCGACCTTCACATAGGCGTGGGCGACCGCCACCGCGAATAATTGGACGGCGAGGAGCAGCGGCGCCGAGCCGATCCACAGCAGGATTCCGGCGAGGCCGCAGCCCAGGATCGAGCCGAACAGCCTTTGGTCGCGGCGCTGGCGCGTGGCGCTGTAGCTCGCGCGCATGATCACCGCGATGGTGAGCAGTATCCAGTTGCCATGCCTGAGGCCGGGAACGAGTTCGATCAGGGCGTAGCCGCAGCCCAGCGCGGCTGCGAGGCGAAGGGCGTGGCGGAAGATCGGCGACGACCAGCGCAATTCGTCCGCAATGGCGTCGAACGACACGCGCAGCGGCGGCGCGAAAGCACGGATATCCACGCCGGCCAGCGCCCGCTCGGCCGCGTCCGGGCTCGTCAGGAGGGCCGGTAGCCGGGCAAGGTTGGTCAGGACGAGAGTGACCCGCGAGCGGGTGAGCCGCGCCGCGCGCAAGATCTCGGGATCGGCGCCGCCATCCCGCTCCAATGCTTCGATCAGCCGCGAAAAGGCGTCGAGCGCCGGTTCATGATCGGGAAAGGTCAGATCGCCGCCGATGACGAGACTGAGCGCGAGCGCGTCGAGATCGCTGGCGAGCGCGCGCAGGAAGCGCTCCATTTCCGTCGCGAGATCGCTTTGCGCGAGCCGCAGCGGCGCGTGGTCGGCGAGCGTCGAGACGATGCCGTCGAAGCCGTCGAGCACGGCCGCCAGCGCCGCGATGAGCCGCGTCGCCTCGGAACGGTCGGCCGCCGAGACGATGAGGCTGCGTGCGGTCTGGAGATGATCGGCGAAGGACGCCTGGTGCTCGACGACCTTGAGGCAGACCTCGCCCTCGTCGGCGTCCTTGCGGTAGAAGCCCGAAACGCGTCGAAGGAACGACGCGAATTCGCGCAAGACTTCGGCCAGGGTGAGGCGTCGGCCCGACACGTCGGTCAGCCGGGTAAGAACCAGGGCGACGGGGATATAGAGGGCGCCGCCGAATGCGGCCATGGCCGCGTAATCGAGGCGCTCGGCCAGCGTCGCGGCGTGGACGCCGAGCGTGAAGACCAGCGACAGAAGGGTCAGCACCGATAGCGGAATCGCCCAGCGCCCGAGCGCGATCAACAGACCGGCGCAAAAACCGGTCGCCACGATGACGCCGCCTTCGAGCCAGGGCTGACCATCGACGAAAGCGAAGGCGAAAGAAGCCGCCGTGGCGCAAAGCCAGGCGAACGGCAGGATGCGGAGCTTGGCGGCGAAGGGCGTCGAGGTGTCAGCGATCGAGACGGAAAGCGCGCCCGAGGCCGCCGCCATGCCGGGGTGGAAGCCGAACAAAGCGGAGGATGCGAGGCCGACCAGAAAGACCCCGACGGCGACGACGACGCCGTTGAGGATATGGTGGCCGAAAAGATATTTGAGAAGCCTCGGCTTCACGCGCATCGGCGCATCCGCCCGCTGGCCTTACGCCTTGCCGTCGATCAGCCGCGCGAGACGGAACAGGGCGAGTTCATAGCCCTGAACGCCGCAGCCGGCGATGACGCCGTCCGCCCGGCGCGAGACAAAGGAATGGTGGCGGAATTCCTCGCGCTTGTGGATATTGGAAATGTGAACCTCGATGACCGGTCCGTCGAAGGCGTTCAGCGCGTCGAGCAGCGCCACCGACGTATGGGTGAAGGCTGCCGGATTGATCACGATGCCGCCCGCCCTGCCCCGCGCCTCATGGATCCAGTCGATCAGCTCATATTCGCGGTTGGATTGGTGGAAATGCACCTCGAGTTTCAGCTGGAGCGCCAGAGCGTGGCAGGCGCGCTCGACATCGGCGAGCGTTTCCGCGCCATAGATCTGCGGCTCGCGTTGGCCAAGCAGGTTGAGATTGGGGCCATTCAAAACAGTGACGAGGCGGCTCATCCGACATCTCTCCCTAACGACGCGCATTGGTCCCGCGCAAGATGGCTTTTGCCGACCGCCAAGATTCGTCGCGTCGGGCGCAGTTTATAAATTTTTCCGCGAAAACCAAAGGCGCTGGCGGAAAGTCAGCCATCCACGAGAAAATTTCTTCCCCGGCCGCAGGCAATCAATCCATTCGCGATGCCGTGCTGATCGCCATTTGAACATTTGTTCTTGAACTCAACTTCCATACGTAAGCTTGACCGACGCTGACCAGCACCCGTTCAGGAAGAATTAACCATACTGAACAAGCGTCGACAAAATTAACACTCGGTTATGATAATTGTTCAAAGTTTAATAAAAACATGAATTTGGAGGATACCTATGTCGATGGCGCTGACTGCACTCTTGGGAATGCTGGTGATCGCGGGCTCCGCGGCGACAACCTATATGATCAGTATTTCACGCGAACGCCTTTGGCTGAAAAGCAAGAAGGCCGAAGAACTCTACGAGAAAGCCGAAGAAACCTGCTTCGACCTTTGTGGCTTTTTCAGAGATCGGTACGAATTGAGCCAGATGGTCTTGACGCCGCACGATGGGCGCGAAATCGCCCTCATCAACCGTCGCATTGTCGATTTGAAGATTTTGGTCGGCCTTTATTTTCCCGGCCTCGGGCATCGCCTCGCCGGCGCGGTGGCGGCGACGGCCACGGCCTTCGATCAATTGAGGCTCGCGCAGGCGAGCGACTTCTCGAACCGCCCGCAAACATTGCAAATGCTCGATTACGCCGTGAGCGAAACGAAAGACTCGTTCGAGCGCCTGAAAGCCGACATCCTGCTCGCAGGGCAAATCGACAGCGTCGGAAGAATCGCCTCGGCGCTGTTCAACCGCCGCCCGCGCCAGCAGTCGGAGCGAATTCTGTCGGCGGCGGCGTGACCAGTTCATCTCATTTCTGATGGCGCGATCGACGGCGTTACTCGCCGATCGCGCCGAGGCGGTCAGATCGTCGCGCCCTCGCCTTCGAACGCGCGCACCCACATCGCGCAGATTCCTGAGCGCACGATGTCCTCAAGTTCGAATTCGATCACCGGCACGGGGAGATCGTTAGCGCGGATCAGGTCGATCATCTTGCGCAGGCCCGAGGCCTGCTGGATGTCGGATTGATTGACGTCGCCATTGACGACGCTGACGCAGTTCTCGCCGACGCGGGTGAGGAAAGTCTTGATCTCCGAGACCGTCGTGTTCTGCGCCTCGTCCAGCAGGATGAAGGCGTTTTTCCAGGAGCGCCCGCGCATCACCTCGAAGGGCGCCATTTCGATGTCGCCGCGCTTGAGGGCGATGTCGAAGGCCCCATCGCCGATGCGCTCCTTGATCGCGTCCACAATTGGAACGGCCCATGGCGCGAATTTTTCCTGAAGGGATCCCGGGAAGAAGCCGAGCGAGCGGCCGCAGGGGACATTGGGGCGGGTAAGAATGATTTTGTCGATGCGTCCGGCTCGGAAGAGATCCGCGGCATAGGTTGCGGCGATCCAGGTTTTTCCGGTTCCGGCGGGGCCGAGGACGACGATCTGCTGGCTGGACCGTAAGGCGGCGAGATATTGCGCCTGGGTTGGATTGAGGGCCTTGATGGGTGGAAGGACTCGATCGTTCTGGAACTTGTTTCCCTTGAACTCGATGATTTCTGCATCTCCGTGTTGACGGGAATTGCGGCTCTTTCTTCGGTCCAGTTGCTTGCCCACGCGCTGACTCCTCAAGTGTGAATCGACGGGCGCGCTCTCCGCCTGGTCAAGGCGAACAACACGGTGGAGGGATATGCGAGTTTACTGGAGACAAAGCGGGAGCAACTTGTGCGCTGCTTGGTTTGAGTGACGCCATCGGCCTGCTCCTCGCTGGAGTCAGGATAAGCGATTCGCTGCAAACACAAAGTAAATTATTGAAAGGTTCGCGCAGGAAAACAGAGCTGGAGGCGATGTGAAAAACATCGTCATTGCTTCGCTCAGCTTGCGATGACCGGCGACCATTGGCCTCACGCGTTCGGCAGGTTCTGCGCCAGCGCCTCGAGCACCGCCATGCGCACGGCGACGCCCATTTCGACCTGTTCGCGGATCAGGCTCTGGTCGCCGTCGGCGACGCTGGAGTCGATTTCGACGCCGCGGTTCATCGGCCCCGGATGCATCACCAGCGCATCGGGCTTGGCATAAGCCAGCTTGTCGGAATCGAGGCCGAAGAAACGGAAATATTCGCGTGTCGAGGGAATGAAGGCGCCGGACATGCGCTCGCGCTGCAGGCGCAGCATCATCACGATGTCGGCGTCGCGCAATCCGTCGCGCATGTTGTTGTGAACCTCGACGCCCATCTGCGCGACGCCTGTCGGCATCAGGGTCGAGGGGCCGACCACGCGCAACCGCGCGCCGAGCGCAGAGAGCAGGATGATGTTGGAGCGCGCGACGCGCGAATGGAGCACGTCGCCGCAGATCGCCACCACGAGACCCTCGATGCGGCCCTTGGCGCGGCGCATGGTCAGGGCGTCGAGCAGCGCCTGGGTCGGATGCTCGTGGGCGCCGTCGCCGGCGTTGACCACAGCGCAATCGACCTTGCGGGCGAGAAGATGCGCGGCGCCCGCCTGATGATGGCGCACGACGATGATGTCCGGCCGCATGGCGTTGAGGGTGATCGCGGTGTCGATCAGCGTCTCGCCCTTCTTCACCGAGGAGGTGGCGACCGACATGTTCATGACGTCGGCGCCGAGGCGCTTGCCGGCGAGCTCGAACGAACTCTGGGTGCGGGTGGAAGCCTCGAAGAAAAGATTGATCTGGGTGCGCCCCGAAAGCCTGTCCTTTTTCTTTTCCACCTGGCGCGAAACCGAGATCGCCTCCTCCGCCAGATCGAGCAGATGGAGGATGTCGAGCCGGTTGAGGCCTTCGATGCCCAACAGGTGCTTGTGCGGGAAGGAGAAGCCGGGAACGGACATTTTTCAGGCTCTATCGAAGGACGCGACGGGCGGCAAGCGCGCGCCAAGCCATGCGCAAAATTTGGGCTGGGCGCAAGGACCATTTGACATAACCCCGCCGCTCGCCCATTTTCCCGGGCCGTTCGGGGCCGGGGGGCCTGAGGAAGTTGCGGGCCGGTCAAAGGGCCTTCGGGGTTGCCGCATGGACGTCGTCATCGTCGAATCTCCGGCCAAGGCCAAGACGATCAACAAATATCTTGGCAAGAATTTCGAGGTCATCGCCTCGTTCGGCCATGTGCGGGACCTGCCCGCCAAGGACGGCTCGGTCGATCCCGACGCCGATTTCAAGATGCTGTGGGAGGTCGACGGCAAGGCCGGCAAGCGCCTGTCCGACATAGCGGCCAAGGTCAAGGGCGCCGACCGGATCGTGCTCGCCACCGACCCGGACCGCGAGGGCGAGGCCATTTCCTGGCATGTGCTCGAGGTTTTGCGCGCCAAGCGCGTCCTCAAGGACAAGCCGGTCGAGCGGGTGGTGTTCAACGCCATCACCAAGGACGCCATCCTCGAGGCGATGAAACATCCCCGCCAGGTGGACGAGAGCCTCGTCGAGGCATATCTGGCCCGCCGCGCCCTCGATTATCTCGTCGGCTTCAATCTTTCGCCCGTCCTGTGGCGCAAGCTTCCCGGCGCCAAATCCGCCGGCCGCGTGCAATCCGTCGCCCTCCGGCTCGTCTGCGACCGGGAACTGGAAATCGAGAAATTCGTCGCGCGCGAATATTGGTCGCTGGTCGCCCATCTGCGCAACCAGGCCGACGCGCCCTTCACCGCGCGCCTCGTCGGCGCCGACGGCAAGAAGATCTCGCGGCTCGACATCGGCGCCGGCGCCGAGGCCGAGGCCTTCAAGCGCGATCTGGAACAGGCGGCGTTCAAGGTCGTCTCGGTCGAGGCCAAGCCGGCCAGGCGGCATCCCTACGCGCCCTTCACCACCTCCACCTTGCAGCAGGAGGCCTCGCGCAAGCTCGGCATGGCGCCGGAGCTCACCATGCGCGTCGCCCAGAGGCTTTATGAGGGCGTGGACCTCGGCGGCGAGACGGTCGGCCTCATCACCTATATGCGAACCGACGGCGTCGATGTGGCGCCGGAAGCCATCGCCGCCGCGCGCAAGACAATCGGCCGCGAATTCGGCGACCAATATGTGCCCGGCGTCCCGCGCAAATATCAGGTCAAGGCCAAGAACGCGCAGGAGGCCCACGAGGCCATCCGCCCGACCGACGTCTCCCGCCTGCCCAAGGACATGGCGCGGCATCTCCAGCCGGATCAGGCCAAGCTCTATGAGCTGATCTGGACCCGCATGGTCGCGAGCCAGATGGAATCCGCGCTTCTCGAGCGCACGACCGCCGAAATTCAGGCGATCGCCGGCAAGCGCGCGCTCGACCTGCGCGCGACCGGCCAGGTGGTGCGTTTCGACGGCTTCCTCAAGCTCTATCAGGAAGGCAAGGACGACGAGGAGGACGAGGAGTCCGGCCGCCTGCCCGCGCTTGCGGACGGCGAGGCCCTGAAGAGGGACAGGATCGACGCGACCCAGCATTTCACCGAGCCGCCGCCGCGCTACACCGAGGCGACGCTGGTGAAGCGCATGGAGGAGCTCAGCATCGGCCGCCCCTCAACCTATGCCGCGACGCTCGCCGTGCTGCGCGACCGCGACTACGTCCGCCTCGACAAGAAGCGCCTTGTGCCCGAGGATAAGGGCCGGCTGGTCACGGCCTTTCTCGAAAGCTTTTTTGGCCGCTACGTCCAATATGATTTCACCGCCGGCCTCGAAGAGCAGCTCGACCGCATCTCCAATGCCGAGATCGACTGGAAACAGGTGCTGCGCGATTTCTGGCGCGATTTTTCCGCCGCGATCGACGGCACCAGGGAATTGCGCACCACGCAAGTCCTCGACAGCCTGAACGATCTGCTCGGCCCGCATATTTTTCCGGCCAAGGGAGACGGCTCGAATCCGCGCGCCTGTCCGTCTTGCGCCGATGGGCAATTGTCGCTCAAGCTCGGCAAGTTCGGCGCCTTCATCGGCTGCTCGAACTATCCCGAGTGCAAATATACCCGCACCCTGTCCGATCGCGGCGGCGACCAGGCCAAGGCGGCGGATGGCGAGCGCCCCGGCGTCAAGGTTCTGGGCGAAGACCCGAAGACCGGTCAGGAAATCACTTTGCGCGAAGGACGCTTCGGCGTCTATGTCCAGGAAGGAGAAGGCGACAAGCCGCGCCGCTCCTCCCTGCCCAAGGGGCTCGCGCCCGAGAATGTGACGCTCGAAAAGGCGCTGGCCTTGCTGTCGTTGCCGCGCGAGGTGGCGAAACATCCGGAAAGCGGCGAGCCGATTCTCGCGGGCATCGGCCGTTACGGCGCCTATGTGCAGCACAAGAAGACCTACGCCAATCTGGGCAAGGACGACGACGTGCTGGAAATCGGCGCCAATCGCGCCATCGACCTGATCGTGACCAAGGAAGCCGGCGGCGGGCGCGGCGGCGGCGGCGAGATCCGGGTGATCGGCGACCATCCCGAAGGCGGGACGATCGCGCTCAAGGCCGGCCGCTTCGGCCCCTATCTCGCCTGGGGCAAGGTCAACGCCACCCTGCCCCGCGGCGCCGACATGACCGGCCTGACGCTGGAAAAGGCGGTTGAGATGGTCAACGCCAGGGCGTCCGGCGCGTCCGCGGGCGGGCGCATCCTTGGCGAACATCCGGAAGGCGGCCAGATCACCGCGCGCTCGGGACGCTTCGGCCCCTACGTGTCGTGGGAGAAGGTCAACGCCACCTTGCCGAAATCCGTGACGCTGGACGACATCAGCCTCGAACAGGCGATCCGGCTCATCGAGGACCGGATCGCGGCTGGCGGGGTCAAGGCGCCGAAGAAGGCGCCCGCCAAAAAGGCGGCGGCAAAGAAGCCGGCGGCGAAAAACGCCAAGGCCAAACCGGAGATCGTTGATTCCGACGAACCGCCCTTCGAGACGGACGCGCCTGCGAAAAAGCCGGCGCGGAAGACGGCGAAGAAATAAGCGCCGCAATTCGGCTCGAACTGGCGCGCCGGCTCGGCGCGCTCACGCCCGCTCGGCGATTTTCTGCCTTTTCCGCAGCCAGGCCGCGTCAAGCAGCATCTGGGCCGCCCAACGATAGACGTTGCGCTCGCTGATCTGCTCCACCATCACCCGCATCCGCTCGGCCTGTTCCTCCGGGCTCATGCGCAAGGCCCGGTCAAAGGCCTTGGCCATGCCATGGGCGTCATAGGGATTGACGATCAGGGCCTCCGGCAATTCAAAGGCCGCGCCGGCGAAACTCGACAGGATCAGCACGCCGCGCTCATCGTCGCGGGCGGCGACGAATTCCTTGGCGACGAGATTCATGCCGTCGTGCAGGCTCGACACCACGCAGGCGTCGGCGGCGCGGAACAGTTCGAACACCTCATCCGGTTCATGGTGCCGCACGACAAGCTGGATCGGTTTCCAGCCATGACGCTCGTACTTGCCGTTGATCTCCGTCGCCAGCCGTTCCGCCTCGTGCTGCAGGGCGGCATAGGCTTCGAGCTTGGATCGGGTCGGCGCCGCAACCTGGATCAGGACGAATTTTTCGCGCCATTGCGGCGACATGGTCAACAGGTCGTCGACCGCGCGCATGCGGTCGAGAATGCCCTTGGTGTAATCGAAGCGCTCGACGCCGACGGCGATGCGCACATCGTCCTTCAGCCCGAAACGAGCCTGCACATTGGCGCGGCACTGCGCGACCGGCGCCTGGCGGGCGAGCACGCGCGACGGCCATTCGATCGAGATCGGATAGGGCCGCACCAGGGTTTCGGCGCCGCGTAGCCAGACCGAAGAATTCTCGCGGTCGATGCGGCACTCGATCAGGCGGTCAGCCGAATCGAAGAAATTGTTGCAGTGAAACTGGGTGTGGAAGCCGAGGACGGACGAGCCGAGCAGGCCGTCGAGAATTTCCTCGCGCCACGGACAGATCGAGAAGGTCTCGGCGTTCGGCCAGGGAATGTGCCAGAAGGTCACGATGGTCGCCTTGGGCAGGCGCTTGCGGATCATGCGCGGCAGCAGCGCGAAATGATAATCCTGAACCAGGATGACCGGATTATCGCAATTCGCCTCTTCGACGACGATGTCGGCGAAACGCTGGTTGACCGCCTTGTAGCAGGCCCAATCCTGTTCGCGGAACGTCGGGCGGATGAAGGCGATATGGCAGAGGGGCCACAGGCCCTCATTGGCCGCGCCGTAATAATAGCCGTCCTGCTCCTCTTCGCTGAGCCAGACCCGCCGCAGCGAATAGGCTGGATCATCCGGCGGCACGACGAGCCGGTCATGAGCGTCCACCATGTCCCTGTCGGCCGAGCCTCCGCCATGGGCAATCCAGACCCCGCGGCAGGCGCGCATGACCGGCTCCAGCGCCGAAACCAGGCCGCTTGCCGGAATCTGCAGGCGGATCGCGCCGTCGATGCGATTGTGGATGTAAGGCTCGCGGTTCGAGACGGTCAGGACGCGCGCTTCCGGCAGTTCGTCGTTCAGAAGTTGGCGCAGGGCGTCGGGCGACCATTTGACGGAGACGCCGTGGATAAATTTGCGGCGGCCCCTGATGTCGGCAAGCATGGCGTTGATCTGGCGGTCAACATTGGCGGGGCCGCCCGCCCGCTCCGTATCCGCCGCCGGCTTGTGGCTCTCGTCGATTGCGCGGCGCAGCGACTGCATCCAGCTGCGCCGCAAGGCCAGGGTGAGGACTGCGGCGAGAAAGGCGAAACCAACGGCCACCGCCGTCAGGGCCGCCGTCACGTAGAGCCGGACGTCGCGCTCGCGCTGCTCGATCACGCCGAGGTCATGGGCGACGAGCAGCTTCCCGGTCGTCGAGGCGACTGTAAGCGGGAAGAAATTGAGCCGGATCCGGGCGCCGTTCGGCGTCACCAACGTGGCGTTCCAGACGGCCTGCCGCATGAATTCGGCGCAATCCAGATTGGCTGGCATCGCGGAGGTCGTGATCGCCAGTCGGCCATCCTTGGCGCAGAAGGCGAGGCCAAGAATGCGGCCATCCGCGGCGATCTGCTCCATCACCCGGCTTAGAGCGCCACTCTCCGATGCGCGCGAAGACGAGGCCTGATCATGAAGCGAACGGAAGATCAGTTCCGCGCGCAGGTCCATGTCGCGCCTCATCCAGGCGCTGACGATCTGCGAGGAGAAGGACGAGAGCCCGACGACGAGAACCACGCTGGCGAGGAGGCCGAGGAGCGGATAAAACACACCCGGCCTCGTCAGGAACGCTCCAACCCGCCGCCGAGCGCCCTTCATCGCGCCTCCTCCCAGTTCCTGGACAGGCGCCACGCGCACAGGATGATGCCGACCAGAGAATAGGTCTGGGGGAAATTGCCCCACAACTCGCCCGTCGCCGGATCGATGTCCTCGGACAGCAGGCCGACATGGTTGCGCCGGGCAAGAATCTTCTCGAACAGGCCGCGCGCTTCCTCGCATCGCCCGATCGCGGCGAGCGCTTCCACGTACCAGAACGTGCAGATGGTGAAAGCCGTTGAGGGAGCGCCGAAATCATCCGGCGCCGCATAGCGGAACAAATAGCCGTTTCGCCCGAGAGCACGGCCTATGACCTCCACCGTCGAAATAAATTTGGGATCGTCGGCTTTCACGAGGCCCAGTTCGGCGAGGAGAAGCGCGCTGGCGTCGATATGGTCGGAGTCCAGAATGCCCGTGAACGCCTTCAAATCGGCGTTCCACGCCCGCTCGATGATCGTCTCGCGCAGGCCGTCCGCCGATTTCCGCCATTGCTGCGCGCGATCCTGCAGGCCGAGCTTCGTCGCGATGCGCGATAGCCGGTCGCAGGCGACCCAGCACATGGCGGTGGAATAGGTGTGGATCGAAGGCTTCTCGCGATATTCCCAGATGCCGGCGTCCGTCGTCAACGCCACGGACAGCGCCCGCATGCCGAGAGGCTCGAGCATGGCGAACAGAGCCTGATCGCCTTTTTTCGGCAGGCGCTCGTCAAAGAACATCTGCGAAGCGGCGAGAATGACGCTGCCATAGACGTCGTGCTGGATCTGGTTCACCGCGTCATTGCCGATGCGCACCGGACCGAAGCCACGATAGCCGGCAAGGTCGGGAACGATCCGCTCCTCGAGCGGCTCTTCCGGCAGGACCCCGTAAACCGGCTTGAGATTGGCCTCGCCCTCCATCGTGATCACATTGGTCACATATTCGATGAAGCGCTCCATGGTCAGGGAGGCGCCGACGCGGTTGAGGGCGAGCACGGTGAAATAGGCGTCCCTGATCCAGCAATAGCGGTAGTCCCAGTTGCGCTGCTCGCGCGGGGCCTCGGGCACCGAGGTGGTCAGCGCGGCCACGATCGCGCCGGTCTGCTCGAAACTGCACAATTGCAGGGTGATGGCGGCGCGGATCACCGCCTCCTGCCACTCGAACGGCACGTTGAGATGGCGCGCCCAACCCTGCCAGTACTCCACGGTCTTGTCGCGGAACTCCCGGCCGACGCGCGGGATCGAATCGAGCATCGGCTCGTCGGGATGGAGGATCAGCGTCATCGGCCGCGACAGGACAAAGGCGCCCTCGCTGGCGATATAGGAAACCGGCGCGTCGGTCGAAAGCCGAAGCGAGCCCCCGTCGGCGGCGTAGCGGAGGTGGTTGCTGCCAGTCACCGGCGTCGGCCGCGAAGCGCCCCCGCCCATCCGCGGCCGCATGCGGACGCGGATGCGGCAGAGACCCGACACCGGCTCGATGATGCGCACGATCGTCGGCGGGTTGAACATACGGTCGAACCGAAGGAAACGCGGCGTGAAATCGGTGATCGAGAAGGCGGCGCCGTTTTCGGCGCGCAGGTTGGTCTTCACGACCGCCGTATTGCGCAGATAGGACTGTTCGGCTTCAACCTTGCCGTCTCCGTCGAAGACGATCGAAAAATAGCCGTCCTGGGGGGCCTCGCCGTCAATCAGGGCGCAAAACACGGGGTCGCCGTCAACGCGCGGCCAGCACATCCAGACAATCGCGCCCGACCGGTCGATCAGGGCCGACAGATTGCCATTGCCGATCACAGCGACATCGAGCGAAGGTCGAATCGTCATTTGCCAGGCTCCTGCCGGTAAGAAAGCTGCGCCGCGAGGTCGGCGAGCCAGGCTCGAACCGCTTCGGGCCCGGAAAAATCCGCTTCGGACGCCGGGAATAGTTCGCCAGCGACGCGAAAGCCTTGGCCGCCACGCGCGACGCAGGCGTCGAACGCCGCGAGATCGGCCAGGTCATCCCCGATCATGACGGGACGACGTCCAGCGAAGGGAGTGGTCTCCATAAAGCGCGTCACCGCCTGCGCCTTGGAGAAGCCGAAGGAAAGAACCTCGAACACCTTGCGGCCGCGCAGCAGCCGCAAGCCCCCGGCCCCCGCGGCGATATATCGCTCCAGCGCGGCTTCGAGGCGAGGCGCCGCTGATTCGGCGGCGCGGTAATGAACGGCGATCGACGCGCCCTTGTCCTCGATCAGCAGGCGCGGTTCGAAAGCGGCGAGCCGCCGGATCTCCGCAAGCGCTGACGGATCGAGCTCGGCGGCGCCGAGATCAGCGTCGCTCTCGGGCGCGAGCCTGATTTCCGCGCCATGGACCCCGGCCGCAGCGCCCCGGAACGGCGCCAGCCGCATGTCGAGGTCTGCGATCTCGCGTCCGCTGATGACCGCCAGCGCGCCGCCGAGCCGGGCCGAAAGCCGCTTCAGCAGATCGGAAAGACCGGCTGGCGCGACGGCGCTGTCGGGCGTCGGCGCGACCTCCGTCAAAGTGCCGTCAAAATCGAGGAACAGCGCAAGACCCGCGGATTCCCGCGTCAGTCGATCAAGAAAAAGTCCCGGCCTCGATGAGTGCCCATTCGCCGCCAAAGAACGCCCCTCGCCAGCCCGACAATCGCGCCGCGTTTAGCGTAAGACGTTGCTTCGGCGAATTTACGGCGGCGCGGTCCGATCAATAGATCGGGAAGCGGTCGGTCAGCGCCTCGACGCGCGCGCGGACCGAGGCCTCGACCGCGGCGTTGCCCGCCTCGCCGTTCCTGGCGAGGCCGTCGAGCGTTTCGACGATCATGTCGCCGACCTGCTTGAACTCGGCGCTTCCGAAGCCGCGCGACGTCGCCGCCGGGGCGCCGAGGCGAATCCCCGACGTGATCCAGGGCTTTTCCGGATCGAACGGCACGCCATTCTTGTTACAGGTGATTTCGGCGCGGCCAAGGGCGATTTCCGCCGCCTTGCCGGTGAGCTTCTTGGGGCGCAGATCGACCAGCATCAGGTGATTGTCGGTGCCGCCCGTCACGAGGTCGAGCCCGCCCGCGAGCAGCGTGTCCGCCAGCGCCTTGGCGTTGTCCACGACCTGGCGCGCATAGGCCTTGAATTCCGGGCGCAGGGCCTCGCCGAAGGCGACCGCCTTGCCGGCGATGACATGCATCAGCGGGCCGCCCTGCAGGCCGGGGAAGATCGCCGAATTGATCTTCTTGGCGATCTCCTCGTCATCCGTCAGCACCAGGCCGCCGCGCGGGCCGCGCAGCGTCTTGTGGGTGGTCGAGGTCACGACATGGGCGTGCGGGAAGGGCGAGGGATGGGCGCCGCCCGCCACAAGACCGGCGAAATGCGCCATGTCCACGAAAAGAAAAGCCCCGACCGCGTCGGCGATGGCCCGGAAGCGCTCGAAATCCCAGATGCGGGCATAGGCGGAGCCGCCGGCGATGATCAGCTTCGGATGGTGCTCATGGGCAAGCCTTTCGACCTCGTCCATGTCGATGCGGCCGGTTTCGCGGCTCACGCCATAGGACACAGGCCGGAACCAGCGACCGGACATGTTGACCGGCGAGCCGTGGGTCAGATGGCCGCCCGCCGCGAGGTCGAGCCCCATGAAGACGTCGCCGGGCTGGAGCAACGCCAGAAAGACCGACTGGTTCGCCTGGCTGCCCGAATTGGGCTGCACATTGGCGAAACGACACCCGAACAGCTTGGTGACCCGCTCGATGGCGAGGTTTTCGGCGATGTCCACGAACTGACAGCCGCCGTAATAGCGCTTGCCCGGATAACCCTCGGCATATTTGTTGGTCAGAACCGAGCCCTGAGCCTCGAGCACCGCGCGCGAAACAATGTTCTCCGAGGCGATCAGCTCGATTTCCTTGCGCTGGCGGCCAAGCTCCAGCCCGATGGCGCGGGCGATTTCCGGATCGGATTCCGCGAGCGAGGCGCCGAAGAAGCTGTTGGAGAGGTTCTGCGCCATGGCGGCGTTGGTCTGGCTCATTGCGGACTCCTCTGGGACGGGGAAATTGCGGGCCACTTACCACGCGGAACGCGGCGAAGAAAGGCCGCCGCCGAAAAAGCGGCGCCCCGGCGCCTTTCGGGACGCCGGGGCGCGCAGGTCTCTGTCCAAATGATTATTGCTCGTCCGTTCCGGGATCGAGGCCTGGGTCGTGGCGCACGCCGTCCTGGGCCACCGGCTGGACGACGGCCGCCGCGCCGGCGCCGGCGGTCGAGAAGCCGTCACGCTGATAAATGTCCTCGCGGAACTGCACGATGCCTTCGGGCGTGCCCCAGGCGGTGATATAGACCCAGTAGACATTGACCGGCGGATCGATCTTCACGTCGAGGCGCTCGCCCGAGGCGATGACCTGGTCGATATGGTCGCGATCCCAGCCGGGCTGGTTCTTGAGCAGCCAGGCGACATAGTCACGCACGTTCTGCAGGCGCATGCAGCCGGACGAGACGAAGCGGAAATCGTCGCCGAACACACCCTTGGCCGGGGTGTCGTGCATATAGACGCCATAGGGATTGTTGATGTTGATGCGCACCACGCCGAGCGAGTTCTCGGTGCTCGGATCCTCGCGGAAGCGGTAATTGGTCGCATCCATCGAGTGCCAGTTGATCGACGAGGGCGAGACCTCGTTGTTGCTCTTGTCGTAGATGCGGATGTGGTTGTCGGTCAGATAGTTCGGATCGGCCTGCATCTTGGGGATGAGGTCTTTCTTGATGATCGAGGCCGGGACCGTCCAATAGGGGTTGAAGTCCACGTCGAGCGCGCGGGTCTGCATGACCGGCGACTGGCGGTCGATCTTCCCGACGCCGGCGAGATGCCGGGTCGCGACCGTATCGTTCTCGACCGTCTCGACCATGGCCCCCGGAATATTGGCGACGACGAAACGGTCGCCAAGATTAGCCGAGAAGGTGCGCAGGCGAACAAGATTGGTTTCCAGCTGGCGCAGGCGGTAATCGGCCGGAATGTTCATCACCGCGATGGTCTGCGGCGACGCGACGCCAGTCTCGATCAGGCCGTGGCGAGCCTGGAAACGCTTCACGCCCGCCTCGACATAGGAATCGTAAACCCCCGACGACGACGCGGCGGGGTCGAGGTCGCCGGTGACGATCAGGCGTTTGCGCAGCGCCTGGACCGCCGCGCCGGAGGAGCCGAGCTTGAGCGTCGCGCCCGCCGGGACATTGTTCCAGCCGCCGCGCTCGACGATGCCGCGATATTGCTCGATCGCCTGTTCAGTCGCGGCAAGCGTGCGCGGCGAGAGCAGCGGCGTGTTCGAACGGGCGACGCTCAGGCGCGCGTCGGCGTCGTAACGCTGCGCCCATTCCGCCTGACCGAAGCCGTCAACGGCGAAAGCGGGGGCCGCGCCGGCGACCGCGGCAAGGGCGAAACAGGCCGCGACGCCCAGGCGGCGCGGCGAAAAAACGCGGTTTCGCGGCAATTCGGCGTGAATCAACGGTAAAGCTCCTAAAACTTCGGAGTGCGGATTAATCATCCCGGCGCGGCGGCGCGGAGACGCCGCCGGGACAATTCGCGCGAGAGAGTCGATGACGAGAGTTAACAAGGCGCGAATAGCGCGGCGATTTTATGGCGGCAAGGTCAAGCCGCGCAATGGAAACGGCGCTTTTTCCAGAACGGAGGCGCGGCCATCTCTCCCGCAGGGCGCTGCGGGCAAGAAAAAGCCGGGCCCATCAGGGGCCCGGCGGCTTTGGCGGAGATCATCGAGGCGGGGAAGCGCGACTCGCGCCGCGCGGGAAAGTCGCTATCAGAGGCGATATTTGATCTGGTCGGTCCAGAAGCGCTCCAGGCGGTTCAGAGCGTTATTGACGACCTTGAACTCGTCGACGGACACGCCGCCGATCTGCTCGACCGTCAGGACATGCTTTTCATAGAGGCCGGCGACGATGTCGCGGATTTCCTTGCCCTGGGGGGTCAGGCTAATGCGCACCGAACGGCGGTCGATGCGGGAGCGGGAATGATGGAGATAGTCCATCTCGACGAGCTTCTTGACGTTATAGGAAACGTTGGAGCCGAGATAATAGCCGCGGGTGCGCAGCTCGCCGGCGGTCAGTTCGGAATCGCCGATGTTATAGAGCAGCAGCGCCTGGACGGAGTTGATGTCGGAGCGGCCGCGGCGGTCGAACTCATCCTTGATGACGTCCAGCAGGCGGCGATGCAGACGCTCGACCAGGGTCAATGCCTCGAGATAGACCGGGCGCACTTCGGCGCAGCGTTCGGCTCGGCCTGTGTTCACGTCGGACTTCATCAGCTTGTTCATGGTCGTCTTCCCTGCGATCTGTCTTGCGGGCCGTTATGTTCCGGCCGCCTCGATGGTTCGCAATCTAAACGCCGCTAATGAAAACCAGTTTAAACAACAGGCTGAATCGCCGGTTACCGCGAATTGCGGGAATTGAAGTGAATCTTGGGTGAATTAAAACTATTATTTACGTTGATCTTTATTCACCTTTTTCGCTGGAATCCATCCGTCAGCTCGCGCAGGCGCGCGATCAGGCGGTCGATCCCCGAGGGCTCCGCGGAAACGCCGCCGGCGCGCCACGAGAGAAAAAGATAAAGCCCGAGCAGAACGACGTCGACGACCTTGGTATAGCCGCCGAGCATGAAGAAGGAGGGCTTGGACGAGGCCACGAAGGCCTGCGCGATCAAGGTCAGCAGCCAGACCACCCCGCCCCATGGCGCCATCAGCCAGAGCCCGACCGCCGCGATTGGGTTGAGGACCGCGAAAAAGACGGTCGCCGCCATGACGGAGGCGGAGAAGTCGGCGAACGACCCCGTCGCCGGCGCAATGATGCGCCGCCATTGCTCCAGCGCCTGAAGGATCCAGAGTAGAGCCGCCAGGCGGAAGAACAGGGTGAGCGCGAAGAATCGCCGCGCCTCCTCCGCTTCGGGACCAGGCTTCGCGCCGACCCTGATCACGCCGGTAGCGTCCGGATCGGCCTCGCCGCGCCTGCGCCCGAAATTGTCCATCGCCCGTCACTGCTCCACGAAATGTGGCTGCGATAAAGCATTTGACCATTTGCGGCAAAATTTTTCGCGCGGCGGCGCCGATATGTTATGGGAAGCCAGAATTCGGAACCCCGCCATGACTGACTCGCCCCGCTCTCCATTCGATCTTTCCCTCGGCCTCGTCCAGCGCCCCCGCCGCAACCGCAAGACGGACTGGGCCCGCCGCCTCGTCCGCGAAAACGTGCTGACCGCGAACGACCTGATCTGGCCGATCTTCGTGGTCGAAGGCGAGAACGTCCGCACGCCGGTCGCCTCCATGCCGGAGGTCGAGCGGCTCTCGGTCGACCAGGCGGTCGCCGCCGCGCAGAAGGCGGCCGACCTGTCTATTCCCGCCCTCGCCCTGTTTCCTTATACCGAGCCCGACCTGCGCGACCCCAACGGCTCCGAGGCCCTCAATCCTGAAAATCTCGTCTGCCGCGCCTGCCGCGCCATCAAGCAGGCTGTTCCGCAGATCGGGCTGATCACCGACGCCGCCCTGGACCCCTACACCAGCCACGGCCACGACGGGGTGATGGAGGGCGAGACGATCCTCAACGACGAAACCGTCGCCATCCTGGTCGAGCAGGCGCTGAACCAGGCCCGCGCGGGCGCCGACGTCATCGCCCCCTCGGACATGATGGACGGGCGGATCGGCGCGATCCGCGCGGGCCTCGACAGCGAGGGCTTCGACGACGTTCAGATCATGGCCTATTCCGCCAAATACGCCTCGGCCTTCTATGGCCCGTTCCGCGACGCCATCGGCACCAAGGCGGTGCTGGTCGGCGACAAGCGCACCTATCAGATGGACCCCGCCAATTCCGACGAGGCCCTGCGCGAGGTCGCGCTCGATCTCGAGCAGGGCGCCGACATGGTCATGGTCAAGCCAGGCCTGCCCTATCTCGACATTATCCGCCGCGTGAAAGATCGTTTCGCCATCCCCACCTTCGCCTACCAAGTTTCGGGGGAATATGCGATGATTAAAGCTGCGGCGTTGAATGGGTGGCTGGACGGTGACAAAGCCATGCTCGAAAGCCTCCTCGCCTTCAAGAGGGCGGGGGCAAACGGCATCCTCACCTATTTCGCGCCAAAAGCGGCGGAAATGCTGAAAAAGAGCGCATGAATCAGTAAGTTGCGCGCCTTGCTCCAGGGGGGCGGGGCCGCCAATGCGCCAGATGGTTCCGCCGAAGCAGGGGGAAAGGTCCTTTGTTGCGGGGCTGAAGTCATGGGCGCCAGGCATTCGACGGGTACGACAAAAATCGAGAATTTCCGGGAGAAGCTCTTCCCGGAGGAAGGGATGCGAACGGAGAGGCTGTTCATCCAGCCGCTTCAGGCCGCCGACGCCTTCCAGCTTGTCGTCCTGACCAACGACCCGCTCGTCGCCGCCGGGGTTTCGCTCCTTCGGCAACCGTTCACGCTCGCCGATGCGCAGGATCTCATCGCCCTGCCGCGCGCCAAGAAAGGCTGTTTCGCCTCGGTGCGCGCCGGCGACGACGGCGCCTTCATCGGCTGCGTCGGCGCCGTCGCCCGCACTGCGACCGATGTCGAGATCGGCTTCTGGCTCGGCGTTCCCTATCACGGCAATCATTATGGCGCGGAAATGGCGCAGGCCATGCTGGGTCGCCTGCGCGACGTCTTCCCGGAAAAGCGGATCATTGCAGAATGTCCGCGCGAGAATTCGGCCTCATGGCGGCTCTTGAAAAAGCTGGGCTTCAGCCCGAGCGGAACGGGCGCGGCGCGCAAGGGGGCCCAACTTCTCGTGTACCAGGCGCCGGCAATCGTGGAATGACCGGGCCCCGGCCCGCCCCTTGCGCAACGCAAAGTGAGCCGCCAGATTATAGGTTCGCGGCGTTCCCGGGAGGGGGCGCAATTCGGAGCGCGAATGAAATGAGCAACGCCAACAGCTGGGATCCCGCCCG
>JAJXYV010000077.1 GCA_021780435.1 Pseudomonadota bacterium
CGGCCGCAGTCCCTCGCCGCGCGGGCCTTGCAGCGCCCGCCCCTTCAGCCGACCGCCGACGATGCGCATGGCTTATTTTCTTCCGGGATTTCTTGGCGGGTTTCGCGACCCCGACGATCCGCCGCCGGAAGGTTTGCCGCCAAAGGGCCTGCCGCCAGCGGGCTTGCCCCCGGTCGGCTTCCGGCTCTGCGAACGGTCGCCCGCCGGACGATCGCCAAATCCCCGGCTCGGCTTTTCTCCGCGCGGGCGAGCGAAATCCCGGCCTCCGGCCTTGTCGTCGCGCGCCGCTCCGTCGCGGCGGAAATGTTTGGCCGCGCCAGTCTCGCCCGAAAACCTCTCGGCGCGCGGGCCGCCTTTTCCGGACGCGCCTTTTCGCGCTGGAGCTTCCGTCTTTTCCCGCTCCGCCTTGAACCGCCGAGCGTTGCGGGTCTCGGTGGCCTCAGGACGGGGCGCGGCGGCGCTAACGCGCTCCACCACCACCTTGCGGCCATTGCGGTCCGCGGTCTCGGCGCTCTCGACGCGGCGACGCGGCCCCTTTTCCGCCTTGGCGCGCTCGCTGCGCAAGGCGGAGACATGCTTGCGCGGAACGGCCTTTTCCGTTCCCATCTTTTTTTCCGGCCGTTCAGCGGGTGGCCGTTTGGGGCGCGGGCCGGTCCTTTCGCGCGGCGCCGCAGGCTCGGGCTCCGGCGTGCGGTCGATAATCGGGCCGTCGAAATCGACGCCCGCCTGTTCGGCAAGGCTCGCGCCCAGCTGGTCGGCAAGAACGCGCGTGCGCACCTCCTCAACCGAGCCCTCGGGTGTTTCCCCAAGCTGGAACGGCCCGTAAGACAAGCGGATCAAGCGGTTGGTGGCGAGACCGAGATGTTCGAGCAGGCGCTTGACCTCGCGGTTCTTGCCCTCGCGGAGGCCCAGCGTGATCCAGACATTGGCGCCTTGCACCCGGTCGAGCTTGGCCTCAACCCCGGCGTAATCGACCCCATCGATGGTCACGCCTTTCGCCAGCGTGTCGAGCTTCGCCTGATCGGTCTCGCCATTGGCCCGGGCGCGATAACGGCGCAGCCAGCCGGTCGAGGGCAATTCCAGCACCCGCGCCAGGCCGCCGTCATTGGTGAGCAGCAGCAGGCCCTCGGTGTTGATATCGAGCCGGCCGACCGACATCAGGCGCGGCAGGTGCGGGTTCTTTTCCGCGATATAGTCGAAGACCGTGGGCCGGCCTTCGGGGTCGCGATCCGTCGTGACGAGCCCGCGCGGCTTGTGGAACAGGAATAGCCGGGTCCGCTCGCGGGTGGAGAGCGGCCTGCCGTCGACCGTGATCTTGTCGGCTTCCGTGACATTGCGGGCCGCGCTCGTCAGGACCTGGCCATTGACCGCCACCCTGCCCTGTTCGATCCAGCTCTCGGCGTCGCGGCGCGAGCACAGGCCGGCGCGGGCCATGACCTTGGCGATACGCTCGCCCTCATGCGCCTTGGCGGGCAGAATCGCCGGCTTTTTCCCGGACGGGCGCTTCGCGGCGGGCTTGCGGGCGGGCTTTTTGTCTCTGTCGTTTTTCATGGCGGTCTGATAGCAGAGGCCGCGATCTTTGCGAAATGATTTGCGCGATGTCCGAAACGCCCGCCGACGATGTCAACTCGCCCTGGGAGCGCGCCTTCGCCGAGGCGCGGGCGGCGGCGGCGCGCGGCGAGGCGCCGATCGGCGCCTGCGTGGTGAAGGATGGCGAGATCCTCGCCGCAGCGGGCAATCGCACGATCGAAGACCACGACCCGACAGCCCACGCCGAAGTGCTGGCGCTCCGCGAGGCCGCGCGAAAGCTCCGGGACGAGCGCCTGATCGGCTGCGACCTTTATGTAACGCTGGAGCCCTGCGCCATGTGCGCCGGCGCGATCTCCTTCGCCCGCATCCGCCGGCTTTATTTCGCGGCGGAGGATGAAAAGGGCGGCGCGGTCGAGAACGGGCCGCGCTTCTTCGCGCAAAAAACCTGCCATCACCGCCCCGAAGTCTATGGCGGCATCCGCGCCGGCGAGGCCGCCGAACTCCTGCGCGATTTTTTCAAGGCGCGGCGCTGAGATCGGCTTTTTCGCCGGATCCGGCTTGCGCCGTTACGCCCAAGCGATAAAACGGGCGCAAGACAACAGCGGCGCGCGCCGCGAAAAAATCAGGGGCACGCATGACGGACGCAGGTTTGGGCGCCTCCGCTTTCGAACAGCATCCGCTAAGGGCGCGAATTCTCGGCGAATTGCACGCCCGGCCGACCCGTCCCCTTGAGGCCCCGGCGCGCATCCTGCACTTCGCCTTCCTGGCCGACGCCGCCGGCGCCGAGGCCGACCGCCTGGCCGTCACCCAGGCCTGCATCGAACGCGGCCTGCCCGGCCCGGACTCGCAGACCCGGCAATTTCGCGTCGAATTGCAGGGCGCGGCGCTGGTCTGGGAGCGGCATGGCGAATTCATCACCCATAGCTGGGAATTTTCCGGCCTCGACGGGGACGAGCCTTTCGCGCCCTCGCCGGCGACGTTGATGCAGAAGATCCGGATGCTGCCGCAGCCCGGCCCGCTTCTGGTCGCCGTCGACCTCCACATGCTGGCGGGCGACCGCGATCCGGCCTCGCTCGGCGCAGTCTTCGGCCCGCTGCAGATGGCGGTCTGCGATGCCAACGCCGGCCGCGCCCTGATCGCGACCGATTTCGCGCCGGACACTTTCGGCTTCGTGCGTATTTTTATCGCCAACCGCTCCATGCCCGCCATGGCCGCGGGCCGGCTGGCGCAACGGGCGCTGGAGGTCGAGACCTATCGGACGCTGGCGCTCCTCGGCCTGCCCGAGGCGCAGAGCCTCGCGCCCTCGATCCAGCGCATCGAGCAGGAATTGCCGCGCCTGCTCGACGCCATGACCCAGGCGACCGGCGTCGAACAGAATCGTCATTTGCTCGACGCCCTGACCGGTCTTGCCTCAGAACTGGAGGTCGGCGCAGCGGCGAGCCTTTATCGCTTCGGCGCCACCCGCGCCTATGACGACCTGGTGCGCGCGCGGCTCGATGCGATCAACGAGACTCCCCTGCCCGATTATCCGAGCTGGTCCGGTTTCCTGACGCGCCGGCTCCAGCCCGCCATGCGCACCTGCCGCAACACCGAGGCGCGGCAGGCCGACCTGTCCCGGAAGCTGGCCCGGGCGGCGCAACTCCTGCGCACCCGCGTCGATACAGAGGTCGAGGCGCAGAACGGCGACCTGCTGCGCCAGATGGGCGAGCGCGTGCAGTTGCAATTGCGCTTGCAGCAAACGGTGGAAGGCCTCTCCATCGCCGCGATCACCTATTACATCGCCAGCGTCATCCATCACGTTCTGGAAGGCGCCAAGGAAGCCGGGCTGCATGTCGAGCCGAGCACCGACACCGCGATCCTCATCCCCTTCATTGTCGCCTTCGTCGCCTGGACGGTCTGGCGCATCCGCCGCAAGCACAGCGGCGAGTGACGTCGTTTGGAAGGCGGGGGCGTTTCTCGTCCTCCCGCGCTCAAATGTTCAGTCTTCCAGTAAGCTGCGCAGCATCCACGCCGTCCTTTACAGACGTCGAGACGCTCAGTCGGCAGGTCGGCGGGCAGTTGCTCATTGGCCTCGCCGGCAAGCGGGAACTGATCGAGCGAATCGCGCCGCGCAAAGGCGTGAATGGACGAATACTTGCAGGAAACGGAAAAAGCAGAACAATATTCCGTAGCATCAAGCGATTCGCGGGCAAGGGTTAATTGCGACAAAACCTTGGGGAAGATCGAGGCGAGCGGCCTTTGCCTTCGAGAATGGAGGCAAACCGGGAGTCAGGCGACGAGGCGTTAACGCCAAAGAATGGTCATTAAGTGAAAAATTCACTTTGATCCTTTTGCCCCCTTGCGTTCGCGTAACCTTATTTTTCCTATTTTGACTTAACAGAATTGACCACGCTGTCTGGAGCGAAGAGCCGATTTGTCCGCGCGACGACATGGCTTGTTCACGCCCGCGGGTCTGGAGGCTGGGATGACGACGAGGACGTGGACAGCCACGAACGGCAATTTCAAATGGGAGACTGCGAGCAACTGGAGCGGCGGCATGACGCCGCAAGCGGGCGACGACGTCGTTCTGCCTTCACAGTCTGGCGGACCCTACACGGTCGATCTTTCATCGGCGACGCCGAAGCTGAACTCCTTGACGATCGGCAATGACGCCTCACTCAACAACAACACCAATGCCGTAACGCTCGTATTGGACGCCGGCGCCAGCCTGACAACGACCGGCGCGATTTCGATCGCCCTATATGGAACGATCGAAGGCCAGGGCTCGATCAACGCGGGAGGCGGT
This sequence comes from Pseudomonadota bacterium, assembly GCA_021780435.1. Lineage (GTDB taxonomy): Bacteria > Pseudomonadota > Alphaproteobacteria > Rhizobiales > Beijerinckiaceae > Rhodoblastus. The sequence goes on from JAJXYV010000077.1 coordinate 4,316, forward strand.
TTCAACATCGTCAATGCCGGCGCCGGCACGCCGCATATCCTCGCGGGGACCGCGCATGCCGGCGGCGCGCTCGATCTTACCGGCGCAATCGCTTATGGCATTGCGCTTGGATTTGCGAACACATCCAAGGCGACGACGCTGAAGCTCGAAAGCGCCAACAGTTTCAGCTCGATCGCCATCACCGCCAAAAATCAGACCCTTGAACTTGGCGCATCGGCGAATGTCACTTTCAACAGTCTCGAAAGCATCGCCGGGGGCTCCATCGTGCTCGACGGCTCCACTTTGACCGCGGCCAATGGCGTCGCCCTGAGTTCGAGCGCGGCGCTGACCGGAACCGGCATAGTCCAAGGAAATATCACCGGCCAAGGCGCGATCACGGCGTCCGGCGGAACGCTCACCCTGACCCAGGCCGTAGGCAATGATGCAAGTGGGCAGACCAGCCTCGTTATCGGCAGCGGCTCTACCTTGCTCCTCACGAGCGCCTATGGAATAGGCGCGTCCGGTTCGGTGGAGCCAACCCTGACGTTCCAGGGAACGGGCGACATCTTCCAGGCTTCCAACATCTACATTGGCAATATCTATATCGGGACGATTACCGGCTTTGCGGCAGGCGACTATATCAAGCTGGGCTCGTTCGGTTCAGGCGACAAGCTCGTCTACAGCGCAAGCGCCCCCAACCAGATCAAGATCACCGACGCCGGCGGCTACAATTCTCAAACCTTTACTTTCGCTTCAAGTACGGTCGCCAGTCAGGTCCAGCTGAGCCAGCAAACGGTCAATGGGCAGACCATCGATCTCCTGACGATCTGCTTCATGTCCGGAACCATGATCCGCACGGCGGCGGGCGAGGTTCCTGTCGAGTCGCTGGAGCGCGGCGATCTGGTGCTGACTGCCGAGGGCGAGGCGCGGCCGGTCGTCTGGATTGGCCGGCAGACCATCGCCTCACGATTCGCCAATCCGCTGCGCAACTGGCCGATCCGCGTGGCCGCCGGCGCGATTGCTGATAATGTTCCCTGCCGCGATCTGCTCGTGTCGCCGGAGCACGCCCTGCTGGTCGGCGACATCCTCGTCCATGCCGGTGCGCTCGTGAACGGAACCACGATCCGACGCGAGAGCCATGTGCCCGAGACCTTCGTCTACTACCACGTCGAACTCGACGATCATTCCCTGATCCTGGCCGAGAATGTCCCGGCGGAAACGTTCGTGGACAATGTCGATCGCCGGCATTTCGACAATTGGGCCGAGCACCAGGAAATGTTCCCCGACGGACGGGCGATCGAGGAATTGCCTTTTCCGCGCGCCAAGGCGCACCGGCAGGTTCCGATGGCCATGCGCCGCGCGCTCGAGGCGCGGGCGGCGGCGCTCTTTCACGGCGTCGCGGCGGCCAAAGCTCGATGATCGCGTCTTGTCGCGATCATCGAAGTCCTTCGCGTCGGCTCGACGTCACATTCGCTCCCGGCCAGTCCTCGTTCATGAGGACCGGCTTGAACCTTCGCCAACCTCGATCCTCTGGAGAGCCGCCGACCTGTATGGCCGCTGTTCATTCGCGACGCGCCCCGCCTTCAATCCTTGCGCCAGACGAAGAGCGAACTGAGCGTGTAGTTCCAAACCGATCCCATGATCACGCCGGCCAGCGCCGAGACCAAGACCGCATGCTCGATGTTGTATAGCCAGGCGGCGACGCCGACATTGGCGATCGATCCAAAGGCGCAGACGGCATAAAAATAGAGCAGCCCGCGCAGGAGCGGCCAGAAGCCCTTCAACTGGGCATCGCGGTAGGTGATCAGGTTGTTGACATAAAAATTGCTGGTCATCGCCACGACGACGGCGATGCTCTGCGCCACCGGAAAGGTCATGCCCGGCGCCGCCATGGCGGCGTTGACCGTCAACAGATGGATCGCGACGCCGCTCAGGCCAACCAGGGCGAAAAAGATGAAACGCACAGGAATGCGGCCGCCGCTGACCTTGTTGAGCAGCAGCCCGAGGAAGTCCAGCCCGACCTTGATGTCGAATTTCGATTCGCCCGCCAGCCTTTCACGGAACATATAGCCGACCTCCTCGATCTTCAGCGGCTTTCGCGCCGAGGCGACAATATCCGCGAGGATCTTGAAGCCGGTGGGCGCGAGCATCGGCGCGCAATTCTCGACGATTTCTCGCCGCACCATGAAGAAACCACTCATGAGGTCTGAAAAATCCGCGCGCAAGGCTTTTTTCGCCAGAACAGTCGCAAAGCGGCTGATCGCGGCGCGGCGCGCCGTAAAGCCGCCCTCGTCCGACCCGCCATCGACATGCCGGCTGCCCACAACCAGATCCGCCCCGGCGCGGATCTTCGCCAGCATTTGCGGCAGGATGCGCTCGTCATGCTGGAGATCGGCGTCCATCACCGCGACGATCGGGGCGCTGGAGGCGAGCATCCCCTCGATGCAGGCGCCGGCGAGCCCGCGCCGGTTGACCCGCCGCAGGCAGCGCACGCGCGGGTCTTCCTGCGCGATCTCCTTGGCCAGCGCGGACGTGCCGTCCGGACTGTTGTCGTCCACGACGATCATTTCCCACTCGACACCCGCGAGCGCGGCCTCCACACGTCGGATCAACTCGCGCAGATTGCCGCTTTCATTGAAGGTTGGAATGACGAGACTGAGTTCGGCGGGCAAGAGAGGGCTTTCAAGCAGGGCTTTTTCTTCCTGGGCCAAATCTGTTAGCTGGAAAGCCTCGCTCAGTACAGCCGCCTTTTCGGCGCCGCAACTGATGTGCATGGTCCCCGGCGGGCCCGCGCGCCCGCCTTCATGACAAAACCGGAAAACAGGCGGCTGAATGAACAGGACTTTGCCGGATGACGTGAGCGCGGCGCCCCGCGCCGGCGGATCGGCGGAACGCAGGACCGCGCTCCTCATTCTGGGCCTGCTCGCGCTGCGATTTCTTTTCGCCGCCGCGACGGGGCTCGGCGTGGATGAATCGTACACGGTGGCGACCGCCCGCGTCCTGACCCTGAGCACGTTCGACCACCCGCCGCTCGCCTGGTGGATCGTCCATTTCGCCGGCGCCTGGCTCGGCGAAAGCGCCCTTGCCCTGCGCGCGCCCTTCGTTTTGTTGTCGGGCCTCACGAGCTGGCTGCTTTTCGTCCTGACGCGACGCCTGTTCTCGGCCGAGGCGGGCTTCTACGCCGTGCTCACCCAGGCGATGGCGCCCGCGCTCGGCCTCGCCGACGCGGCCTGGATTCTGCCCGACGCGCCCTTGCTGCCGGCGATGCTGGTCACCGCGATCGCCTTGTCGCGCATCTTTTTCGACGGCGACCGCGAGAACGCGCCGCGTCACTGGCTGCTGGCCGGCCTTGGCGCCGGCCTCGCCATGCTCTCGAAATATCATGGCGTGCTGCTTTTCGCGGGAGCCGGCCTTTTCGTCCTGGCGAGCAAACGCCAGCGCTTCTGGCTCGCCACGCCTTGGCCGTGGGCCGCCGGCCTTGTCGCGCTCGCTGTCTTTTCGCCGGTCCTGATCTGGAACGCCCAGCACCATTGGGTGTCCTTCCTGTTCCAGGGCGGGCGCTCGGGCGCGCCGCATCTCAATCTCGTCGCGCCTCTGGCCTTGATCGGTTTGCAGGCCTTGTTCCTTGCGCCCTGGATCTATTTTCCCCTCGCCGCCTTGTTCCTGCGGGCGCTCTGGCGCGGCCCGTCGCAGGAGCGCGAATTCTTCCTCGCAAGTCTCGGCGCCTTTCCGATCATAGGGTTCACCGTGATCGCCTTCTGGTCGAGCCACCGCGTCCTGCCGCATTGGGCCGCGCCGGGCTTTCTGATGATCTTTCCGCTGCTTGGCCATGAGATCGCGGCGCGGACGGCTCGGGGAGAAAAGTGGATTCGCCGGGCTTTGGTCGCCGGCGCCGCCTTCACCGTTTTCGGCGTCGGCGTCATCGCCGCCCTGCCGCGCCTGCCGCTCGCGATGCTGGCCGGACCGCGCGATCCGCTCGTCGAAATGCTGGACTGGGATGACTTCACCCGCGCGCTGGACGCGCGCGGCTGGCGCCAGCCGAAACTGTTCGTCGCGGCGACGCGCTGGCTCGACGCCGGAAAGCTCGATTACGCCCTGCACGGCGACCCGCCCGTGCTCTGCCTGTCCGACGATCCGCGCGGCTTCGGGATCATCCGCGATCCCAAGCATTTCATCGGCCGCGACGCGCTGATCGTGGCGCCGAACCTGAGCCTCGAAGAGGCCCGCGCGCGCCTTGGCGCTCATTTCGACGCGATCGAACCGGTCGCGCCGGTCGAAATCATGGCGGGCGGCAAGGCGGCGATCACGCTCGACGTCTATCGGGCGACGAATTTCCACGATCCCGCGCCGGAATTTTCGCTCCAGCCTGCCAGGCTTGCAAAACCGGCCGCGCAACCCCAGTTCAGTCATTGACCGCCTGGCGCGCTTCCTGCTTGCATGGTCACGATCTTCACCTTCAGGCGCGGCCTGTCCAAAAACCGGCGCCCGCTTTCGCGAAGCCTGCCACGGAGCTTGCATGACTTCGACCGCCGACTTCCTGCGTGACACCTCCTACCGGGCGCTGCCGGCGGAATTCTTCGCCGCTGCGCCGGTGTCGCCGGCGCCGTCGCCGCAATGGGTGGTCTTCAACGACGCCCTCGCCGCCCAACTTGGCCTGCCGCAGGACGCCGCGACCCCGGAATTGCTGGAATGGCTTTCGGGCGGCGCGCCGCCCGCGGGCCGCGAGAATATCGCCCTCGCCTATTCGGGCCACCAGTTCGGCGGCTGGAATCCGCTGCTCGGCGATGGCCGCGCGGCGATGCTCGGCGAAATTGTCGCGCCCGACGGCTCGACCTATGACGTGCATCTCAAGGGCTCCGGCCCGACCAAATTCGCCCGGCGCGGCGACGGCCGCGCCACTCTGTCGGCCATGCTGCGCGAATATATCGTCAGCGAGGCCATGGCCGGGCTGAAAATTCCGACCACCCGCGCGCTCGCGGTCGTCGCGACCGGAGCGCCGGTCTATCGCGAAACCACGCATCCCGGCGCCGTGCTGACCCGCATCGCCCGCAGCCATGTCCGGGTCGGCACCTTCCAATATGCCGCGAACGAGGACGCGCGGCGCGACGACGGCCCCAAGCTCACCCGGGCGCTCGCCGACCATTGCATCGCCCGCCATTTTCCGGAACTCGCAGGGCAAAAGGACGCCTATCTCGCCTTCTACGGCGCGGTGGTCGCGCGGCAGGCGCGGCTCATCGCGCGATGGATGCTCGTCGGCTTCATCCATGGCGTGATGAACACCGACAATATGTCGATCGCCGGCGAAACCATCGATTTCGGCCCGTGCGCCTTCATGGACGGCTTCAACCGCCGGCAGGTCTTTTCTTCGATCGACGCGGCGGGGCGCTACGCCTTCAACCGCCAGGCGCCGATCGCCTCCTGGAATCTCGCCCGGCTCGCGGAAACGCTGCTGCCGCTCTTCGATCCCGACGACGCCGTGGCCCTGCGCAAGGCGCAAGAGACGCTCGAAGGCTTCCAGCCCGCCTATGTCGCCGCCCTCGCCCACGGCCTCGAGCGCAAGCTCGGCCTCAAGCCCGGCGATTCCGCCAATGAGCCCCTCATCGCCCGGATGTGGCGGCTTCTGGAGACCGGCAAGGCCGATTTCACTCTGTTCTTCCGCCGCCTGACGCAGGTTGCCGCCGGCGCGGACGAGACAGCCTTCCTCGATCTCTTTGCCGAAACGGACGCCGCGGCGCGCGAGGAAGCCGCGAACTTCCTTGCCGAATGGCGCGCCGTGACGGCAGGCGAGGATTTTCCCTCGCGGCTCGCCCTGATGCGCGCCAGCAATCCGGTCGTCATCGCCCGCAACCACCGCGTCGAACAGGCGCTGGCGGCGGCGAACGAAGGCGATCTCGCGCCATTCTGGCGCCTCTGCGCGGCGCTGAAGGATCCGTTCCAGGATCCCGCGCCGCCGGAAAGGCCCGAGGACGATCTGGAGGCGCCGCCCCGCCCCGAGGAACGGGTGCATGAGACCTTCTGCGGAACCTAGAGAACAACCGCCCCGTCTTTACCTTGACGTGCGAATTCAGCGTGTCCGACAAGCAGTATAGTTAAATTTAACTCTTTTTTCATGCGACCAAGCCCATGCTGGCGGCAGGTCGAACGGCGCCGGGAACGAGAAGAACTCCGCGCGCCGGGCCAGTTCGCGAGCCCGGATCATGAAATTTCAGGAATTCGAACACGTTTACCTGCCGCGCATCCTCCTTCCCCTGCTCGGCGGACTGTTCGTGATCTGCGCCTTGCAGACGGCGGCGCGCGCAGACACGGCAAGCGTGCGGGCGCTCGGCTCGAACAGCTTTCTGCTGCGGGCCGACGAGGGCTATGGCCTGAACGATTGCATTTCCAGCGGCGACGATTGCGCGAAAATCGTCGCCGACGCCTGGTGCGAGGCCCATGGCCACGGCGCCGCCAGGGCTTACGGGCGCGCGAGCGACAATATCACCGCCTCGATCCAGAAGTCGGCCGCCAAATCCGACGCGCTTCCTGCTGTTTCACCCGATGACGTGTTCATCGCCTGCGGGGAATGAGGCGGGGCTTCACTGCTTGACGAAATCCGCGCATTTCGGCGCCGGCTCGCCGGCCCAAGGCTGGATCGCGACCGTCGAGGTCGAATTCTTGGGCGAGCCCTCGATGATCTTGTCGCTATAAACCATATAGACGAGGACATTGCGCTTCGGGTCGCAGCCGCGCACGATCTGCATGCGCTTGAACAGCAGCGAGCGGCTTTCGCGGAAGACGACGTCGCCCTGCGCGAATTTTTCCTTGAACTGGATCGGACCATATTGACGGCAGGCGAGCGAGACGTCGGAGGTCTCTTCCGCGACGCCGAAGGCGCCGGCGACGCCGCCCTTTTCCGGAACGGTATAATAGCAGGCGACGCCCGCGACCGCCGGGTCGTCGATCGCATAGGTCGCCAGCTTGTCGTTCGGCGTCAGCAGCTTGAAGGTCGTCGACTTGCGGAAGATGAGATCGGGGCCGTCGCCGGCCTGGGCGGACGCCGCGAAACCCAGACATGCGGCGGCGCAAAGGAGGCTTTTCCGTAAAAAGGACTTCATGTCTGGCGGCTCCATGTTGCGCCGCTTATATGACGATCGAATTTCCGTTTCAAAGGGCCAGTCCCGAAATAAAGCGCGAGCGACGCCGTGAACGCCATTCAGTCCCGTCCGCCAAGCCTTTTCATCTCCCATGGCGCGCCGAATCTCATCCTGTATGAAAGCGACACCCGGACCTTCTGGCGCGATCTCGGCGCGAAAAGCCCTCGTCCCTCGGCGATCCTGATCATGAGCGCGCATTTCGAGACCGCCCAGCCGGTCTTCGAGCGGGGCGCGCGGCCAGGGATGATCTACGACTTCGGCGGCTTCGAACGGGAACTCTACGAAATGAGCTTTCCGGCGCCCGGCGCGCCGGCGCTCGCCGTCAAGGCGGCGGGCCTCGCCCAGGCCGCGGGTCTGGGCCCCGCCTTGTCCGATGGACGCGGCTATGACCACGGCGCCTGGGCTCCGCTGAAGGTGATGTATCCTGAGGCCGACATTCCGGTCGCGACCCTGTCGGTCCAGCCGCGCCAGAGCGGCGCCCATCATTTCGCGCTCGGCCGGGCGCTTGCGCCCTTGCGCGACGAAGGCGTCCTCATCATCGGCTCGGGCAGCGCGACCCATAATCTGCGCGCCTTTTTCGGCGGCGAGGACACGCCGCCCTGGGCCCTGACCTTCAACGAATGGCTCGCCGAGCGGATCGAGGCGGGCGACGCGGAAGCGATCGCCGCCTGGGAGCAAGGCCCCGACGCCCTGCGCAACCACCCCACCCCGGAACATATCCTGCCCCTGCCCTTCGCCTTTGGCGCCGGCGGGCCGGACGCCAGGGGCAAGCGGCTGCACCACGCGCTCGTCGGGCCGATCAGCCTCGACGCCTATGCGTTCGAGTGAGCTTCAGAAGACATAGCGCAGCCCGACCATCGGATCGACGCTGTTGGGATAGAGGAAGCCATTGGCCATGCCGCCGCTCACGGCGGAGACCATCAGCCCGCCGTAGAGCTGAAGATTTTCGTTGAAGTGATATTGCGCGACGAGGCCGAGGGCGTCCTCCGCCCCGGCGCAAGTCGAGGCGTTCTTCACAACGGCATTGTTCCGTGACGTCGCGCAACTGACCGATCCATAGCTGTTCTGCCAGACATGATAATAGCCGAGGCTGAAATCGAGCCGGCTGTCATAGGCATAGCGCAGGCCCGTCCAGACGAGTTGCTGGATCTTGTCGTGATATTGGAAGGCGTCGTTGGCCGCGACGCTGACGGCATAGCCGTTGTAATCGACAAAAGGCGCGAGGATCGTGTCCGCGGGATCCTTGAAGGCGTAATATTCGTAGCCCAGGTATAATTTGAGCCGTTCATAGGTGTAGCGCGCCGAGACCAGCACCGCCTGGTTGTCGGAGACGGTCGCCGCCAGGGAATTGGCGGGAGAGACCGTCATCTGGGCGGCGCTCAACGGCGACAAGGCGATCGCGTCGCTGACATGGCTATAGACCGCGTTGAAGGACAAGGCGCCAATCTCGGCGCCGGCCGAGAGCTGGTAGGTCGCGCCATTGGCCGCCCCGGCGCCCGTCGCCGGCGCCGCGAATTTGTAGATGGCGGCGAAATGCGCCGGCCCAAGGCTCACGCGATATTTCAGCGCCTCGTCGAAGCGCGAATTTTCCGTGTCGCCCGACGACAGCGAACCGTTGTAGCCGAGCAGGGAAAAAGCCAGCGAGCCCGAGATCGGATCGTAGGCTGCGCGATCGTCGGTGGTCAGGGTGCGTTGGCGGCCAAAAGTCAGCTCGCCAAAGGAGCGGGACGACAGGCCGACATAAAGATAATCGTTGAAGGCCTGGCCGGCGGCTCGGGAATCGCCATTGGCGCTCTGATAGGCCAGCGGGACGCCGTTGTTCTGAATGAGCGAGGCAGGGCCGTTGCTCAGCTGCCCGGAGAGCAGGTCGAAATTGGTATAGCCAGCGAAGATCGCCATCAGGCCGGGCAAGATTTCCCTGGACCCCCTGAGACCGACGCCGGAATAGCCCAGCCCCCCGGGCGCCAAGGCGAACCCGGCGCGGGCGCCGTTTTTCGAAACGGCATATTCGAGGCCCTGCGGAAAAGCGCCGTTCAGCGGGACGCCGTGACTCTGCCAGGCGACGCCGGCGTCGAGCGCGCCGAAAAGGGCGATCCCGTTCCAGGAGAATGGCCCGGTCCCCCCAAGCAGGCCCGCCTGCGTCTGGGCCGCGGCGGCGAGCAAAGTCGGCGGCGGGGACCGTTCCCGCGCCGCCTCATGCGGGGCGTGGCGCTTTTCGGCCTTTTCGATTCCCGCGGCCAAAGCGGCGCTCCGCGCCTTCAGCGCCGCGATCCGGCGGCTCAGGTCGTGCGGATCATCGGCGGCGGCGGCTGAAGCGCCCAAAAGGCAAAGAATGGCAAGGAGAGAAAGCCGGAGCCTGATCAGCATGGGGCGCTCGCTTCAAGGGGCGACTTCGCGAGACTTTCCCATAATGCTTATTTTGTCTACTATTTTTATAGACTAAATTACAAACACATTGCGGCGTCCGCCCCTTCTCTTGGTTTTCCGCCGCAAAGGCGCCCCTTTCGCGCGCCAGATTGAGCCGTGGAAAGATTCGCCATTTGAAGGTTTGGCGTGGGGGCCGCGCTGGTGTATAGACGCGCCTTTCCCGTTAACGATCGCGGCGCAGGGCCGCGCCTGGAGTTTTTTGCGTGATGGAACGTTGGTCGCCCGACAGCTGGAGATCCAAGCCGATCGTACAGGTTCCGACCTATTCGGACCAGGCGGCGCTCGCCGATGTCGAGAAGCAGATCTCGGGCTTTCCGCCGCTCGTCTTCGCGGGCGAGGCGCGCAAGCTGAAGAAACATCTGGCCCAGGTCTGCGCCGGCGAGGCGTTCCTGCTTCAAGGCGGCGATTGCGCCGAGAGCTTCGCCGAGCATTCCGCCGACAATATCCGCGATTTCTTCCGCGTCTTCCTGCAGATGGCGGTCGTGATGACCTATGGCGCCGCCATGCCGGTGGTGAAGCTCGGCCGCATCGCCGGCCAGTTCGCCAAGCCGCGCTCGGCGCCGATGGAGACGATCGACGGCGTGGAGCTGCCATCCTATCGCGGCGACATCGTCAACGACATCGCCTTCACGCGCGAGGCGCGCGAGCCCGACCCGCGCCGCCAGCTCATGTCCTATCGCCAGTCGGCGGCGACGCTGAACCTGCTGCGCGCCTTCGCCACCGGCGGCTACGCCAATCTGGAAAACGCCCATCGCTGGATGCTTGGCTTCGTCAAGGACAGCCCGCAATCCGAGCGCTACGAACAGCTCGCCAAGCAGATCACCGAGACGCTCGACTTCATGCGCGCGATCGGGCTCGACCCCGAGCACCATCAGGAATTGCGCCAGACCGAGATCTACACCTCGCACGAGGCGCTGCTGCTCGGCTACGAGCAGGCGCTGACCCGCGTCGATTCCACGAGCGGCGACCATTACGCCACGTCGGGCCATTTCCTGTGGATCGGCGACCGCACCCGCCAGCCCGATCACGCCCATGTCGAATTCATCCGCGGCATCAAGAATCCGATCGGCCTGAAATGCGGCCCGACCACCACGCCGGATGGCATGCTGCAGCTCATCGATCTCCTCAATCCGACCAACGAGCCCGGCCGCCTGACCCTGATTGCGCGCTTCGGCGCCGAGAAGGTCGGCGACCACCTTCCGCAACTCATCCGCGCGGTCACCCGCGAGGGCAGGAATGTGGTGTGGTCCTGCGACCCGATGCATGGCAATACGGTCAAGGCCGGGGCTTACAAGACCCGCCCGTTCGATCGCGTGATGCAGGAAATCCGCTCCTTCTTCGACGTGCATCGCGCCGAGGGCACGTATGCCGGCGGCGTCCACCTCGAAATGACGGGCGCCAATGTCACTGAATGCACCGGCGGCGCGCGCGCGTTGTCCGAGGCCGATCTGCGTTCGCGTTACATGACCTATTGCGATCCGCGCCTGAACGCCGAACAGGCGATCGAGGTCGCGTTCCTGATCGCGGAAAAGCTGAAGAAAGACCGCGCCGCCTCGCAGGCCGAGGCCGACGCTGCGGAATGACGGGCCAAAAGGGAGCCGCAGGCTGGGCTTGACGATGGATTCGACCTTGGGGCGAAGCGGCGGCTCGTTTCCGCGCGCAGCGCGGCTGTTCCTTCTGGCGGCGGCCCTGCTGACTTCGCCCGCCGGCGCCCCCGTCGGCCTCCACGCGCAAGGCGCCTCCTGCGACCAGTTGCGGGCGGCTCTCGCCCAGCCGGTCAATGTCGACCCCGGCGCGGCCGCGAGCGCCCACAAGGCGCGCGTCGAACTCGACAAGGCGGCGGCCTACGCCCATTCCATTGGCTGCGACAACCAGCAGTTCCTGTTCTTCGGCAGCGCGCCGCCGCCGCAATGCGGCGGGCTGAAGGCGCGGGTCGCCGCGCTCAGGAGCCAATACGACGCTTATGCCGCTCGCGCCTCCGGCGACTCGCCGGAGAGGCGCGCTCTGAGGGCGCACTACAATCAGCAGTGCAACAACGCTCCGCGTGAAAAGAACTTCTTCGAACAATTGTTCGGTGGCTTCAGCGACCAGCGCCAGCCCGACGACGGCGGCGCCGCTCTGCCGCAGGACCAGATCGTCGGCAACGGCGCCCACGGCGGCTCGCAGGCCGTCTGCGTGCGCACTTGCGACGGCGGCTTTTTCCCGCTGAATTTCTCGGCGCGCAGCGCCCCCCAGGCCGATCTCCAGAATCTGTGCCAGGCGCTTTGCCCCAATGCGGAAGTGAAGCTCTATAGCCGCAACCCGAACAGCGACATCAACACGGCGCTCGGCGCCGACGGCACGGCCTATGCCGACCTGCCCAATGCGCTGAAATACACCAAGACCTTCGACGCGAGCTGCACCTGCAAGCCGCCGAACCAGAGCTGGGTCGAAGCCCTCGCCCACGCCGAGCAGGTGCTGGACGAAATGGGCGGCGCGCGGGCGAGCGACCAGATCGTCTCGGAACAGCAGGCCAAGGCCCTGTCGCAGCCGCTGCCGCCGAAGCCTGGAAAGGACGGCGGGGCGCAGGCCACGCCGACAAGCGCGGACGCGCAACTCCCCTCCCGGGCGCCGACCCCCTCGGGCAAGAGCCTTGAAACCCAGGCTCCCGACGGCGCGAACCGGCAGATCCGCGTGGTCGGCCCTCAGCTCTGATCCGTTGGCGTCACGGCGGCGACAGGCGCGCCAGCGTCCTCGCCCGACCGATCAAAGGCAGCAGCTTCGCCAGTTCCGGGCCCGACTCGCGACCCGTCAGCGCCAGCCGCAATGGATGGAAAAGCGCCTTGCCCTTGAGGCCGGTCGTCTCCTTCACCGCCTGCGTCCAGGCGCTCCAGGTCGTCTCGTCCCAAGGCTCCTGCGGCAAGGCGGCGATGGCGGCGGCGCGGAAATCGGACGGCAGCGCCGTGACCACGATGTCGTTCTCGATCACGCTCCACCAATCGGCGATATCGGAAAAGCGCGTCAGGTTGCCGCGCGCGGCAAGCCAGAACGGCTCGGCCCTGAAGCCGACGATGTCATGCGCCTCGAGCCGGTCGCGGACGGCGTCGTAGGAGAGGCCGTGCAGCACGCGCTGCGACAGCGCATGAAGTTCGGAATCGTCGAACCGGGCGCTGGTGCGGGAAATGGCGGAAAGGTCGAACAGGCCGGCAAGCTCCGGCAGGCTGTGGACCGGCTGGACGGCGAGGGACGATCCGGTGAGCGTGGCCATGGCGGCGACGGCGAGCGATTCCACGCCCGTCTCGCGCAGGCCCGCGATGGAGAGCGCGCCGGTGCGCTTGGAGAGCCCCTGCCCGTCGGCGCCGACCAGTAGGTTGTGATGGGCGAAATGGGTCGCGGCCTGCGCGCCCAGCGCCCTGAAAAGCTGGACCTGCACCGCCGTATTGGTGACATGGTCCTCGCCACGGATGATGTGGGTCACCCCGGCGTCGATATCGTCCACAACCGAAGGCAGCGTGTAGAGATAGGAGCCGTCCTCGCGCACCAGGACCGGATCCGAGAGCGAAGCGCAATCGATATGGCTGTCGCCGCGGATCAGGTCGTCCCAGCGCACGACCTCGGGCTCCAGCCTGAAACGCCAGTGCGGCTTGCGGCCCGCGGCCTCGAAACCCGCGCGCTCGGCGTCCGTCAACGCGAGGGCGGCGCGGTCATAGACGGGCGGCGCCCCGCGCGCGATCTGCAGGCGGCGCTTGCGCTCCAGTTCCTCAGGCGTCTCGTAGCAGGGATAGAGCCGCCCGGCCTCCTTCAGCCGGCGCGCGGCCGCGTCATAAAGCGCGAAACGCTCCGACTGCCGGAACTTCTGGTCCGGCGCCACGCCCAGCCATTCGAGATCGACCTCGATGCCCAGCGCGAATTCCTCGGTCGAGCGCTCGGCGTCGGTGTCGTCGAAGCGCAGGATGAAGGCGCCGCCGTGCTTGCGGGCGAAGAAATAGTTCAGGAGCGCCGTGCGGGCGTTGCCGATATGGATGCGGCCGGTCGGCGATGGCGCGAATCGCACCACGGGCGCGACAAGGCCGGGATTATAGTGAGCCTGTTGAGTCATCGGAGATCGTTTACCGCCTCGCGGGCGCATTTCAAATATCGCCCCGCAAATACCGCCCAGACTGGCGGGGCCTTGCAGACGTTTTGCGCGCAGAATAGCGCCCCGGCGCGCTTGTGTCATAGAACGGTGAAAAAAAATCCGCATAAGCGCAAAGAGCAAGCTGCATGCTGCGACGCAAAAGACGATTGACATTCAGGGCCTTTTTACCAAAGGCTAACCTTCGCTTGCGCATTTGCGCCACATTGGCGCCTCTTTCGCCAGCGAAAGCACCGCCGGCGAAGCGAACGATAAAGAAAGATTGGCTGGAATGACGGGATATATCGCCGCGGCTTTCTGCCTGACTGTCACGCTCCTCAACCTTTTCTCGCTCGCCCTGGCTGCCTGGCGCTGCCGTATCCGCCCCGAACCGCTCGCCGCCCGAACGCCCGCCGCGGGCCTCGCAAACCCCACGCCGCCGGTGAGCGTCGTCCGTCCCGTTTGCGGCCTCGAAACCTTTTCCGAACAAACGCTTCGCTCGACCTTCGAACTCGACTATCCCGATTACGAAGTCCTGTTCTGCGTCCAGAAGAAGACCGACCCGATCATCCCACTGGTCGAGAAGCTCCTGGCCGAACAGCCCGAAGGACGCGGCCAGCTTCTGATCGGCGACGATCCGATCAGCCCCAATCCCAAGCTCAACAATTGCTTCAAGGGCTGGCAGGCCGCGAAGCATCAATGGGTCGTTCTGGCCGATTCCAACGTCCTCGCGCCGAGGGACTACCTCCAGCAGATGCTGGTTCGCTTCCGTCCCGATGTCGGCCTGGTCTGCTCGCCGCCTCTTGGCGTCTGGCCGCAGGGCTTCAACGCCCAGCTCGAATGCGCCTTCCTCAATTCCTTCCAGGCGCGCTGGCAGTTCTGCGCGGATGCTCTGGGCATGGGCTTCGCCCAGGGCAAAAGCATGATGTGGCGCCGCGAGATCGTCGAACAGGCCGGCGGCATCGCCGCTCTGGCCTCGGAAATCGCCGAGGACGCCGCCGCGACCAAGCTGGTGCGCAACGCGGGGATGAAGGTCGCCCTGGTGGACCGCCCCTTCAGCCAGCCGCTCGGAAAGCGAACCCTGCGCGCGATCTATCAGCGCCAGACCCGCTGGGCCCGCCTGCGCCGGGCGAGCTTCGCCCATATGTATGCGCCGGAAATTCTCGCCGGCTCGCTGCCGCCCATGCTCGCCGCCGCCTATGCCGCGCGCGATTTCGGCTTCGAGCCCTGGTCGGCGGTGGCGCTGGTCGCCGCCGTCTGGCACCTGCCCGAGGCCCTGGCCAACTGGCGCCTGGGCTGGCCGACGACCTGGCTTTCGCCCCTGACCTATCTGCTGCGCGACCTGCTCTTTCCCGTCATGTGGATCGACGGCTGGCTGGGCGACGATTTCGAATGGCTCGGCAATTCCATGACCGTGCGCGAAGCCGCGGACGAAACGGTCGACGGCGCGGCCTGAAGAGCGACGGCGCGCGCATGGCTCGGCTCGTTCGCCGCGCGCTGGTCGGCCTGGCATTCGTCGGCACGCTTTTCTCCGCCAAGCTGGGGGCCGCCGCAACAGCGGCTTGCCATTATTCCCGCCTCACGCTCGGCCCGGCCTTCGAACTGGACATCGACGAGGATGTGACGGTCGATCGCAACCGAGCGCGCCTGGCGGCTTCTCTCGACGACGCGCGCCTGATTTTTGACCTTGATCGCGGCGGCGCCGCCAACGTCATGGAGCCGCGGCAATTCCTGCGCAAAGAGAAACGGAACGCCGGACGCGACGCCGGCGCCGGCTCGTTGCGCGAAGGCGAGAATATTTCGCTCGCCGCGCTCGGCGACACGCCGCTCATCCTGCCCCTCGCCAATGGACGCGAGGTTGTTTTTTCGAGGCTCTATGCCGACGTCTACGCTGTCAAAGTCAGCGCGCAAGACCGCGGGGCCTATCGCGCCTTCGGCCAGGACCTCCTCGGCGGACGATTATGCGGACGCCCCTTCAGTCGTTTGCCGCGCGACGTCCGGGGCCGGATGAAGCCTAAGGTCACTTATTTCCTGTTCGACGCGCTGTCCTCCGGACAACTCGACGATTACGGCGCATGGCGGAAATTCCGTCCGGTTTTCGACGCGTTCCTGTCGCAGCGCGAAAAAGAGGACTTCCTTTATATTTACGGCTATCGGGCGGCCGAAACATTGGCCCGAGAACCGAATGGCGCAAAGATCGACACCTACAAGGAATGGGCCTTCGCATGGAATGCGGCGGCCATGATGTTTCACGAAAAGGATTCGCTGAATTTCACGGATGTTTCGTCCTACCAACGCGGCGGCAAAGTCGAATTCGTACTGCTTGGCTCGCAGCCGATACCGGGCGGCGCCGAAAACCGGTTTGGATTCTACACCAAATCCCTCGGCGACCTCGACCTCCGTGGCCAGAGCGACGATAAGAAATTCCATTGGAACTGGGCCCAAGGCCCTCGGGAACTGACGGCGGCGATCGATGTCCAACCGGCCGTTCC
Source organism: Pseudomonadota bacterium (assembly GCA_021780435.1). Taxonomy (GTDB): domain Bacteria; phylum Pseudomonadota; class Alphaproteobacteria; order Rhizobiales; family Beijerinckiaceae; genus Rhodoblastus. The sequence goes on from JAJXYV010000077.1 coordinate 20,440, forward strand.
CAAGGACAGCGCTCCGGCGTCCAGCTTTCCCGGTTCCGCACGGCGCGGCCTGATCGTGCTCGACGTGACCTTGAACGAACGCGAAGTTCGGAAGTCGGTCGCCGCTTATTCGTCCTATTTCAGGTCGCGGGGCTTCGCTTTCCCGGAGCGGAAGGAGCTTGCCGACGCCCCGGCTTTCGTTGAAGGCGCCCTTGCGCGCGGCGATCTTGATTACCTGATCCGCGACGGCCATTCCGACGGCGACGACGACAACGTCATGAATCTCTATCGCAAAGGCTTGCTTTTGCGAGGACGAAAAGTCGTCGATGGAAAGACCGCAACCATCGACATTCTTTACAAGCTCCGCCGAAAGCCGAAACCCGCGATCGTCTCCTATTCGGAATTCGCCTGGGACCTCGACCGCCGCGCGCGAAGAATGAAACAGCCGCTCGTCTTCCTCGACGGCAGCTGCTGGGGTATCGAAAAGGCCTGGTTCGGACTGGCGCATGCGCC
>JAJXYV010000029.1 GCA_021780435.1 Pseudomonadota bacterium
GCGGCAGCCTTTTTCACGCCGGCGGTTTTCGCTGAAGCCTTCTTGGCCGCAACCTTTTTGGCGGCGGCTTTCGGGGCGGCGGTTTTTCTTGCCGCGGTTTTCGTCGCCTTCTTCGCAGCCGCGGGTTTTTTCTCCGCTGTCTTCTTGGCGGCGGTCTTCCCGGCCGCGGTCTTTTTCGCGGCGGTCTTTTTCGCGACCGCCTTTTTGGCGACGGCCTTGGTTGCGCTGCTGGTCGCCGTCTTCTTGGCCGCCGGCTTTTTGGCGGCGGTCTTCTTCACGGCGGCGCTTTTCGCCGCGACTTTTTTCGCGGCGGCTTTTTTCGCTGGAGCGGCCTTGGCGGAGGCGGAGGATTTGCTCGCCGATTTCTTCGCCGCGCTTTTGGCGGCGGGCTTCTTCTCGGCTTTCTTCGGCTCTTTGGCGGCAGCCGGCTTCGACTTCGCGGCGGACTTGCTCGCGGCTTTCGCCCTGGTCGCGCGCGGCTTCTTCTCGACGGCGGCGTCGCCTTCCGTCGCAGCGGCCGCGGATTTTTTCGTGGCCGAATTCTTCCTTGGTGATTGCGCCATCATATCCCCCTTTTCATCGCCGGCGCATGTCCTGCCGGATTGAGCGCAAATAGCCTAAACCTGTTAAAAACACTTGCAAGAGAGCGCGATGCCTTTCGCCCGCGCGCAAGCTGGTTTTCCGCCCGGATACAGGCGTGCGAAGTCGTCGATGCGCCCTCTGGCGCAGTCGTTTTGTCGCCTCGGCGAAGTCTCTTTCATCAGCGCCCGCAACTGTTTGGGAGAAAGCGAGATCGCTTGCGATGGCGCGGCGTGAGCGCCGGATTTCTCGCGGCCCGCTCCGCATGAAAGCCTTCTCTCAATGCAATAATTGGATATATTTCAATAAGTTGAACCGTTTCTACCAACGCGCCATTTTGATTTTTCGTGCGCATCGTCGCAATGGAAAAACGATGCGCGATCGAAATCCGCGCGACCGAAGAATTGCCTGTGCGCCGGTCTTCGCTTCTCGCGCGCGCGAACAGTCGCGCACAAAAAAATCACGCCGTCGCGCGCGAAAAAAATTTTCCACGAATGAAAAACGCGCCGCAAAAAAAGCGGCGCGCTGGTGAAACGAGCGATCTTTCGAATGCGGTCGCCGCGACTCAGAGACCGAGTTTGGCTTTCAGCAGATCGTTGACCGCCTGCGGATTGGCCTTGCCGCCGGTCGCCTTCATCACCTGGCCGACGAACCAGCCGAGCATGGTCGGCTTGGCTTTCGCCTGTTCGACCTTGTCCGGATTCCTGACGATGATCTCGTCCACCGCCGCCTCAATGGCGCCGGTGTCGGTGACCTGTTTCATGCCGCGCGCTTCGACGATTTGCGCCGGGTCGCCGCCCTCCAGCCAGACGATCTCGAACAGGTCCTTGGCGAGCTTGCCGGAGATCACGTTGCTGGCAATCAGATCGACGATGCCGCCGATCTGCGCGGCGGAGACGGGCGACGCCTCGACGCTCTTGCCTTCCTTGTTGAGGCGCCCGAACAATTCGTTGATCACCCAGTTGGCGACGAGCTTGGCGTCGCGGCCCTTCGCCGCCGCCTCGAAATAATCGGCCGAGGCGCGCTCCAGAACGAGCACGCCGGCGTCATAGGGCGAAAGGCCATATTGCGAAATGAAGCGCGCCTTCTTCTCGTCGGGCAGTTCAGGGAGATGCTGCGCGAGCTCGTCCACATAGGCCTGGTCGAATTCGAGCGGCAGCAGATCGGGGTCGGGGAAGTAGCGGTAGTCATGCGCTTCTTCCTTGGAGCGCATGGACCGCGTCTCGCCTTTGTTCGGATCGTAGAGCCGCGTCTCCTGGTCGATGGTTCCGCCATCTTCCAGAATGCCGATCTGGCGGCGCGCCTCGACGTCGATCGCCTGGCCGATGAAGCGGATCGAATTGACGTTCTTGATCTCGCAGCGCGTGCCGAAGGGCGCGCCGGGCTTGCGCACCGAGACGTTCACGTCGGCGCGCAAGGAGCCCTGCTCCATATTGCCGTCGCAGGTTCCCACGTAACGCAGAATGGTGCGCAGCTTGGTGACATAGGCCTTGGCCTCGTCCGCCGAGCGCATGTCGGGCTTGGAGACGATCTCCATCAGCGCGACGCCCGAGCGGTTGAGATCAACGTGGGAATCGTTGGCGCCGAGATCGTGCAGCGACTTGCCGGCGTCCTGCTCCAGATGCAGGCGCTCGATCCCTACCTTGATCTGCTCGGTCGGGGAAAGATCGACCAGCACCACGCCCTCGCCGACGATCGGGTGCTTGTACTGGCTGATCTGGTAGCCTTGCGGCAGGTCGGGGTAGAAGTAATTCTTGCGATCGAAGACCGAGCGGTGATTGATCTGCGCCTTCAGCGCAAGGCCGGTGCGGATCGCCTGCCTGACGCATTCCTCGTTGATGACCGGGAGCATGCCCGGCATGGCGGCGTCCACCAGCGAGACATGGCTGTTCGGCGCGCCGCCGAATTCCGTCGAGGCGCCGGAAAAGAGCTTCGAATGGCTGGTGACCTGGGCGTGGATTTCGAGACCGATGACGACTTCCCATTCGCCGGTCGCGCCCGGGATCAATTTCGAAGAATTGGCGTGGGTGTTCATGCGGGATCGCCTTTCCTGTCCGACGAGTCTTTCATCAGACGCTCTTCATAAGCAATCGACCACTCGATGATCGCGGTCCACAGGGAGCGCGCGAGATCGGGATCGAGATCTTTCTCATTGGCGCGGGCGGCGACGCGGGCGAGCACCTCGTCCACGCGCGGCGGAATGCGCGCCGGCCAGCCGATGCGGCCCTTGATGTCGGCCGCCGCCTCGATGCAGCGCTGGCGCTCGGCGAGCGCGTCGACCAGCGCGGCGTCGAGCGCGTCGATCCGCGCGCGCACAGCCGCCATGTCCGGATGGATCGCCTCGTCCGCGCCGCTCATCGTGTCACGCCCACCAGGCCTCGGGCAGGCCGATCTTGGGCGCCGCCTCCTCGATCGCCTGACCGAGCGCGAAGAGGGTCTCTTCCTCGAAGGGGCGGCCGATCAGTTGCAGGCCGAGCGGCAGGCCGTCCGACGACAGGCCGCCGGGCACGACGAGGCCCGGCAGGCCCGCCATGTTGACCGTCACGGTGAAGACGTCGTTGAGATACATTTCGACTGGATCGGCCGAGCCCTTTTCACCCAGCGCAAAGGCCGGCGACGGCGTCGCGGGGGTGAGGATCGCGTCCACGCCCGCCTGATAGGCGAGATCGAAATCGCGCTTGATCAAGGTGCGGATTTTTTGCGCGCGCAGGTAATAGGCGTCGTAATAGCCGGCGGAAAGAACATAGGTGCCGATCATGATGCGGCGACGGACTTCCTTGCCGAAGCCTTCCGCGCGGGTCAGCTCGTAGAGATCGACAATGTCCTTGCCGGTCTTGCGCAGGCCGTAGCGCACGCCGTCATAGCGCGCGAGATTGGACGAGGCTTCCGCCGGCGCGACGATGTAATAGGCCGGCAGCGCATGACGGGTGTGCGGCAGCGAAATCTCGCGGATCTCGGCGCCCGCCGCCTTGAGCCATTCGACGCCCCGATCCCACAGCGCCGCGATCTCGGCGGAAAGACCATCGAGGCGATATTCCTTCGGAATGCCGATGACCTTGCCCTTGACTGAGGCGCCGACGGATTTTTCATAATCCGGCACCGGCGCGTCGACGCTGGTCGTATCTTTCGGATCGTGGCCGGCCATCGAGCGCAGCAGGATCGCCGTGTCGCGCACCGTCCTGGCGATGGGGCCGGCCTGGTCGAGCGAGGAGGCGAAGGCGACGATTCCGAAGCGCGAGCAGCGGCCGTATGTCGGCTTGATGCCGACCGTGCCGGTGAAGGCCGCCGGCTGGCGGATCGAGCCGCCGGTGTCGGTCGCCGTGGCTCCGAGGCACAGCCGCGCCGCGACGGCCGCCGCCGATCCGCCCGAAGAGCCGCCGGGGACGATCTTGGCGTCGGAAACTTTTCCATCGGCGCCCTGGCGCCGCCAGGGCGAAATCGCCGGGCCGAAATAGGAGGTTTCGTTCGACGAGCCCATGGCGAATTCGTCGAGGTTGAGCTTACCGAGCATGGTCGCGCCGTCGCGCCACAGATTGGCGGTGACGGTCGATTCATATTGCGGGATGAAGCCTTCGAGGATGTGGCTCGCGGCGGTCGTCTGCACGCCTTCGGTTGCGTAAAGGTCCTTGACGCCGAGCGGGATGCCTTCGAGCGGGCCCGCCTCGCCCCGGGCGATCCTCTCGTCGCTGGCCTTGGCCTGGGCGAGGGCCTTTTCCGGCGTCTCGACGAGATAGACGTTGAGGCTGTTCGCGCGGGCCACAGCGTCGATAAAGGACTGGTTCAGCTCGACCGCCGAAAACTTCCTGGCGGAAAGGCCATCGCGCGCTTCGGCGAGCGTCAGGCGTGTCAGATCGGACATGAAAAATCTCTTTCCGCGGAACTTATTCGATCACTTTCGGCACGACGAAGAAGCCGTCCTCGCGGGCGGGGGCGTTGGCCAGCACCTTGTCCACGATATTGCCGTCGGTGACGACGTCAGCGCGCTTCTTCATCGCCATGGGCAGGACGGAGGTCATGGGTTCGACGCCTTCGACATCGACCGCGTTCAATTCCTCGACGAAGCTCAGGATGGAATTGATCTCGTTCTGCAGATAGGGCGCTTCTTCCTCGCTGACGCGAATGCGCGCGAGATGGGCGATGCGCCGCACCGTCGCCAGATCGACCGACATGAGGACTCCATGCTGGATGAGGCGGCGCCGCGCGCCGCTCAAAGGGTCCCTAGCCTATACAGAAGGCGTTGCGGCGGCGCAACGATTGCGGCGCGCTCCCGGCCCGCGCGAGGCGGCGGACCGCGGAACGCTCTCCGGTCAGTTCAGCCTGAATTCGGCGCTGACCAGCTTGAGTTCCGCCGGCTTGATAAGGCCGGAATGGCCGACGATCACCCGATGGATCGCGCCCTCGATCTTTTCGCTCCAGAATTTCAGGAATTTGCGCAATTCGGGGAATTCGGGCTGCAGATCGTAATTCTGCCAGATGAATTCCTGGATGATCGCCGGATGGTCCGGCAGGCGATAGAGGATATTGGCCGTGGTTA
>JAJXYV010000253.1 GCA_021780435.1 Pseudomonadota bacterium
CGCCTTTCTTTGGCCGTCTGAAACGGCGCTCCGGAGTTCTCCATGACCGCTTATAATGCGCCCATCCGCGACATGCTTTTCGTCCTGCGGGAGGTCGGCGGTCTCGACCGTGTCGCGGCCTTGCCGGGCAATGAGGAAGTTTCGGAAGACCTGGTCGCGGCGATCCTTGAGGAAGCCGGCAAATTCGCCGGCGACGTGCTGGCGCCGCTGAACCAACCCGGCGACCAGCAAGGCTGCGTCTGCAAGGACGGCGTCGTGACGACGCCCGACGGCGTCCGGCAGGCTTACGCCGCCTTTAGCGAAAATGGCTGGAACGCCATTGCCGCGCCGCAGGAATTCGGCGGCCAGGGTCTGCCGGCTCTGGTGGCGACCCCGGTGCAGGAAATGTGGAAGGCCGCGAACATGGCCTTCTCCCTATGTCCGATGCTGACGCTGGGCGCCATGAACGCGATCGACCATCACGGCTCGCAGGCGCAGAAGGCGCTTTACCTGCCGAACATGGTTGCCGGCCGATGGACCGGCACGATGAACCTGACCGAGCCACAGGCGGGCTCAGACCTCGCCGCGGTCCGCACCAGGGCCGTTCCGGACGGCGACGCCTACCGCATTTCTGGCACGAAGATTTTCATCACTTGGGGCGAGAATGATGTTGCGGAAAATATCATCCACCTCGTGCTCGCCCGCCTGCCCGACGCCCCTCCCGGCGTGAAAGGCATTTCGCTTTTCATCGTGCCGAAATTTCTGGTCAACGCCGACGGGTCGCTCGGCGCGCGCAACGATCTGGTTTGCGCCTCGATCGAGCACAAGCTTGGCATTCACGCCAGTCCGACGGCGGTGATGTCCTTCGGCGAGAAGGGCGGCGCGATCGGCTATCTGGTCGGCGAGGCCAATCGCGGCCTCGAATATATGTTCACCATGATGAACCACGCCCGCCTCAATGTGGGCCTCGAAGGCGTGGCCATTTCCGAGCGCGCCTATCAGAAGGCGCTCTCCTATGCCATGGACCGCGTGCAGGGCGCGCCGCTCGGGGCCAGGGCCGGCGATCCCATCGCCTATCATCCCGACGTCAAGCGCATGCTTCTCGACATGAAGTCGCGCATCGAGGCCATGCGGGCGCTCGCCTATTTTGCCGCAGGCCAGATGGACGTCGCGCATCTGTCGCGGGACGCCGCAGAGGCCAGGGCGGCGCAGGCGCTGGTCGATCTGCTGATCCCGGTGGTGAAGGGCTGGTGCACGGAAAGCGCGGTCTGGATCGCCTCGACCGGCATCCAGGTTCATGGCGGCATGGGCTTTATCGAGGAGACCGGCGCGGCCCAACATCTGCGCGACGCCCGCATCACCACGATCTATGAAGGCACGACCGCGATCCAGGCCAATGACCTCGTCGGCCGCAAGATCGCCCGCGATGGCGGCGCGGCGGCGCAGGCTTTGATCGCGTTGATCGAGGCCGACATGCGGAACTGGGCTGGATCGGACGTCGGTGCGCTCGCCAAGGCGCTTGAAACCCCGCTGCGCCATTTCGGCGAGGCGGTTGAATGGATCGTCAGGACGCACAAGGCGGCGCCGGAAAAGACCGCGGCTTCGGCGGTGGCCATGCTCCATCTCGCCGGCCTGACCGTCGGCTATTGGCTGTTGCTGCGGCAGGCCGCCGCCGCGCTCAAGCGAAAGGAAGCGGGCGAGGATCCCGATTTTGTCAAGGCCAAGCTCGCCTATGCTTCCTATTATGGAGCCCAGGTCTTGCCGCAGGCCGAGCCTTGTTTCGTCAGCGTCGTCGGCGGGTCCGGCGCGATCACGGAATTCGACCCGGCTCTGATGATCCGTTGAGCGGGGGCAGGGCCTGCGCGTTCGTCGGCCCTTTGGCCAAGGGATGAACGACGGCGCGCTTCGAGAACGCCTGCGCGTTTCACGAACTTGACGAAGGCCGCGGCCGCTGACATCAATCCGTCGTACGTAACGTAAATGCTGGCTGGGTCGGCCAGGCGATCCGCCTCTTTTTGCTTCTGCTGCGGCGAATCAAGGGTTGCCCGCGCCGCATGTCAGATTGGCCGGCGGGGCCGGCCAGCGGACGAGGCGCCCAAGAATGACGATGGTCGACAAATTCCTGTCGGACGCAAGTTTCCTCACGCCTGATTACATGGTCCACTCGACCTGGATGGAGCATGGTCCCTTCGCCTTCTGGCTGACCAGGGCGTTGAAGCCGCGGGTGCTCGTGGAGTTGGGCGTTTTTCGCGGCTATTCCTATTTCGCCTTAAACCAGGCCGTCGCGCATGATCTGCTGGACACCCAGTGTTTTGGCGTCGACACCTGGGCCGGGGACGAACATGGCGGCGTTTACGGCGAGGATATCTTCCTTTCCGTCCGTGATCACAACGAGCTGAAATACAAGTCGCAATCGACTCTGATCCGCTCCACCTTCAACGAGGCCGTCCAATATTTCGCGGATGGGTCTATCGACCTGCTCCACATCGATGGGCGCCATTTCGAAGAGGATGTCCGGGAGGATTACGAAACCTGGCTCCCGAAATTGTCGGATCGCGCGGTCGTTCTCTTCCATGACACGAATATTCATGACCAGGGCTTCGGTGTTTACAAATTATGGGCGGAGCTGAAGGCCCGGCATCCGCATTTCGAATTTCCTTATGGCTGCGGCCTGGGCGTCCTCGGCGTCGGGCGCCACCTCCCGCCCGAGATCCGAGGGCTGTTCGAGGCGTCGAGCGAGGAGAGGGCTCTGATCCAGCGCGCTTATTCGACGCTCGGATCAGGCGTGAGGGCGCGATTCGACGCGGACACCCAGACCGCCCATGCCCGCTGGCTGGAAAGGACCACCGCCGCGGAAAAGGAGGACCTCGTCCAGGATTTAGAGCGGCAAAAGTCGGTAGCCGAAGAACTTCGCTGTCGCCTCGAGACGGAGCGGGAGGCGCTGGCGAAGGAGGCCGACCGGCAAACAGAAACGATGGAATTGCTTCAGGCTCGCGTGGCTTGCGAGCAGCAGGCGATGTCGACTGAGCAGGCGCGCCAGAAATCGGCCATCGGGCGGCTTTGGGTCGGTTCGACCTTGGCGCAAGCGGCGATGTCGGAGGCGTTGGATCGTCAAGGATTGGCCGCGAGCCGCGTTCTGACCCGCCTTCTTTTGAAGAACAAGGCGATGTCCAACGAACTGGATCGGCAAAAATCGACCGCCAGATCGTTGCGGTCGCGTCTCGACGACGCTGAGCAGTCTTTGGCACGCGCGCAGGCTCATGCGCATCGACTTGAAGCCTTCCGCGCTCAAGCGGGATTTGCGTCGTCGAGGGAACGGTTTGGAAATCTGAACGGTTTGTCCACCGGGGGCCGGCGGTTTGAACTTGTCCGCAAAAAGGCGAAGACCGCCGCCGGAATTGTCGAACCTTTTTTCTGGACGGATTGGTACCTTGAACAACACCCGGAGGCCGCAGCAAGCGGTCTGACCGCAATCCAGCATTATCTCACGATTGGCGAAGCTCGGGGGTTCGATCCAAATCCTGCCTTCAAATCAGGCTGGTACAGCCGAGAATATCGGGGGGAGCTCCAAGGTTTCGACGGATCGCCCTTCGTTCACTTCATCCTCTATGGCGCGAATGAATTGCGCGAGCCGAATCCGCGGAGGGATTTCCAGACTTACGTCGCCGCGCACGGATTTACGTCGGGGCTCGAGGGCTTCACGCGCTATCTCGCTGAACCGCCGGCGCCGGTTTGGGGAGACCCTTCGGATGAGGCCATCATTCGCCCGTTCTTCGATGAAAAATATTATCTCGAGGAAAATTCAGAGGCGGCGCTCAATGGGATGGACGCGCTGAAACATTATCTCATCAGAGGCGAGGCCCTCGGCGCCAATCCAAATCGCGCCTTTGACGTGGACTGGTATCGCAACGTCAATACAGATGTTCGGGCGGGGAATGGTGGAATGTTCGCGCATTTCATTCGTTACGGCGCGAATGAAATGCGTGAGCCGAATTCGCGGCAGGACTTTCGGGCTTATGTCGCCGCGCATGGTTTTTCGTCCGGCCTTGAGGCGTTTGCGCGTTATCTCGCCGAAGCTCCTGAATTGGTTGCGGAAGAGTCGGCGGACCAGAATGCCATCGAGCCTTATTTCGAAGAGGCCTGGTACCTCGAGCAGAACCCCGAGGTCGCGCAGAGCGGGCTGAACGCGCTGGAACATTATCTCACGATCGGCGAGGTTCTCGGCTACGCGCCCAATCGTGCTTTCGATGTGAGGTGGTATCGAAGCGCGAACTCCGATGTCGGGACGAGCGGCGCGAATCTATTCGCGCATTTCATTCGTTACGGGGCGAATGAATTGCGCGAGCCCAACCCGCGGCAGGATTTTCGGGCCTACGCCGCCGCGCATGGGTTTTCGTCCGGGCGCGAAGCTTTCGCGCGCTATCTTGCCGAGGCTTCCGCCGCGGTCGGGGAGGAGCCGTCGGACGCAGATTTGATCCGGCCCTATTTCGACGAGGCCTTGTATCTCGAGCAGAATCCGGAGATCGAGCACAGCGGGCGAAGCGCGCTGGAACATTATCTTGCGATCGGCGAAGTCTTGGATTGCGTTCCGAATCGCGCATTTGACGTGAAATGGTATCGCAGCGCCAATCCAGATGTCGGGGCGAACGATGCAAATCTTTTCGCCCATTTCATTCGTTACGGCGCGAATGAACTGCGCGAACCGAATCCGCGGCAGGACTTTCGCACTTACGTCGCCGCGCACGATTTCCCATCCGGACTCGAGGCCTTCGCCCGCTACCTTGCTGAGGCGCCGTCAGTCGAGAGCGACGACAACGTCATCCGGCCCTATTTCGATGAGGCTTGGTATCTCGAACAACACCCCGAGGTCGCGGCGAGCGGGCAGGGCGGGCTAAAACATTATCTCGCCAAAGGCGAGGCCCTTGGATACGATCCGAATCCCGCGTTCAGCGTGGCCTGGTATCGGAACAAGAACTCGGACGTCGTCGCCGACGGAAACCTTTTGTTTCCGCATTTCATCCGTTTCGGCGCCAATGAGTTGCGCACGCCGAATCCGCGGTTCGATATTCGCTTTTATGCGTTCAGCCACGAATTGACATCGGGGCTCGAGGCCTTTTCGCATTATCTGCGAGA
>JAJXYV010000085.1 GCA_021780435.1 Pseudomonadota bacterium
ATTCCCGCTTCCTCCAGGGCCTTGGCCAGTTTCAGCGGCGTCTGGCCGCCGAACTGGACGATGACGCCCTTCAGCGTCCCGGCCTCCCGCTCCTTGGCCAGGATTTCGAGCACGTCCTCGCGGGTCAGCGGCTCGAAATAGAGGCGATCCGAGGTGTCATAGTCGGTCGAGACCGTCTCCGGATTGCAGTTGATCATGATGGTTTCATAGCCCGCGTCGCTCAGCGCGAAACAGGCGTGACAGCAGCAATAGTCGAATTCGATGCCCTGGCCGATGCGGTTCGGGCCGCCGCCGAGGATCACCACCTTGGCGCGGTCGCTCGGCCGCGCCTCATCGGCAGGAACTCCGGCGAAGGGCGCCTCATAGGCGGAATACATATAGGCCGTGGGCGCGGCGAATTCGGCCGCGCAGGTGTCGATGCGCTTGAAGACCGGGCGCACGCCCAGGCTCTGGCGCAGCGCCGAGACCTCCGCCTCATTCTTGCCGGTCAGCGAGGCAAGGCGAAGGTCGGAGAAGCCCGCGGCCTTCAGCATGCGAAGATTGTCGGCGTCCTCGGGCAGGCCGAAGCGCTTGACCTTGGCCTCCAGTTCGACGATCTCGGCGATCCGGGTGATGAACCACGGATCGATCTTGCAAGCCTCGTGAATCTCGGCCTGGCTCATGCCCATGCGCAGCGCCTGGCCGACGACCAGAAGGCGGTCGGGCGTCGGCGTGCCCAGCGCCGCGCGCAACACATTCATGTCGTCGCCCTTGCCGAGTCCCTCGATCTCGATCTCGTCGAGGCCGGACAGGCCGGTTTCCAACGAGCGCAGGGCTTTTTGCAGCGATTCGGCGAAATTGCGCCCGATGGCCATGGCCTCGCCGACCGATTTCATCGCCGTGGTCAGGACCGGCTCGGCGCCAGGGAATTTCTCGAAGGCGAACCGCGGAATCTTGGTGACCACATAGTCGATGGTCGGCTCGAACGACGCCGGGGTCGCGCCGCCGGTAATGTCGTTGGCGATCTCGTCGAGCGTATAGCCGACCGCCAGCTTGGCCGCGACCTTGGCGATCGGGAAGCCGGTCGCCTTGGAGGCGAGCGCCGAGGAGCGCGACACGCGCGGGTTCATTTCGATAACGATCATCCGGCCGTTGGCCGGGTTGATGGCGAACTGGACGTTGGACCCGCCCGTCTCGACGCCGATCTCGCGCAGCACCGCGAGCGAGGCGTCGCGCATGATCTGATATTCCTTGTCCGTCAGCGTCAGGGCCGGCGCGACGGTGATGGAATCGCCGGTGTGGACGCCCATCGGATCGATATTCTCGATCGAGCAGATGATGATGCAATTGTCCGCCTTGTCGCGGACGACCTCCATCTCATATTCCTTCCAGCCGAGGACGCTTTCCTCGATCAGGACTTCGGAGGTCGGCGAGGCGTCGATGCCGCGCTCGACGATGTCGATGAATTCCGCCTTGTTGTAGGCGATGCCGCCGCCCGTGCCGCCGAGCGTGAAGGATGGCCGGATGATGGCCGGCAGGCCGATGTCCTCGAGCGCCGCCAGCGCCTGGCTCAAGGTCTTGATATGATGCGAGCGCGGGGTGTCAAGGCCGATCTTGGTCATGGCCTCGCGGAACAATTCGCGATCTTCGGCCTTGTCGATGGCGTGGGCGGTCGCGCCGATCATTTCGACGCCGAACTTTTCCAGAACGCCCATCTTTTTGAGCGACAGGGCGCAATTCAGCGCGGTCTGGCCGCCCATTGTCGGCAGAAGCGCGAAGCCGCCGGGAACGGCGTAGCGCTCCTTCTCGATGATCTTGGCGACGATTTCCGGGGTGATCGGCTCGATATAGGTCCGGTCGGCGACGTCCGGATCGGTCATGATGGTCGCCGGATTGGAATTGACGAGAACGATCCGGTAGCCCTCGTCGCGCAGGGCCTTGCATGCCTGTGTGCCGGAATAGTCGAATTCGCAGGCCTGGCCGATGACGATGGGGCCGGCGCCGATGATCAAGATCGTCTGGATGTCTGTCCGCTTCGGCATGTCGATCCGCTCTGTAATTTGGCCCCGAACCGGAACGTTCGAGGCGCCCGTCGCCCGGAGCGCCTTTCCGGCGCTCCGGCCTGACCGCGGCCTTGCGCCGCGCACAAAAAAAGGCCGCACTTTCGGCCGAAAAGGCCGGAGCGCGTCCTCCGCTGGTCATCCCGCGACGGGAGAGTTTCGGTCGGGAGACGCCCGGCCCGAATGTGTCGCTCCTGTTAGCCCAAGTTTGGGGCGCTGTGAACCCCCAGAAGGAACGACGACGCGGCTTCTCGCGACGATTTTCAAGGAAAGGTAACGCCTGCCGCCTATGTTTCGCTCGATGCTCAAGACAAAATCACCCCGAAACGGCGTTTCGACCTTGCTTGCCGCGCCATTGCCGGCGAAACCTGTTTCTATAAGCGGCCGCGGGCCTTTCGCAGCTGGCGCCGCCGGCGTAAGGGAATGGTGTATATGAGCCGCCGACTCACCGACGGGGACATGCGCGCCCTCGCCGCCTCTTTCTCCAGCCTGCCGCCACGCTGAGTTGGAAAGCCCCGATGTCGATCCGCCGCCAGTTCTCATCCTTCTTCATCGTCGGCCTGATCGCGACGGGCGTCCATTACGCGACGCTGATCGGGCTCAAGGAGCTGGCTCATTGGCGCGTCATTCCCGCCACCCTTTCCGGCTATACGATCGGCGGCTTCGTCTCCTATATCCTCAACCGCCGGCACACGTTCGAGAGCGACCGCGCCCATGTCGAGGCCGGATGGCGGTTCGTCGCGGTCGCAACGGTCGGCTTTTTCCTCACCTGGGGCCTGATGCGCCTTTTCGTCGTCAATTGGGGGGCGCCCTATCTGCCGGCGCAAGTCGTCACCACGGCGCTGGTCATGTTCTGGAGCTTCCTCGCCAACCGCCACTGGACGTTCCGACCGCAGACCGCGGCGTGACTTTTTGCGAGAAAACCGACCGTGACCAAATCTCCGACCAATTCCACCCCCGGCATGGCCCCGCGCCGCGCCGCCGTCATTTCCGTCGGCCTCGTCTTTTTCGACTCGCTGCTCGGCCAACTCGCGACGATCCCGAATATTGCGCCTTGGTACGAAGGGCTGACCAAGCCCGGCTTCACCCCGCCGAACGCCGTCTTCGGTCCGCTCTGGACCCTGCTCTACGCCCTGATGGCCTTAGCCTTCTGGCGCATCCTCATCCAGCCGAAACGGAAGGCCCGCACCTTCGCCATCAGCCTGTTCCTCGCCCAACTCGCGCTCAACGTCATCTGGTTTTATGCCTTTTTCGCCGCTCACAGCCCCCTTCTCGGCCTGCTCGACATCATTCCGCAGGAAATATTGGTCATCGTGACTCTTGTCCTGTTCGGGCGGCTCGACCGGCTGGCCGGTCTGTGCCTGTTGCCGCTCGCCCTCTGGGTCGCCTATGCGGCGACGCTCAACTTCGAGATCTGGCGACTCAACGCCTGAGCGGAAGGGTCGGGCCGCGCGTGTAAATTGTTCTAAATGACAGGCGCTTAGGCGACGCCCTCTCGCAATTTTACCGCAATTGAGGCCAATTCCAGGCGGCGCGCGACGCTGCCGCCGGGCAAGACCCCCATCGCCAAATGACAGTCCGGCGCGCCGGACCTGGCGGCGGCAGCGGGCGTTTGAGGACATTCTGCCCACTTGAAAACGGGCGGCGGGAGCCGATCGCCCGAGGAGCTTTCAGCATGCGCAAATTCATGGGTTTGGCCGGCCTGGCCGCGGGTTTCCTGTTTCTGGCGGCTTCGGGGGCGCTCGCCCATGGCGATGTGACGCCGCATCCCGTGGACACCACCGGGCTGCCGCCGCTGGGGAAGACATGGGCCGATTCCAACCCCTATCGCGACAACGCCAAGGCGATCGAGATCGGCTCGGTCGGCTATTATCACAATTGCGCCGCGTGCCACGGCCTGAACGCGGAGGCCGGCGGCATGGCGCCCGATCTCCTTCAACTCGCCAAGGACTGCGTGACCATGACCTCGCCCGCGGACAAGGCGTCGTGCTTCAAGGACAGCGACGATTATTTCAAGGGCGTCGTGCTCGACGGCAAGAAGAACAGCGAGGGGCGCGAAACCATGCCCAGCTATGGCGCGGTCTTCACGCAGGAAGCCGTCTGGGCGATCAAGGCCTATCTGGACAAACGCACCGCCGACGAAGCCAAGTCCAACTAGCGCCTTTTCCGCGCCGCACGATCACGCCTGTTCGACAAGGCCAATCGCCAGACCGTCCCAGCCCTTGGCGCCGACGGTCTGGATCGCCGTGGCGCTCCATCTCTTCTTTTGATCCATTTCTTGTCCGGCAAGGTCTAAGAAGCGGCGAATTCCGATGATGTCGGGGTCGTCGCTGGCGGCGTCGAGCACCCTGCCCGCGCGCGCCACATTATCGACCGCGACGACCGCGCCGATCCGCGCCAGGCGCAGCGCCCAGCGCAGATAATCGGGATTGCTGCGCTTGTCGGCGTCCACGAAGACAAAATCGAAGACGACCCCTTCCTGTTCAAGCGCGGGCAAGGTTTCCAGCGCCGCGCCGATCCGCAGGTCGACCTTCGTCTCCAGCCCCGCCGCGCGAATATTTTCACGGGCGACGGCGGCATGAGCCGGAGAATATTCGAGCGTGACGACCTTGCCAGCCCCCGCCAGGGCGCGGGCGAGCCAGATGGTGGAATAGCCGCCGAGCGTCCCGATCTCCAGCACGTTGCGGGCGCCCACGAGCCGCGCGAGCAAAAACAGCAGCTTGCCCTGAAGCGGGGAAACGTCGATCGCCGGCAAGCCGGCGTCGCGATTGCGCTTCAGCGCGGCTTCGAGCGCGTCGTCGGGCGGGAGCAGTTTTTCACTGAAATAGGCGTCGACCGCCGTCCATTCGTCCTGCGCCATTTCTCGCTCCGTCAGATCAGTCGGACAGGTCCGCCCTTTCGGCTTCCGCAAGGATTTCCCCGGTGTCGGATTGGCCTGCGAGCGCGGCCTTGAGCTTGTCGCGGTCGAGTTCACCCTCCCAGGCGGAGACGACGACGGTGGCCACGCCATTGCCGATGATATTGGTCAGGGCGCGGTTCTCGCTCATGAACTTGTCGATGC
>JAJXYV010000186.1 GCA_021780435.1 Pseudomonadota bacterium
TTGAGATGGCTGCGTTGTTTTCTGACGACTGGATGGTTGATTTTGGGAATGCGTGGAATGACGATCCTGATCTTGGGGACGCGTTGGCGAAGATCGGGTTCAATTCGGTGATTGGCTATGGTTTTGACAACGAGGATCAGGCGCGCGGGATGATCAAGGTCGAGAACGGCTATGTTGTCGAGGCTGGGGCGTACAAGGGCCAGGCGATGAACTGGGATCTTCGGGCGAGCCCGGCGAACTGGGAGAAGTGGTGTTCGAGCGGGATCGGGATGATGGGGCTTGGGCTGGCCTATACGTCTGGCAAGATCAAGTTCAAGGTGGGCGATTACGGGGCGATGATCAAGAATCCCGCGATGGCGGGCCCCTTCATCAAGAGCTTTGAGGCGATGGGAAAGGTTCCGCGCGGCTGAGGCTGAACTGGCCGCGGCGGGTCCGCGGCCGTTTTGGCGCGCGTTGAGTGTAAGGACAAGCGCGGCGATGCTTTCCCTGGTGGTCAGAACCCTGCCTGTATTGTTTGCCGCCGTTCTCGGCGGCCTGGTCGCGTCATGGGTGAGCGGGCGCGCGCCGCCCGAGGAGGGCGCGCCGGGCTATGCGCCGGCGCCGGTGGTGAGCGCGCCTCTGGTCGAGGCGACGGCGATGGAGACGGCGTCGCGCTACAAGCTGGGCGGGGTTGTGGAGGCGCGCGAGGCCGTGCATCTGACGGCGCAGCAGCCGGGCCGGGTTTCGTTCATTGCGGGACGGGAAGGCGACCGGGTCGGCGCGGGGACGATCGTTGTGGCGCTGGACGATGACGCGCTGAGGCCGGAATATCGTACGGCCTGGGCGTCTCTGGGCGGGGAGATGGCGGCGCAGCAGAACGCGCAGACCCAGCTTTACCAGAAGCTTTACGGCTTCCGCCAGCCGACGATGGGCGGTCCGGGCTATGACGCCTATGAGCGCGCGCTGACGCCCTTCTACAACATGTTCCAGAACTTCATGGGCTCGAACGCGCCGGCGATGGGTTCGCCGCCGATGATGACGCAGGACCAGGCGGGGACTTCGCCTTCGGCGGTCAACAACGCGCGGGCGGACTACGAGCGTCAGCAGGCGGGGCTGGTGGCGGCGCAGTCGCGGCTCGACGCGCTCGACCAGCGGCTGCGCGACCGGCGCGCGGTGGCTCCTTTTTCGGCGGTGATCATGACGCGCCATGTGCGGGTGGGCGACGTGGTTCAGCCTGGCCAGCCTCTGGTGGATCTGGCCGATCCCGACCAGCTTGACCTTCGGGTGGAGGCTCCGGCGGATCTGGCGCTGAACCTGAAGGTCGGCGACAAGCTGCCGGTGAGCCTTGACCGGGGCAATGTCTGGGCGGTGGTGACGCAGATTTTCCCTGGCGCCGACCAGGCGCGGCACACGGTGACGATCAAGGCGGCGCTGCCGCCGGGGGTGGCGGCGGCTCCGGGCATGTATGGCCAGGCGTGGATCGCGGAGCCGGGCGGCGGCGGGGAGCAGGCGACGGCGCCGGGGATACCGCGCGGGGCGATCGTCTATCGCGGGTCGCTTCCGGCGGCTTTCGTCGTCGGCCCCGACGGGACGGCGGAGATGCGCATTCTTCGGCTCGGCGATACGGCGGGCGACCGGGTCGCGGTTCTGTCCGGCCTGCGGATCGGCGAGCAGGTGCTGGCGCATCCGGCTCCCGACCTGAAGTCCGGCGATCCCCTCACCATGCGGCGCTGAGGCGGAAAAGGTTTTGCCAATGACCGAACCCGCCGCGCAGGAAGCCGCTCACAAGAACGGGGAGCGCCACCAGCGCCACAAGCTGGGCCTTGCCGGGCGGGTGGCGCGGGCCTTTATCGAATCGCCGCTGACGCCGCTTCTGCTGATGGCCTTTTTCCTGATCGGCCTGCTCGGCATGGCGATCACGCCGCGCGAGGAAGACCCGCAGATCTCGGTGCCGATGGTGGACATATTCGTCGCCTATCCGGGGGCGGCGGCGAGCGAGGTGTCCAATCTGGTGTCGGAGCCGCTGGAGCGGCTGATGTCGGAGCTTCCCGGCGTCAAGCACGTCTATTCGATGTCGCGCGACGGCCTGTCGATGGTCACGGTGCGCTTCAGGGTCGGCGAGCAGATGGAGCCCTCGCTGGTCAAGCTGTACAACAAGCTCTATTCGAACATGGACCTGATCCCCAAGGGCGTGATGAAGCCTTTGGTCAAGCCCAAGAGCATCGACGACGTGCCGGTGGTGACGGTGACGCTGAGCTCGTCGAAGCTGGATCTGGTTCAGCTGCGCAAGCTGGGTCTGGACGCGCTGCAGCGGTTCAAGGCGCTTCCCAACACCGGCCAGAGCTTTGTGGTGGGCGGCAGCCGGGAGCAGGTGCGCATCGACGTGGACCTGCCGCGCATGTCCTCGCACAAGGTGACGCTGGGCCAGATCGCGCAGGCGGTGGCGGCGGCCAACCAGCGCCTTCCCGGCGGCGACATCGTGGACGGGGGCAAGTGGTTCAACATCTACACCGGCGATTTTCTGGCGAGCGTCGCCGACGTGGAGAATCTGGTCATCGCGGTGGACAAGGACCGGCCGGTGTTTCTGCGCGACATCGCCACCGTGACCCATGGCGAGTCGGAGACCAAGAGCATCGTGGACAACAGCGTGCGCGATGAGGACGGGGGCTTCCTGACGGCGCCGGCGGTGACGGTGGCGGTGGCCAAGAAGCACGGCTCCAACGGCATCGACGTCGCCCATGAGTTGATCCGCGAACTGGAGGCGATGAAGGGGCGGCTGATCCCGGACACGGTGACGGTGCGGGTGACGCGCGACTATGGCAAGACCGCCCAGGACAAGGTCACCCATCTGATCATGAAGCTGTTCATCGTCTCGGCGCTGGTGACGGTGCTGGCGCTGCTGACGATGGGCGTGCGCCCGGCGCTGATCGTGATGATCACCATACCGGCGACTCTGCTGATGTCGATCGCGGTGGCCTATGTGCTGGGCTTCACCATCAACCGCGTGTCGATGTTCGCTCTGGTCTTCGCCATCGGCATTCTGGTGGACGACGCCATCGTGGTGGTGGAGAACATCTACCGGCGCTGGCTGGAGTCGGGCAGGACCAGCGACCGGATCACGGTCGAGGCGGTGGACGAGGTCGGCAATCCGACGATTCTGGCGACCTTCACCGTGGTGGCGGCGCTGCTGCCGATGGGCTTCGTCAGCGGGATGATGGGCCCCTACATGCTGCCGATTCCGGTTCTGGCCTCGGCGGCGATGGTGTTTTCCCTGTTTGCGGCCTTTGTCTTCGTGCCGTGGCTGGCGGCGCGGGTCAAGCCGAGCATGTCGGGGCTGAAAAGCGCGGCCGAGCGCGAGCACCGCCAGTCGGCGGCGATCGGGCGCTGGTACGGTTCGGTGATCACGCCGATCGCCAGCAACAAACTGGTCGGCTATGTCGTCCTGTTCATGATCTTCGCGGCGATGCTTGGCGCGGTGTCGATGTTCATGTTCAAGGCGGTGGCGTTCAAGATGCTGCCCTTTGACAACAAGTCCGAGATGCAGGTCGTGATCGACATGCCCGAGGGCGCGGACCTGTTCGTGACCGCCAATCTCGCCCATCAGCTGGGCGCGGAATTGCGCAAGGTCCCCGAGGTCACGGCGTTCCAGACCTATGTCGGCGCGTCGTCGCCGTTCAACTTCAACGGCCTGGTGCGCCATTACTTCCTGCGTGGCGAGCCCTGGCAGGGCGACATAGCGATCGAACTGCTCGACAAGGAGGAGCGCAGCCGCTCCAGCCACGAGATCGCGCTTTACATGCGCCGGATCCTGGCGCCCATCGCGGCTTCGGTCGGCGCGCGGCTGACGGTGGCCGAGGTTCCGCCGGGGCCGCCGGTTCTGGCGCCGATGGTGATCGAGCTTTACGGCCCGACGCCCGAGATCCGCCGCAAGGTGGCGCGCGACCTGCTCGACATTCTGCACAAGACGCCGCATCTGGCCGACATCAACACCTATATGGAGGCCCCGCACGACAATATCGAGTTCGATGTGGACCGTCTGCGCGCGGCGATGTTCGGGGTGTCGGTGGAGGACATCAACCGCGAGGTGATGATGGCGACCGGCGGCTTCGAGGCCGGGCCGTTCCAGCGCGCCCGCAATCTGGAGCAGGCGACGATCGTGCTGCAGACGCCGATGGCGACGCGCGGCAATATCGGCAATCTTCTGGCGATGCCGGTGCGCAGCCAGACGGGAGCGATGGTGCCGCTGGGCGAACTCGGCCGCTTCGTCAAGCGCCCGGTCGGCGCGGTCATCTACCACAAGGATCTGCGGGCGGTGGAATATGTCACCGCCGAGGTGATCGGCAAGCTCGGCGCGCCGCTTTACGGGATGCTGGACGTCGAATCCGCGCTCAAGAAGTACCGGACGCCGGACGGGGGGCGCCTTCCCGGCTATTTCTTCAGCCGTCCGGAAAGCGTCAGCCGCAGCGCCTTCAAATGGGACGGCGAATGGCAGGTCACCTATGTGACCTTCCGCGACATGGGCCTGGCCTTCGGCGCGGCGCTGGTGCTGATCTACATGCTGGTGGTGGCGGAGTTCCGCAGCTTCATGCTGCCGGCGGTGGTGATGACGCCGATTCCGCTGACCCTGATCGGCATCGTGCCCGGCCATTGGCTGCTGGGCGCGGACTTCACCGCGACCTCGATGATCGGCTTCATCGCGCTGGCCGGCATCATCGTGCGCAACTCGATCCTGCTGGTGGAGTTCGCGCGCGAAAAAGTGCATGAGGGCTGGGACGTGCGCGAGGCGGTGCTGACCGCCGGCCGCGTGCGCCTGCGCCCGATCATGATCACCGCTTTGGCGCTGGTGATCGGCTCGATGGTGCTGCTCTCGGACCCGATCTTCCAGGGCATGGCGGTGTCGCTGCTGTTCGGCTCGCTGGTGGCGACCTTCCTGACCCTGATCGTCATTCCGCTGGGCTGCATCTCGGCGCGCAAATATTTCAAGACGCGCCCGCCCGAGGACGACGGCGACGACGGCGCGCCCAACGGCAATGGCGGCAATGGCGGCGCGCCCAACGGCCATGGCCCC
>JAJXYV010000025.1 GCA_021780435.1 Pseudomonadota bacterium
GCGACGGCGTCGTAACGTTCGGGCGATGGCCGTTGCATCTTACTGCTGCAACTCGAAAGCGGCGTGGATGGTGAGATGGACCGTGTCGCCGATCATCGGCGCATATTTGGTGACGCCGAAATCGGTGCGCTTGATGTCGCCCTGCCCGTCGAAGCCGACGGTATAGCCCTTGGTGATCGGATTGACGCCGGCGCCGACGAAATGCGCCTTCAGCGTCAAGGGCTTGGTGACGCCATGCAGCGTCAGCTCGCCCTCGATCGTCGCCGCATTGGCGCCGGCGGGAATCACCTTGGTCGAAACGAAGGTCGCCTTGGGGAACTTGGCGGCGTCAAGCCATTCGGCGTCCCTGAGCTCACCGGTGAGCTTCTCGACCGGCGTCAGGATCGTCGAAGTGTCGACCGAAACCTCGAGCTTCGAATTGGCCGGCTTGGCCGGATCGAGCTTCAGCATGCCCGAGGCGCCGGTCACCACGCCCGAAAATTCGGAGAGGCCGAAATGCGAAACCGTGAACAGCACCTGGGTATGGTAGGGCTCGGCCTGATAGACGCCCGCCTTGACGTCCTTGCCTTCCTTGACGCTGGCCTGGGCCAAAGCCGACGAGCCGGCTCCGACGATCAGCACGGCGCCCAAAGCGCCCGCGGCGAGAATGCGATTCATATGCAATTTCCTTTCTTCAACTTGATCCGCGTCGCGGCCATGCGCCGCCAGACCGACCGGTCAGCCTGCGGCTAATCTGATGTCCTGCGCCTCTGGCGTCCAGCCGTTAGTTTATGATATTTTCCATCTGAATTTCAGATAGGTTGGACCATGCGCGACCGCCTCTCGCTTGATCAGATCCGCACCTTCATCGCCGCCGCCGAGGAAGGAAGCTTTTCGGCGGCCGCCCGCAAGCTCGGGCGCGCGCAATCGGCCGTGAGCGAACTGGTCCGCCGGATGGAAGAGGAGTTCGGCGTCGCTCTGTTCGACAGGTCCGGACGCGCGCCAAGGCTGACCCCGGCGGGCGAGGCCCTGCTCCGGGACGCGCGCGCCGTCGGCGGCGCCATCGATTTCCTGAATTTCCACGCCAAAGGCCTGTCCGAAGGACTGGAGCCAGAGCTTTGCGCAGTCGTCGACGTCTATTTTCCCTTCCAGGCGATCACCGAGGCGGCCAAGGATTTCCGTGAGCGCTTTCCCGCGACGCCACTGCGGCTCTATGTCGAAGTCCTGGGCGCGGCGACCGAGCCCCTGCTTGACGGGCGCGCCAGCCTCGCCATCGTCGGCGGGCCGTCGCCCCTGCCGCCGGGCCTGGCGGCCGAGCCCCTCCTGGGCGTCGCCGTGATCATGGTCGCAGCGCCGGATCATCCGCTCGCGCGGCTCACAGGCGTCATCCCGCAGAGCGAATTGGCGCGGCATGTCCAGCTCGTGCTGACCGAGCGGTCCAATCGCTCGTCCGGCCGGGAATATGGCGTGTTCTCGCCAACCAGCTGGCGGCTCGCCGACCTTTACGCCAAGCATTCCTTCCTCCTGAGCGGCCTGGGCTGGGGCTCGATGCCGCTCCACGCCGTCGAGCGCGACCTCGCCGAGGGCCGGCTGGTGCGGCTCGCCACGCCGCAGGCCCCCTATGACGGCATGATCGTGCCGATGGCCGCCGCCTACCGCACATCCGCGCCGCCCGGCCCCGCGGGGCGCTGGCTGATCGAAAGGCTCAAGGCCACCCGGTGACGGCGCAGTCAGCGCGGGTCTCTCACGAGGCCAGTCTCGCGCGAGAAAGGGCCGCGCTAGTTTTGAATTATTCTAATGAAAAGAATTTTGTTTGCGATGCGGCAAAGGCGCGGCGAAAACGGGTCATCCGATCCACGCCAAGAAGCGCAAACAGATGTCGTCGCCCCGGAACCTGCTCTTCCCGCCCCTGGCGGCCATCGTCCTTTTCGCCGCGCCCCCGCGCGCGCTTGCCCAGGAAATATCGACCGGCCGCTATTACGAACTTGAAACGAAATATCTGTTCGGCTTCACCAACGGCACGGACATCGGCGCCGAAGGCGAGAAGGAACTGGAAGCGGAAACAACCGCGGCGCTCGGCATGCATGGGGGAACCTATCGCGCCATCGAGCAGGAATTCGAGTTCGAGAACATTCCGTCCCAATATTGGGGATATGAGGCCAGCGCCCACGTCCTGTCCCAGCAGATCAAGGATGTCGCCGGCCTGGACAATCTCAACCAGACGACCTTCGCCGGCCTGTCGTGGAAGCCGAAATTCCTTCTCATCGGGCGCGGACCGGGCAATCCGATCGGCCTGTCGATCTCGGTGCAGCCGGCGTGGGACCGCATCGACGGAACCAGCGGCGTCCATACCACCGCCTTCAGCATGGAGACCCGCATCGCGGCCGACACCGAACTCATCCCGAACATGCTCTATGCGGCGACGAATTTGATTTACGCGCCCGAGATCGTTCGCGAGCCGGGCGATTCAAGCTGGAGCCGGTCCTCGGGCTTCGGGGCCACCGCCGCCATGGCCTATCGCGTGACGCCCAAGGTAACCCTTGGCGGCGAGGTCGAATATTATCGCGCCTATGGCGGATTCGGCTTCGACGCGCTCGACGGATCGGCCTTCTATCTCGGCCCGACGCTCCACGTTCAATTCACCCCGAAAATATGGCTCGCCGCGGCCTGGTCGACCCAGGTAGCAGGCCATGCGCAGGGCCAGGCGGGAAATCTCGACCTGAGCGATTTCTCGCGGCAGCGCGCCAATCTCAAGCTCGGCTTCGAATTCTGACCCGGCGCCCGCCGCCAAAGGAGTGACACATGAAAACCATCCGCCTTGTCGCCGCCCTCGCCCTCATGCCGCTGTTCGCCGCGCCCGCGCTGGCGCAACAGGCCAGCGTGCGCATCGTCATCAAGGACCACAAATTTTCGCCGGCCGAACCGCATGCGCCGGCCAATCGGGCCTTCACAATCACGGTGAAAAACCTCGACTCCACCGCCGCGGAATTCGAAAGCAAGACCCTGCGCGTCGAAAAGGTCGTCGCGCCGGGCGGCGAGGCCGTCATGCAGATCCGCCCCCTCAATCCCGGCCGCTATCATTTCTTCGACGATTTCCACCAGGACACGACCGAAGCCGAACTGGTCGTCGAATAAGGAAGCGGCCATGCTCGGCGCCCTCATCATCGTTTTCCGGGAAGTCATCGAGGCGGGCCTGATCGTCGGCATCGTGCTGGCGGTCACGCGGCGCGTGCCGCGACGCGGCCTGTTCGTGGCGGGCGGCCTCGCGGCCGGCCTGCTGGGCGCGGCCTTGACGGCGGTTTTCGCCGGCGCCCTCGCCGACGCCTTCGCCGGATCTGGCCAGGAATTGCTCAATGCGTCAATTCTGGCGCTGGCCGTGGTCATGCTGGCCTGGCACAATATCTGGATGGCCAGCCATGGCCGCGAAATGGCCTTGAACCTTCGCAATGTCGGGCAAGCTGTCGCGGACGGCTCGAAAACGTTGACCGCGCTGGCCGTGGTGGTCGCCGTCGCGGTGCTGCGCGAAGGGTCCGAAGTCGTGCTGTTCCTTTACGGGATCGTGGCGTCGGGCGCGGCGGGGTTCCGGGAACTGCTCACCGGCGGCCTGTTGGGGCTCGCCCTCGGCGGCCTTCTCTCGACCTTGATGTTCTATGGCCTTGTCGCGATCCCCGCGCGTCATCTTTTCGCGGTGACGACGGCGCTCATCACCTTCCTGGCCGCCGGCATGGCGGCGCAATGCGTGGTGTTCCTGCAGCAGGCGGGCCTGGTCACGGCGCTGTCCGGAACGCTCTGGGACACGTCGGCTGTCCTGCCGGACGACTCCGTTCCGGGCCGTGTGCTCCACACTCTTTTCGGTTACGTCGATCAGCCTTCAGGAGCGCAGGCGCTGATCTATTTCGCGACGCTGGCCGCGATTTTCTCAGCGACCCGCCTGGCCGCGCCCGCCCGCGGACGCTCCGCCTCATGAACGGCGCGCCGTCGGCGTCGCGCCGCGCAAAAGCTGCGGTCTTGCGGCGAAAAGTCACGAAATTGACAAGCGTCATGGCGCTTTGAAGCAAGCGCGATTATCTTTCAGCAATGGAGGAAAACATAGGCCCTGCTGGCCAAGGCGGGAGTTGCGACCCGAGCGGGCCCCCTCCTTTCGCAAGGCGCCGCAGCCAAAGCGGCGCTCCACCCGAAAATCGGGAGTATCAAAGTGAACAAAATCGCCCTTCCCCATGACGCGTTCGTTTTTGTCGGCGATGGCCGCAAGGCGCTGTTCCTGCGCAACGAGGGAGATGAGAAATACGCCAATCTGGTCACGGAAAAGGTGCTCGCCGGCGAAGACAATCCGCCGACCCGCGAACAGGGGACCGACAAGCCGGGCCGCGCCTATAACGGCGCTCATTCCACGACGCGCAGCTCCGTCGAGCCGACCGATTGGCATGAAATCGAAGAGCATCGTTTCGCCGAACGCGCCGCCGAGGCGCTCGAGACAATCGTGCGGGAGCGCGCAGCGCCGGCGATCGTGATCGCGGCGCCCGCCAAGACGCTCTCCGACCTGCGCCGCAGCCTGCACGCCGACGTCAAGAGCAAGGTGCTCGCCGAGATCGACAAGGATTTCACCAAGATGCCCGTCTGGGACATCGAGAAGCACATCGTCGGCTGATCCCTCTCCGCGCCGCCCCTCCGTGGGGCGGCGCGTCTCGCTTCAGGTTTAGCGCCCCGCAAGATTGAGGCAAACTTGCGCCGCTAATTTCGCGCCACAGCCCGCAACGGGATCCATGGAGTGCGCGATGAAATTCTGGCGCGACCTGAGCATTCGAACGAAAATCCTCGCCGCTTTTTTCAGCATGGTGGTCGCCCTGGTCGCGATCGGCGCGCTGGCGATGACCCGCATGGCCGCGATGGCGGACCAGGCGGACGTGATCCGCGACGGCTGGACGCCATCGCAAGCGAAAATCACCTATTTGCGCAAGGCGGTGATTCGCTATCGCCTCACCGAGGCGGAAGCGCTGCTGGCCCTCGCCGCCAACAGAAACGCCAATGGCGCGGAAGGCGCTTTGGCCGGCGC
>JAJXYV010000161.1 GCA_021780435.1 Pseudomonadota bacterium
ATGGCGACCGAGACATGGAAGGGAAATCCGTTGCGGGCCGCGACCGTGGAGAACAGCACCACCGAACCTTGCCCTTTGCGGAGCGCCGCCGCCCCCGCCTTCACCGCGATGAAGGACGACAGGGCGTTGATGCGGAAATCCTGTTCGATCTGCGCCGGGTTCAAAGCCGAGAGCGGCTTGAGCGCGAGCGATCCGATGGCGTTGACCAGGCCGAAAAGATCCTGTCCGGCTTCGTCGATCGCTGCGGCGAGCGCGGATTCGTCAAGCGCGTCGGCGACGGACCAGGAGGCGGTAGTCGCGCGCGCCAGATCGGCCAGTCGCTCCGCGTCGCGGGCGACCAGATGGAGGCGCGCGCCACTTTCCGCCAGACGCCGGGCAAGGACGGCGCCGACCGCGCCGGTTGCGCCGAGGATGACGATTTTTCCCATGGTCCGAACCTTTCGGCTTTGCCTGAGCCAGGCCGCGCTCATCCGGCCGCAGGAGGCGCGAACGCCAAAGCCAGCATCAGGGAGGCCACCACCGCCGCGGTGAGCGGTTTGCGCAGAGCGGGATACCAGGCGGGGCCGACGCCATCCCTTGATCGCCTGAGGTCATAGGCGAGCAGCGCGAGGAACCCGGCGCCAAGCAAGGGAAGGCCGCCGCGCGGCGGCAACAGCACGGCGGCGAAGCCCGCAAGCGCGGGCAAGACGCTCATCGCATAGCCGATGCGCCCGCCCTCAGGCGCCATCCCCATCTGCAATCCCCATTGCACGCCGCCCATGAACGACAGAATGACGCCACCATAGGCCGCGAGCGCGGCCAGGGCGTCCGTCTGCACGCTCCCCCGCCCGGCGATGGCGGCAAGGGTGAGGACGACGAAGGGCAAGGCCCCGGCCCAGCCGAGGACGAGAACAGGTCTGGGACTCATCGGTCGAACCGCTCGATCAATTCGGTTGTTCTACGGTCGGTGCGCCTTCCGGGGTCACTCGATCCGCGATCCGAGGAATTCTCCAGATCCGCTTTCGGCGCCGGCGCGTATCAAAAGCAGTCCAACGGGCGGCGAGGCGTCGCCCATGTCGAGGGGAGATTGCGATGGCGCGATTGGTGCTGGGAATTCTTGTCAGCCTCGTCTTTTCGACGGCGGCCTGGGCGGCGATGCGTATTGGCCAAACGGCGCCCGATTTCAGCTTGCCCGCGGCTGTCGGCGGCAAGACCTTCACCTTCCACCTGGCAGCGGCGCTGAAGAAAGGCCCCGTGGTCCTTTATTTCTACCCGAAGTCTTTCACCGCCGGATGCACCATCGAGGCGCATGAATTCGCGGAGAATGCGGCGCAATTTTCCGCCGCGGGCGCGAGCCTGATCGGCATATCGGCAGATAATATCGATACCCAGATTGCGTTTTCATCGAGGGAATGCCGTGACAAATTCCCGGTCGGCGCCGATGCGGACGGCAAGGTCATCCGCGCCTATGACGCCCAGATGCTGAAGCTCGCCGGGCTGGGCCCCGTCATGTCCGACCGCGTTTCCTACGTAATCGGGCCAGACGGCAAAATCCTCTATGTTTACCAGGATTCAGCGCCCTACAAGCACATCTCGAACACGCTCGCTGCCGTGCGCAAGTGGGAGGCGGATCACAGGCCTTGATCGCCGTGGGCGTCCAGGCGCCGTGGCGCGCCTCAAGCGGCTTGCGCCCCGGCGACGTCGCTGCGCGCAATTGCGATTCCGGCAAGGATCTCGACCTCGCCTGCCGGATTGGTCACGTAAATCCGGGTTCCCGGTTCGTCGATCGTCCTGGCCAATTCGGTCACATGCGACCATGCCGCCTTCAAATCCGGGAGCGCGACGGACTGCCGCGCCGCGATCGTTTCGTCGTTTTTCACGATTGCGAAATCATAGCGCTGCATTGGGTTGCCTCCCCCGCGAATGCAAAATGTGAAACCGGGGCCGCCGCAGCAGGCGGCGGTCCCTTGGGGTCGTTGTCATTGGCCGGAATCGCGCCCGGTCCAGCCTTGCCGTCTTCGCGCGGCCCAACAATGGACAGGAACCTGCCGATCATCGTCATCGCCGGGCCTCATGCCGGTCTCGGCCCGCGATCCGATCCGCCGCGCGATCCGCATTGCAGACCGCGGCGCGCCGCCCAAAACAATTCGGGCCTGAAGCGGGTCGTCGGGGAACGCGCCGCCTGAAGGTCGAGCTCCTTGAGCGAGTCCATGACATCGTCCCAACTTGCGGTTCGCCCATCGCCGGTCTGACGATGCGATGGGTTGGCCTCCGCGGCGCAGGCGTCCGACGCCCAGGACGCGAGGAGCGCCCGCTTTTCGTTCAGCGTCAGGTCCGGGTCGTCGACGATGTCCGACGGCTGGGAGAAGGCCCGCGCCGGATACAGCAGATCGTCGAAGCCGCCAGTCTCGGCGCGGCGAGTCGCGGCGCCACGCCATTCGGACATTCGAGAGTCAGATTTCATGTCGGTCATCCCATGTCACATCTGCGGCAGCCCGGGACCTTTGCCCGAGCCGCCATCTGGCTTGGGTCGCCTCGTGTCAGGCCGCCTTCACATGATCGATGGTCTTGACGTTCTCGCCCTCGCCGGCCGCCTTGTTGACGCCGACCTCGATGCGGCGGGGCTTCATCGCCTCCGGCACGCGACGTACAAGGTCGATATGGAGCAACCCGTTCTCGAAAGACGCGCTTTCGACCTCGACATAGTCGGCCAGGTTGAAGCGGCGCTCGAAGGCTCGGCCGGCGATGCCGTGATAGAGATATTCAGTCTTCTCGCTCCTCTCAGACGGACGTCCGACAACGGTCAGCACATTCTGATGCTGGGTGACGCTAATCTGATCCGACGTGAAGCCGGCGACCGCCAAGGTCACCCGGTAATTGTCATCACCGGTGCGAACAATATCGTAAGGGGGGAAGCGATCCTCGGGATCGTATCTGAGGCTGTCGTCCATCATGGAAAACAGCCGGTCAAAGCCGATGCTGGTCCGCCAAAATGGGTCGAAGTCGATGTTCCGCATAACCACATCCTCCAATGAGCAACATGGATCCGTAGAACGCCGGACGCACGCCGGCGCCGGTTAGGTCGAGCCGCTTAGCGCCCGACGACAAGCGATTTAGAAAGACAAAGAATCCATTTCAAGAGGGGCACAGAAAATTTTTTTATTCGCGTAACACGTTGATAATAATATTTATTACGGCCGCTGTTGGGCGGCGTCGCCAATGGCGCGTCTGGCTAGTGTCGACGGCGACGCGACTTACGGCGCAGCTGCTAGATTATCGGCTCAGGCCGTCACGAAAGCGCAATCTGCGAAGGGAACAGGCGGCTGCGGACAAGAAACCTATCTGCGGAAGCCCTCCAGATCCAACACCGCGCGTCAACCCTCGAAAGAAGGCCAAATTATCGGTCAGAAACGTTCATTGAAGCCAACGGACCTGTCGAACATCCCTGCAGCGCCGCCCTGAACCATTCCGCCGCCGCGATTCGCTCAATTTGCCGGACGACGGCGCGGGCTAGATCATGGTAAAGCGCAGGATCCGAGGATTTCGTCGCGCAGCGGACCCTCACCCACGGCGCGGGCGCCCACCGCCGCCGCAAGCCTCCTGATCGCCTCCGCCCGCGCGCCGGCGCTGCCGCCGACGGCGATCCGCGCAATCCGCCGTTCGGCGCCGTCGGCGAAGGCCACCGCGAGCGACCTCGGCCCGCGACTTCCTGGCCGGCGCGCCTCTCGGCTTCCAGCCCGAAAAGGTCGCAGGGCTTGACGCCGTTTATCGTTTCGTGTTCACCGGCGCCGAGGCCTGCAACGCGACCATGACTATCCGTGATCGGCGTCTCAACGTGCGCGACGGCCTGCAGAGCGAGGCCAACCTCAGGATCACCGCGGACGGGGCGAAGTGGATCACCTTCCTCAACAATGAAATCGCGCTGGTCCGCGCCCTGCTGACCCGCACCGTGAGGCTGAAAGGATCGCCCCAGTCCTTGTCGCCTTCGGCAAATGCTTCCTGTCTTGATAGCGCGCCACTCGCCGACTGAAGACGAATCGAAACGAGGTTTGCGCCAATTGGGTCTGTTCGGCTGGAATGTCCGCATAGGCTGCAACAGCGGGCCTTCAGGCAAATCGGAAGGGTCCGCTCAGGGTCGGCAGCGGGATTTGGGCCGATCAATCCCCAATTTCCGCTGGTGGCGCATCCTTGCCCCCGCGCCTTCGACCGCTGATCGAAAAGTAGCGGTCATTCGGTCCGGGACCGCTTTCCGCCCGCTAGGGACGGTTGGGCTCGAGCTTCGCGCTCAGCTCTACCCTGGCTTTATGTGCCACAGGCCGGGTTCGACCCGAAGCCGACGAGCGGCATGCTGCGGCGACGGCTGTTTGAAGGCGGCGACCTGCCATTCGTCCGCTCCCATGGCCGCGCCCAGTGGGCGTTGAAATTTTGGCTTGCGGCTATCAACTGGGCGCAGAACGCATGCACGCGTTTGGGCCGTCACGCCGTCGCGAAATCTTTATGTTCTCCTTATGCGACCCGGTCCTTTCCTCGATAGCTTCCTTATTCCAAGCGGCGCCATATGGCCGCGACAAACCGCAAAGGAGCGCGCCGATGCCTGATGTCCTTTACGTCGCCGCCGGCCTT
This sequence comes from Pseudomonadota bacterium, assembly GCA_021780435.1. GTDB lineage: Bacteria > Pseudomonadota > Alphaproteobacteria > Rhizobiales > Beijerinckiaceae > Rhodoblastus. The sequence goes on from JAJXYV010000161.1 coordinate 4,603, forward strand.
GGCCTGATCGGCGCGATGATCCTTTACGCCAAAGCCCTGGCCCGCGCCTGACGGAGCCGAAAATGTTCGAACCGATCCTCGGCCTGATCGTGGCCGTCCTGCTCGCGATCTATCTCGTTTTCGCTTTGCTCAATCCCGAGCGCTTCTGAAATGCCCCGGAGTTCGCCATGACCCTTGCCGGCTGGCTGCAAATCGGCCTGATCCTTGGCCTGGTCGCGCTCACCACGCGGCCGCTCGGCCTTTACATGGCGCGCGTCTTTTCCGGCGAGCGCACTTTGCTTTCGCCGGTTCTCGGCCCGGTCGAGCGCGCGTTCTTTCGTCTCGCCGGCGTCGCGCCGGAGCGCGAGCAGAACTGGCTCGCCTATACGATCGCCATGCTGGTTTTCTCGGCGGCGGGCTTCGT
>JAJXYV010000096.1 GCA_021780435.1 Pseudomonadota bacterium
GTCACCGGCACCATCGCCATCGCCCTGCGCGCCATGAAGCGCGCCCCCGACATGGCAAGCGCCCAACAGCGCGCCGAAGACCTCTGGCGCGCCCGCGACGCCAGCCGCCTCCTCGCGGCGTGAGACAGGGAGCGCGAAGATATGAATCGCCTGCCCATTTTTCTGCAAGTCCGCGGCCGGCGGATCGCCGTCGTCGGCAATGGCTCGCTCGCGGCGCGCCGGGTCGAGACGCTCGCGCGCGCCGGCGCCGAGGTCTGGCTGCTGACCGATCAGCCGAGCGAGGAATTCGACGCCCTCAAGGGCCAGTACCGGCTCGGCGACCTCGCCGCGCCCGAGGCCTTTGCCGGATTCCCGATCATCTATTTCGCCTATGAGCCGGAGGAGGAGCCGGACGAGGTCCAGATCGCCCGCGCGCGGAAGGCCGGCGCGTTGGTCAATGTCGCCGATTATCCGCGGATGAGCGACTTCATCACGCCCTCGGTGCTCGACCGCAATCCGCTGGTCGTAGCGATCTCGACCGGCGGCGACGCGCCGCTGCTCGGACGGATGCTCAAGGCGCGCCTCGAAACCCTGATCCCCAGCAGCTACGGCCGGCTCGCGGCGCTGGCCGGCGCCGGCCGCGCAGCCCTGGCGGAAAAACTTTCCAGCCATCAGGCGCGCCTGCGCTTCTGGGAGCGGATCTATGACGGCCCGATCGCCGAGATGGTTCTGGCGGGCGACGACGTCACCGCCCGAACCATGCTCGAGCGTGAGATCGACTCCTGCCGCCCGGACGGCTCGGCCTCCGATGAAACGCCCAAGGGCGAGGTCTATCTGGTCGGCGCCGGCCCCGGCGACCCGGACCTCCTGACTTTCCGCGCCTTCCGCCTGATGCAGAAGGCCGATGTCGTGCTCTATGACCAACTCGTCGATCCGGCGATCATGGATCGGGTGCGGCGCGACGCTGAGCGCATCTATGTCGGCAAGAAGCGCGCCAATCACGCCGTTGCGCAGGAAGAAATCGGCGCGATGATGGTCAAGCTCGCGAAGGAAGGCAAACGCGTCCTGCGTCTCAAGGGCGGCGACCCGTTCATCTTCGGCCGCGGCGGCGAGGAGATCGAAAAGCTCGCCGAACATCGCATCCCCTTCCAGGTCTGCCCGGGCGTGACCGCGGCGGCGGGCTGCTCGTCCTATGCCGGCATTCCGCTCACCCACCGCGACTATGCGCAATCCTGCGTCTTCGTCACCGGCCATGGCCGCGAGGGTCCGATCCAGCTCGACTGGACTTCGATCCTGCGCCCGCGCCAGACGGTCGCCGTCTATATGGGCCTTGCCCATCTGGACTATCTGACCAAGGAATTCCTGCGCCATGGGGCTGATCCCGCCCTGCCCGTCGCGGTGGTCGAGAATGGCACCCGGCCCAACCAGATCACCGTTACCGGGACCGTCTCGGACATCGCCGCCAAGGCGAAGGCTCATGGCCTGCGTGGCCCGACCATCATCATCGTCGGCGAGGTCGTGACCTTGCGCGACAAGTTGAACTGGTACACGCCGCATCCGGGAAACGCCCATGCCGACGCGTGAGGAGGCCCTCGCTGCCTTGCGGGGCGTCGCCGGACCGGACGGCCGGACGCCCCTGCCAGCCTCCGGGGCGATCGCCGGCCTGTCGGTCAAGGGCGACAAGATCTATCTGACGCTCGCCGTCGCGCCTGATCAGGCGCGGGCGAGCGAGCCCATGCGGGCGGCGGCGGAACAGGCCCTGAAGGCCCTGCCCGGCGTGACCGCGGCCTTCGTCGTCCTCACCGCCGAACGGGCGCAGCAGCCGGCGGAGCCCGAGCGTCCGGCGGTCGCGGGCGGCCCCGGCCTCGACCGGGTGAAAAAAATCATCGCGGTCGCCTCCGGCAAGGGCGGCGTCGGCAAGTCCACGACAGCCGCCAATCTGGCGGTCGCTCTCGCCGCGCTTGGGGAAAAGGTGGGACTGCTCGACGCCGACGTGTTCGGCCCGTCGCTGCCGCTGCTGTTCGGCCTGTCCGGCAAGCCGAAATTCGCCGGCGTCGGCAAGCTGCTCGCGCCGTTCGAGAAATATGGCGTCAAGCTGATGTCGATCGGCTTCCTCGTGCCAGACAACCAGGCGGTCGTCTGGCGGGGGCCGCTGGTGACGACCGCCGTGCGCCAATTGCTGCGCGACGTGGATTGGGGCGACCTCGACATTCTCGTCATCGACATGCCGCCCGGAACCGGCGACGTGCAGCTCACCATCGCCCAGCACGCCAGTCTCGCCGGCGCGGTCGTGGTCTCGACGCCGCAGGATCTGGCGTTGATCGACGCGCGGCGCGGCGTCGCCTTGTTCAACCAGGTCAGGACGCCCATCCTCGGCCTGTTCGAGAACATGAGTTATTTCCTCTGCCCCCATTGTGGCGGCCGCAGCGAGATTTTCGCCCATGGCGGCGCGCAGGCCGAAGCGGAAAAACTCGGCCTGCGCTTCCTTGGCGCGGCGCCGCTCGACATCAAGGTCCGCGAGGCCTCGGATTCCGGCGCGCCCATCGCCGCCCAGGCGCCGGATTCGCCCCAGGCGGCGCCTTATTTCGCGCTGGCGCGCGCCGTGCGTGAAGAACTGGCGGGACAGACGAGGCGCGCGCCCGTCATCACGTCGGACTGAGGTCGGTAGAGATTCCGGATTGCGGATTTTGCGCTTTTTGCGCTTAATTCTTGCATCCTTTCGGCGACTCGCCGCGTTACGAAATCAGTTCTGCAGAACCGTTGAGGACGCCCATGTCCGCCCGCTCCGTTTCGCTTGCCCGCGCTGCCCAATTCGCCATTTTCGTCAGCCTCGCCGTTGCGGCGGCGACTCCGGCGCGCGCCTTTTTCCTGTTCGACATTTTCCAGGGCGGACCCGGCGCGCGCGAGGGGCGCCCGATGGCCGCGCCCATTCCCCGCGAGGTGGTCGCCTATGGCGGCCATGAGGCGCCGGGCACAATCGTCGTCTCGACGCGCGAGCGTCGCCTCTATTATGTGCTGGGCGACGGCGAGGCGTTGCGTTACGGCGTGGGCGTCGGGCGGCCGGGCTTCGAATGGGGCGGCGTCCACCGGGTCACCAGCAAGCGCGAATGGCCGGACTGGACGCCCCCGTCCCAGATGATCCGCCGCCGGCCCGACCTGCCCCGCCACATGGAAGGCGGCATCGAGAATCCGCTCGGCGCGCGCGCGATCTATATCGGCGGCACGCTCTACCGGATCCATGGCTCGAACGAGCCCGACACCATCGGACAGGCTGTTTCTTCGGGCTGCATCCGCATGACCAACAATGACGTGATCGACCTCTACGATCGTGTCCATGTCGGCGCCAAGGTCGTCGTCATGCGCTGAGGGAGCGCCCGCCGCAAAAGCGATGCGCGTCGTTCAGTCCGCGTTCAGCCGTGCAGGCGCGTCATGACGTTCGCCGCGCTCGCCTCGGCGCGGTCCCATAATCACTCCCCGCAGAGGAAGGACGTCCATGCGGCTCAGGACCACGAAACCGAAATCGAAAGCCAGGCTCGGCTTGGCGGCCGGCTTCCTGTTCATTGGCGCGACCTTCATCGGCGTCGTCGAGAGCGCGGCGCAGCCGGCGCCCGGCGTTTCGCCGCGCATCGCGCTCGTCATCGGCGAGGCCAGATACAAGGCCGGCCCGCTCGCTTCCGCGGCCAATGACGCCGGCTTGATCGCCGACACCCTGCAGCGCGCCGGTTTCGACGTGACGGGCGCCGCCGACCTCGATCAGGACGGGCTGCGCAAGGCCTTGCGCGAATTCGTGGACAAGGCCGCCGCCGCCGGGCCGGACGCCGTCGCCGTCGTCTATATTTCCGGCCGCGGCCTGCAATATGCCGGCGACAATTACATCGCCCCGATCGAGGCGAATATTCCGCGCGCGGTCGATGTTCCGCTGGAGGCGGTGCGCCTGAGCGATTATCTCCAGCCGCTGTCGCAAATGCCGATGAAGGCGAAGGTCGTGGTGCTCGACGCGGCGAAGATCAACGCCTTCGCCCAGACCGGCGATCCGCTCGCCGGCGGCCTCGCTTTGGTCGATCCGCCGCCGGGCGCGCTCTACGCCTTCAACGCCGCCCCCGGTTCTGTCGCCCCCAACGAGCCCGGCCCATACGGCGTTTACGCCCAGTCCCTGGCCGAAGCCCTGCGCCAGCCTGGCATGCCGCTCGACCAGGCCTTCGACCAGACCCGGCTGCGCGTCTCGGAAACGACCAAGGGCGCGATCATTCCCTGGGATGAATCGAAGCTGACCTCGCCCTTCGCCCTCTTCGCCGCCGCGCCGGGCGCGCCGCGGCCCGTCGCCGAGGCGACCGTGACCCGGCTGCGCGCGCGGCCGATCCGCGACTATTCGGTCGATGACGCCTATATCGCCGCGATCGACCGCGACACGATCGACGGCTATCTCGATTTCCTCGCGGCCTATCCGGATTCGCCCTACGCGCCGCGCGTCCGCGCCATTCTCGCGGTCCGTCGCGAAGCCCTGACCTGGCGCCGGGCGATCGGCGACGACACGCCCCGCGCCTATTGGACCTATTTGCGGCTGTATCCCTATGGACCGCACGCCGACGACGCGCGCCGCCGCCTCGCCTTCCTGCATGCCGCGCTCGCGGCGCCGGAAACGTTCGAGGACGTGAACTTCGACGTGCCGCCGCCGCCGCCCGACGACGTCGACTATTTCCGCCGACCCTATGTCGTCTTCGAAAATCCGGACTGGGCGCCGCCGCCCCCGCCGCCGGTCGGCTATCTGCCCCCGCCAGTCATGATCGTCAACGAGCCGCCGCCCCCGCCGCCCCATGGCGGCCTCCTGCCGCTGCCGCTCGTGGTTGCGCCGCTGATCGGCGCCGCGGTCGCCTCGCACATGGGCGTGTTCCACGCGCCCGCCGTGATCCAGGCGCAATCGCCTGGCGCGCAAGATTATTACAACCGGTTCAACCGGCCGCAGCCCGGCGGCGCGCCTCCAGTCGCGCCCGGCGCCGGACCGGCTCCCACGCCGATGGCCCCG
>JAJXYV010000223.1 GCA_021780435.1 Pseudomonadota bacterium
CGGCCCGGAACCTGCCGGCCGGTTGGAACGCGCCCGCGCCGGCCGGCGCCGCCGTCTGGTCGGGGTCGTGGCGGACGCCCACGCGCCGCATCGAATCGACCGGCTTCGTCAATGCAGTGGCGATCCGGGCGCTGGAGCGCGAACAGGCGCGGATTGAAAAGCAGAAAGAGGAGGATCGCGAGCGGTTGCGCCAGCTTGCGGCGCCGCCGTCATCCCTGCAGCCCTGACGCCGCGTGCCGCGGGCGTCTCAGGCCCGCGCCGCCTTCTCGCGATAGAATTCGAGCAGCCGCACCCGCAAAGCCGAGGAGAGGTTGGCTTCGCCGCGCTCCGCGTCGATCTCCGCGACAAGGGCGGCGACGCTTGACCCGCGCGCGCGCGCAAGCTCCTTCAAGGCGTCCCAGAAGGCCTCTTCCAGGGAAATGCTGGTGCTGTGGCCGGCGATGACCAGGGAGTGTTTCCGCATCCGGCCGGAGGCCGGGGTCATGGCTCGTCCTTGGCCTCGGTCGATGGAGTCTGGTCGAGACGATGGCCTTCGAGCTGACGCTCGGCCAGCGATTTCGACTTTTCCGCGAGCGACCGTTCAGCCTTGCTCAGCCCGAAACGAACGCGGTTTCCCTGCGCCTGTTCTTCATCCTTGCGGCGCTGCTGGGCCTTGCGGGCGCGGCGGAGATTGACGACGTCGCCCATCCGTCCGCTCTCCTCAGGTCTTCTTGCGGAAGGCGTCGATCGAGACGACCTTGGATTCGCCGCCAGCGGCCGCTTCGTCGTCCTTGGCCTTGCCCTTGGCGGCCTTGTCGTGGACGGGTTCGGCGTTCGCTTTGGCGGAGGCGGCCTTGCCGGGGACGACGTCGGGCTCCGATCCCGCGCCGCGCGGACGCAAACCTTCGGTTTCGGCTTCGGGGTCGGGGACGTGGCGCGACCGGTTGGCGGCCGGCGCGATATCGACTTCTTCCTCGTCGGTGTCGAATTCGTCGCCATCTTCCGCCGCGGCTTCGAATTTCAGTCCGAACTGCACGGAAGGATCGTAAAATCCAGTGATCGCCTCGAAAGGAATGGAAAGACGCTCGGGGATGTTCTTGAAATGGAGCCCGACCTCGAAGCCCTCGTCATCTATGCGCAAATCCCAGAACTGGTATTGCAGGATGATGGTCATCTCGTCAGGATATTGTTCGCGTAACCGGGACGAGAGCTTGACGCCCGGCGCGTGGGTCCTGAACGTGATGTAGAAATGATGGTCGCCGGGAAGGCCGTCGCGGGCCGTATCGGCCAGAACCTTGCGCACCACGCCGCGCAGCGCATCCTGAACTTGAAGGTCGTAGCGAATCAGATCTGTCGGCATCGACGGCGTTGCATCCATAACTCGCCGCCGCGGCGCGCCGGCAGGAAGAAGGTGGAGGCTTCTGTTGCCAGGCGCCTCCGGGCCCCGCCTGAAGCGGCTAAGCCTCAGGACTTTGATTTCGGTGCTATCGCCGCATTACGCGGCGACGGCGACCGGAGCATAGTTGTCGTTGGCAACTATAAGTTTGACCCGATAACGGCGGTATCATGCCGGACAGCAAGCAAAACCTTTCAGCCCACGTCGATCCTATTTCGGGCCCGCCGCAACCTTCCCTGAAAGCAAAACTGCCGGAAAAGCTGGGGTGGACCCGCCCGGTACCGCCCCGGGGTCCGTAAAACCTAGTCGACCTTGCCGTCTACCGTCATAGCCATCCGAGGATGACACGGGGAATATACGGGTTCGTCCGGCCCGCCACAAGATGACGGCGCGGGTGAATTGCATCGCTGTTGCCTCTTGCCGGCGGCTTGTCAGGATTGGTTGCGCCGGATCCTGGCGATCACGGCGTTCGCCGTGCGGATGGCGCGGCCCTCGTCGCCCGTCTCGGCCAGCACCTTGTTGGCGACTTCCGCCCAGATGCGGCAAAGTTCTTCCGTGTCGGCCTTGCGGGTATGGCGCGGGGCGTCTTCGGGCTCCCAGGGCATGTGCGTTTTCCTCGTCTCCGGCCGCGGCTGCGCATCGACAGGCCGGTCCCCACGACTTAAGCTGGGCGAAACCGGCTTGAAAAGCCCGATCGAGGAAGCGACGAACATGACTCCACGCGCAGACAGACTTCTCTTCGCCTTGCTCGTCGCCGGGCTCGCCTTCGGCGCGGTCGCGCCGGCCGCACATGCCCTCGAGTGTCCAACGCTGCAATCGCTCGATGGCTCCGGCAAGACGCCGGACCTGACCGCGCAGCTTTCGAAGGATCCGCTGCGCCAGGTTCCCGGCGTTCTCGGCGCGCTGAGGGAACAGTTCCCCAACGCCTCCAAGCCGCAGCTCGTCAACTACCTCATCGCGGCCTATTGCCCCGTCGTGAAGGCCGACACGGCGCTGAGCGAGGAGGAGAAACAGGCGCGCGTCCGTGAATTCGCCGACAAGGTCGTCTCCAGCGCCTTCTGACAAGGGGCGCGATCATGCCGCGCGCAGGACGCGGCCCGCAAGGCGGCGGAGCGGGGCAGGCCTGCGAACTTGGCGTGCGGTTTGCGCGCAGGGCGCAAAATCTGAAAGCCTTTCCGGCTCTCGCACCCGTGGAGCGCGATTTTAAAAGGCGAGTTTGACGACCTGCGCCGGAACAGGCGCGTCCCGGTCTCTGCAAGCCAAGCCCCAGCCCCGTAAAGCCGGCTTCTATTGACAACGGGTCGCCTGAAAGCCAAAGCCTTGCGGCAAATTGGGCGAATTCAGTTCTCGCGCGGAAAGGACCTCCGGCATGGTGGCGCAGCATTCCGAGGGCGGCTGGCGGAACGGGGCGAAGACTGTGGCGCCGCCTGTCGCCGCTCTGGTTCTGGTCGCACTGGAGCACGGCCACGTCTTCCTCGCCGACAGCCCGACGGTGATTCTGGTCTCCGCCATCCTGTTGCTGACCTCGGTCTTCGCCGCCGTCCACCATGCCGAAATCGTCGCGCTCAAGGTCGGCGAGCCCGTGGGGTCGATCCTGCTCGCCCTCGCCGTGACCGCGATCGAGACTTCTCTGATCGTCGCCGCCATGGTCGGGTCCGAAACCGGCGATAATTCGCTCGCCCGCGACACGGTCTTTTCGGCGGTGTCGATCGTTCTCAACGGCGTGATCGGTCTCTGCCTGCTCGTTGGCGCGGCGCGTTACCGTGAACAGGGCTTTCGGATCCACGGCACGGTCTCCGCCCTGAGCGTGCTGGCGACGCTTGCGATCGTCTGCCTCGTCCTGCCGAATTTCACCGTGAGCCGGCTTGGTCCGCAATATTCACCGACCCAGCTGATCTTCGTCGGCGTTCTGTCGATCCTGCTCTATGGCGTTTTCGTCTTCGTCCAATCGGTCCGCCATCGGGACTATTTCATGGTCGATTCCGACGCGGTCGAGGAAGAGGCGTTGGCGCCGCCTTCCGGCGCGGTCACCGCTTTCAGCGGCGTGATGCTGGTCGTGTCGCTCGCCAGCGTGGTGCTGCTGGCGGAAACCCTTTCGCCGGCGCTCGAACATGGAATTCGGTCGGTCGGTCTGCCGGTTTCTTTCCTCGGCGTAGTCATCGCGGCTCTGGTCCTGCTACCGGAAAGCGTCGCGGCAGTGGTCGCCGCGCGCGCCGACAAGCTGCAGATCAGCCTCAATCTTTCGCTGGGTTCGGCCATCGCCAGCATCGGCCTGACCATTCCCGCCGTCGCCGCCGTGTCGCTTTATCTCGGCAAGGAGCTGACGCTCGGCCTCGACGCCGAAGGCATGACCTTGCTGATTCTGACGCTCTTCGTCTCCACGCTTACTCTGGCGACCGGCCGCGCGACGATCCTCCAGGGCGCGGTCCATCTGGTGATCTTCGGCGTGTTCCTGCTGTTTTCCGCTGTGCCTTGATCATCTGAGGTCCGCCCGCGGGGCTTCAAGTTTCGTCCGTGTCGTCGTGCGCGGGGGGCGAATTTCCACAGCATCCCAACGGCGGCCCGGCTCCACGAAAGCGACGGGCCTCAGGTAAATAAAAACCGCCGCCGCAGGATGTCTGCGACGGCGGTCTTGTATTCAGACGGAAGGCGGCGTCGCTAAGCCACGCCGCCGAAGGCGTCACGCGACGTGCTTGATCACGAAGCGATAGACGCCGCCGTCGGAGGTCGATTCGACGAGTTCGTTGCCGGTGGTGCGGCAGAAAGCGGCAAAGTCGGCGACCGAACCCGGATCGGTGGCGAGAATTTCCAGGGTTCCGCCGGCGGGGACTTCCTTGAGCGTCTTCTTCGCGCGCAGGATCGGCAGCGGGCAGTTCAGACCCTTGGCGTCGAGTGTTTTGTCAGCCATTGTTTCCTCTCATGTTTGGTTTGGTTGGCAGCTTCAGATGAAGAGGTTGATGTCGGACTTGAGCGCCCTTTCCATATAGGTCGCCGCGCCGCCGAGGACGACGCCGTCGATCAGGTCCGACGGCTTGTATTCGAAAAGGTCGAGCGTCATCTGGCAGGCGATGATCTTCACGTCCGATTCGATCGCCGCTTCACGCAGGTCCTCGATCGAGGCGACGCCCTTCTTCTTGATGAGGTTCTTCATCATCGTGGTCGCGCCGGCGTCGACGCCGGGAAGCATGTTGATGATGTTCGGCATTGTCATATGCATGCCCATCATCGGCATCTTCATCGCGGCGTTGCCGAGCGCGGTCACCTGCAGGTCGAGCTTCTTCTTGAGGATTTCGAGGCCGTAGAAGGTGAAGAAAAGGGTGACGTCAACGCCCATGGCCGCTGCGGTCGTCGCGAGAATGAGCGGCGGATAGGCCCAGTCGAGTGAACCTTTGGTGACGATGATCGTCATGGTCTTGGCGTTGGTGTCGGTATCGAGATGATCTGTCATTGTCTTTTCCTTATGGTCCTGAACGCGCGCCGGTCGTCGGCTCCGCGCCTCGTATTCACCCCTTGCTGACGCCCTTGAGCTTTCCGATTCCGAGCATGTTGAGGGCGGCGTGTTCGTAGAAGGGCTCGCTGGTGCCCTTGCGCATCTTGCGGATGAAATATTTCTCGAAGCCGATCT
>JAJXYV010000078.1 GCA_021780435.1 Pseudomonadota bacterium
TCCGAACGTCAGATCGCCGAGAAATTCGCGGAGGCGGCCAAGTCCTATGCGGACGACCCAACCGCCCTGCACCTGCGCGCGATGAACATGCTCTATGAAGGCTTGAAGGAGAACGCGACCATCGTCCTTGTGCCGAGCACGGCGGTCGACACCATGCAACTCGGCGGGCTCGCCGGGATCACGGCCATGGCGACCCAGTTGCGGAAATCGCCCGGCCCGAACAAGAATCTCGGGCAGCCAGCGGCGGAACAAGAAGGCGACACGCCCGCCGAAGGGCTCTGAACGCAAGCCAATGACGGTGAGACATTACGAGTCGCATAATATGCGCGCCGCCCGATTTTGGCTGTTCCGATTTCGGCTGTCGCGCCGACCCGAGCCTTCCGCCCGTCACGCCCCGGCGAAAAACTTCCGCAAGGCCGCCTCTTCCGCCCGCCCCATGCCGAGGACGGACGCGACGCGGGCCGAGGCGCGGAAGCGCCTGAGGGCGGCGATCTTGACACTTTCGAAACGAAAGGCGCCCTGATGCGGGCCGCGATAGAGAACCTCCCGGCCCTCCGCGACCTTCGTCAGCGCGAGATCGAGATGATCGGTCTCGAACAGCGCCTCCTTGAGCAATGTCGCCTGTTCCGCCTTCACCCAAGACGCTCCAAACAAAGGCATGAACCCTCGCCTTGAGCCTAGGATCGGCGCTTTCGCATTGCAAACCAATAAGGGCCGCCGAAGCTTCACATTAGCGTGACCTTTCCAGCGGAAGCGGCTGATCCAGCAATCTTTTCAAGAACCTGCGGCGCGGCGCGCAATGACGGCGCCCGGCGCGTCTCGCTGCGCCCCGAGGGGCGCGTGAAGAACGCCCGCCTCAAGACGGGCTATGGGGCCGGAGAAGGCGGCGCGCGCGGCGCACAACGGGTGGGGCGGCGCGAACCGCCCCGTTTCGATGCGCTTAACGATGGAAGCCGCCGTGGCTGAAACCGCCACGCGCGAAGCCGCCGCGACGAAAACCGCCGGCGCGCATGCCCATGCCGCGTCCGGCGTAGACGCCGCGACCCCAGCCGCCACGACCCCAGCCGCCGCGACCCCAGCCGCCATGACCCCAGCCATAGCCGCCGTAGTAAGAATAGCCGGGGCCGTAATAATAGCCGGGATAGCCGCCATAACCATAGCCATAGCCGGGGCCATAGCCATAGCTATAGCCGGAGCCATAGCCACAGCCATAAACGGGATCACAATAGCCGCCCGACGCGCAACCGGACAGACCGACGCCCGCCGCAACGGTGAGCGCGAGCGCAAGAATTCTCGCTTTCATCGGTGTCTCCCTCTTCGAGGAGGCAAAAGCATAGACCAAGTTTTGGGGAAGAGGAAATTTTCGGCGTTTATAGCGAATTTTGTTGATCAGGCCGCGATCCGACGGCCCCGGGGTCCGAATGGACGTGACGCGTCACGGAACCCTTGTTCCAAATGGCTTTGCGCCATTTCCGGCCGATTTGCGCCCTGCCGCGCGCCATTTGGCGCGCGCGGACGCCGCCGTTTTCGCTCCTATTTCGCGGGAAGCGGCTCCGCATGGGGAATGTTGTTGGCGCGCATATAGGCGAGTTCGGCGGGGGTCGCGAAATTCCGGTCCCAATCGTCGAGATAGGGCTGCATCACCCGCCGATAGAGCGGCGGCGCGAGCGTCATGAAGATCAGCGCGAAATAGGTATAGGGCAGGTTCGGCGTTTGCGGCGAGATTTTCAGCTCGCCGCTTTGCCGCAGCGGGTGCATGTGATGGTCGCTGTGGCGCGAGACATTGTAGAGCATCGCGCAGGTGACGGTGAGATAGACGTCCCAGGAAAGGCGCTCGTCGACGCGCTCGCCCTCGACGCGCAGCAGGCCGTAATGCTGGAGATAGGCCACGCTTTCGAGAATGACGCGCGCGACCAGCGCCGTGGCGAGAAAGGCCAGCAGCGCGGGCAGGCCGCCGATGAAGAGCACGGCCGCGACATAGAACAGCGGGATCAGCCAGGCGGTGAGGAACCTGTTGCGCAGCGAGAAAAAAGGCAGGCCGAGGCGCTTCATCCGCGCGGCTTCCGCCTGCGCGGCGAAAGCCGCATTGCCCATGAAGCTGCGCGGCATGAAGGCGTAAAGGCTCTCGCCGCGCCACGCCGTCCCGGGATCTTGGGGCAGGCCCACGAGGCGATGATGGCAATAAGGGTGGTGAAGCGAGAAGATCGGCTCGAAAGCCAGCGCCCCTGTCCATTGCGCGATCGCGCGGTCCCCTCGCGAATGAAGCCGGTGCGACAATTCATGGGCCGTGCTCTGGCCGACGCCCCATTGATAGCCGGTCGAGAAAATGGCGATCGCCTTGTCGAAGGGGGAGCTTGCCGCGCGCGCGGCGTCGAGGTCGATCCCGACATGGCCGAGGCCCGCGATGAGGTGGAGCGGGTCGCCCGTCGTGAAATAATGGACGAGCAGCAGCCCGTTCGCGAGCATCAGCGGCAGGCCGAGGCGGGCGAGAAAATCGAGGAAGCCCTGCGGCGGATTGGCGGGCTCGGTCAGGTCGTAGGGAAATTTGGCGTTGCCGACGATGACGATCGCGACCACGATCAAAAAGCTGGCCCAGATCCACAGGCCGCCGAGCAACAGGCCGGCGATGCCGAGGACAAAGGCGAAATCCTGGAAGCCGAAGCGCCAATAGGACAAGGCGGCCGCGAGCGGCGAGGAAAAATTGATGAGTTTCGGGGTCACCACAGGCGTATGGGTCATGCGTCCGTCATCCAATAGAGCGGGACAGCCAGGCGGCGTCGGCATCGGCGTTCCCCGCGATAATGAGATGGGACCCACTGGCGCGGGTCCAAATGATATGGGTCCAAATGATATGGGTCATGGACGTTTTCATGCTTTGTTTTATGCTCTTGACGTCAATAGGACGTAAAAGATCGAGGGCCAAGTGAACCATCACGACCGCAAGATTCTGCACGCCTTCTTCGTTCATCCCATCAGCACCAACATCGACTTCAAGGATGCCGAACACGCTTTGACCGCGCTCGGCGCGGAACTCGACGCGAAAAGCGGCAACCGGGTCGAAGTGACCCTGCATGGCCAGAAAATTACCCTTCACCGCAATCATCACAGCCTCACCAAGGACGACGTGGCGCAGGTCCGTAAATTCCTCGAAGGCTGCGGCGTGACCGGTGAGGCCTTCGCAGGCTAGCGCATCGGGCGCGCGCCGCGCGCCCGCAACTTCGCGTTTTGGTTGCGGATTTCTGTGAAAAATCGCGCAAATTCGACGCGAATTTGCATAAAACAGGCCGATTTCCGCGCATTTCCACCCCCTTTTTGCGCATTTCGCGCGTCAGGTTGTATCCGGGGAAACACGCGCCGCCGGCCATCGGCCCCAAGCAAAACTTTCCATTTCCGCCCGCGCCTTCCTGCCAAGAATTCGTCACCATGGCGGGAATGTCTGTCCGCGACCGGCGGCTTCGTTCTATCCTGCGCCAGAGGCGACGGGAGATTCGCATGGCGACCACGGTCATCCAGCATGTGCTCAGGCGGCTTCGCGACATCGGCGTCACCGATGTTTTCGGCGTCCCCGGCGATTACGCCTTCGCCGTCAACGACGCCATCTGCCACGATCCGGACGTGAACTGGATCGGCTGCTGCAACGAGCTGAACGCCGCTTACGCCGCCGAGGGCTATGCGCGAATCCGCGGCGCCGGCGCGCTCTGCACCACCTACGGCGTCGGCGAACTGAGTGCGATCAATGGCGTCGCCGGAGCCTATGCCGAACATCTGCCGGTGTTTCATCTGGTCGGGACGCCCAAGATCACGATCCAGGAATCCCACGCCCTGATGCACCATACGCTCGGCAACGGCGAATATGATCTGTTCCGCCGCATGTCCGAACCGGTCGTCTGCGCCCATGCCGTGATGACGCCGCAGAACGTCGCCTACGAGACCGAGCGCCTGATCGCGGAGGCGCTCTATCACCTGCGCCCGGTCTATATGGCCTTTCCGGCCGATCTCGCCGCGGCCCCGGTCGCCGGCGAGGCGCGGCCGATCGCGCCGCCGCAAAGCGACCCCGACGCCTTGGCCCATGTGACGGAGGCCATCGCCGAGGCCTTGGCGCGCGCCCGCTCGGCCTGCGTCCTGCCTGGCGTGCTGATCGCGCGCGCAGGGCTGCAGCCGGCCCTGCACGAGCTGATCGACGCCTCGGGCCTGCCCTTCGCCACCATGTTCATGGACAAATCCGTGCTCGACGAAACCCATCCCGGCTACGTCGGCATGTATGACGGCGCTTTGATGCAGCCGGAAGTCCGGGCCTTCGTCGAAGAGGCCGACATGGTGCTCGCCGTCGGCACGCTGATGACCGATTTCAACACCGGCGGCTTCACCTCGCGGCTCGATCCGGCAAAAACCATTTCGGTCGGCAAGCATCGCGTCCGCGTCGGCGAAAAAACCTTCTTCAATGTCGAACTGGCCGACCTCCTCAAGGCGCTGACCACGCGCCTGCCGCGCCGCGACTGGCCGATGATCGCGCCGAAGACGCTGGGCGCGGCCACCGGCGCCGGCGACGACAGGATCGACGCGGGCGCGCTTTTTCCCCGCCTCGCAGCGTTCCTGCGCGAAAACGACATCCTGATCGCGGAAACCGGCACGGCCTCCATGGGCCTCGGTTTCGCCCAGATGCCGACCGGCGCGAATTTCTACAACCAGACCCTTTGGGGCTCGATCGGCTGGGCGACCCCGGCCGCCTTCGGCGCGGCGGTCGCCGCGCCCGAGCGGCGCGTCGTCCTGCTCACCGGCGACGGCGCCCACCAGTTCACGGTCCAGGAGATCAGCCAGTTCGCCCGCCGGGGGCTGAAACCGGTCGTCTTCGTCGTCAACAATTCAGGCTATCTCATCGAGCGCCTTTTGTGCCGGGAGCCCGAGAGCGCCTATAACGACATCGCGCGCTGGCGCTATCACCTGCTTCCGCAAGCCTTCGGCTGCGAAGATTGGTTCACGGCCCGCGTCGAAACCTGCGCCGAATTCGACCGCGCGCTGGAAGCCGCCAGCCGCGCGGAAACGGGCGTCTATATCGAGATCGTCACCGACGCCGACGCAGCCTCCGCGCTCGCGCTGAAGATGCACGAGGCCTATGCGAAAAATGCCTCATGAGCCTGCCGGGGGCCGTCACTCGTGGGTGTGGCGGTGGTGCAAGTCCGGAAAATGCGGATGGGCGTGGACGAGCCTTTCGTGGCGATGCCGATGTGAATGAGGCTCGGTCACCGGCCCGTCGTGGCTATGCTGGTGGTGTTCGTCATGAACATGGGCATGCTCGTGCTCCAGCCCGTCGTGGACATGCGCGTGTTCGTGCCGTTCGGCCAGATGCAGCCAGAGGCCGAGCCCCATCAGGGCGCCCGCGGCCAGCAGGCGCGGCGTCGGCGCCTCACCAAGCAGGACGATCGAAGCCACGGCGCCGATGAAGGGCGCGAGCGCGAAATAGGCGCCGGTGCGCGCAGCGCCCAACCGCCGCAACGCGAGGATGAACAGGACCAGGCTGACCCCGACCCCGAAAAAGCCCAGCAGCGCGGCCCCCGCCGTCAGCGCCGCATCCGGCGCTGCGGCCCCGCGCGCCAATGCGGTCGCCGCATTGACCGAACCGGCGAAAAACCCCTTGATCGCCGCGATCGAAACGGGATCGGCGGAAGACAACTTGCGGGTGAGATTGTTGTCGATCCCCCAGGCGAGACAGGCCCCGGCCACCAGAACCGCGCCCTTGTCGAGCGCCAGCCCCCGCCCCTGCCAGGAAAGAACGAGCGCGCCAGCGAGAATGGCCATGGCCCCGACGAATAGGCGGGTATCCACATTCTCGCGGAAGACGACCCAGGCGATGGCCATGGTCATCAGGCTTTCGAGATTGAGGAGCAGCGAACCGTTGGCGGCGCTGGTCTCGCTCAGGCCCGCCATCAGCAACAGAGGCCCGAGCACGCCGCCGAACAGGACGACGGCGGCGAGCCAAGGAAGGTCCGAGCGGCGCAGGGGCGCATCGGGCGCGGGCAAGTCGAAAAGCCGCCGCCCGAAATGGAACCCAGCCAATCCGATTCCCGCGCCGAGATAGAGGACGCCGGCCAGAAGTTGCGGATCGAAGCGGCCAAGCAGGAGCTTTGACAGCGGCGCCGTGAGGCCGAACAGGATCGCCGAACCGAGCGCGAGAGGAACGCCCGGCCAGAGGTGAGCGAAGGCGTGCAGGCGGGAGGCGTTCGACGACATAGGACCGCTCACGGCGCCCGCATCAGGAACACGGGGATTTGCGCTTCGGCGAGAATATCGCGGGTCACGCCGCCGAAGATCGCCTCCCACCAGCCGCCGTGAGTAGAGGCGCCGATCAGAAGACTGTCGGCGCCCCGAACCGCGGCTTCCACAAGCAGGTCGTGACCGACGCTCCCATCGGATCGCGGCAGCGGCGCGATCTCGACATCGAGCCCGAGCCGCTCGAAAAAGGCGCGCGCGCTCGAATCATAAGGCGCGACCCCGGCCTTTCGCGCCCAGAGCGCGGTGATTTTCCCAGCGCGCTTCAGCCAGGGCAAGGCGGCTTCGATCGTCGCCTCAACCGACCCTCCCGGCTTCCAGCCGATCGCGATATGGCGGCCGGTCGTCGCTTCCGCCGCCGAAACGTCGCGCGGAGCGACAAGGACAAGGCGATGGGCGCCGAAAAGCGCGCTATGGAAGGCGTCTGCGGCGTCCAGATGAATTGGCCGGCTGATGACGATCAGATCGGCGCCATAGGTCTCCAACGCGACCATGGCGGCGACGTCGCCCGGATCGTCATGCCAGCGAATCGCCGGCGCGGCGGGCGTCGAGGCGCTAAAACTGTCGACGACGGCCTTGACCCGCGCGGCGCGCGCCTCCGGCGGACCTTCATAAAGATCGCGCAATTGCTGAACCTCGACCTCTTCGGCGTCGGCCACAGCGCGCCGCGCGTCAAAGCCGACATGGACGGCGCAGATTTCAGAAGCAAAGCCCCGACCCGCCGCGGCGGCGCATTGAAGCGTCGAAAGCGCCGTCTCCGCCTCGGGCAAGAGCGCGCAGATGCGAAGCGCTTCTTCGGCCGATGAACCAGCCCCGGTCATCAAGGTGATTCCTCCAATGATGAATCCATTTAATCACCGAACGGCCGGACGGCGACTAAAATAACGAGAGAAGGGATATGCACGGTCGTTTTTTGCGCAGGCGCGGCCGGAGTGGCGGGATTCAAACCCAGTCCCCTGCTCCGCCAGCCTAATTTTTGTCACCCGCACGCACATATGTGTGGAAATTGTAAAGCTGTGCTCCGCGGTCGAATGGCGACGTCGAAAACGGCCGGAATGAAAAGAAAATCTTCAACTCTTGGCGCCGCGAGACGGGACGCGATGACCGCTCATGGCTCTTTGGCCAAGGCGTCCATGGCCTGACTCAAACCGCGGAAGGAAAGGCCGAGGCTGAAATCGTGGCCGCCGGCGTCCTTCGATTCAATTTTTCCTGCGCCCTGAAGAGCCTTCAATTGGCGCACGGTTTCGTCGCGCAGCGTCGCTTCGGCGATGCAGCCGGCGGGCACGCAACGGCGCCAGGCCAATTCGATTGGCTCCTTGCCGTCCGTCGCAATCTTCGGCGAACTCGGAAAGGAAACATTGACGGGGAGCACCAACGTCAGACGCGGCGCTTCATTTTTCTGCATCCGCACGAAGCCGATCTGGGCGATCGGCGCGGCTTGGCCTTGCACCTGGATGGTTTGATCGACCTCGCAGATCCGCGTGGCCTCCTTGTCGGTCCCCGTGCGCTGGCAACGCAGAACCCAGTCGCCGAAGCTCGCGGTGGTCGTTTGCGGTTCGACGCCGACAGGCGCCGGAGCCGGAGCCGCCGCGGGCTTTTGCTCCGCCGGCTTCGCTGGCTGCGCCCCTGCCGAGAACGCAGTGGTCCACAGCCCTGTAGCCAGCCCCAGGGCAAGCAGAACCTTTGTCGACGGCGAACGCATCACAACCCTCACCTGCGCGGAGAAAATATCGGGCCCGGAAAGCCGGAGCCGATCGCTTATAGGAGATCGCGCCCCTTCTACCAACTGACAAGAAGACCGCCCGAACCGGTCACATTGCGGCTTCCCGAACCGAAGTCGCCCTGGAAAACGCCGAAAAGACTGACATTTCGGGCGACCGCCAGACGAACGCCCGTGTCGATGCGAGCCATGTTGGCCACGCCCGGCGCGCCGTTGATCAAGAAATTGAAGCCTGGCGCGGAAATGAAAGCCGCTTCGATCGAACGCGTGGGATCGAGCTCATGTCTCCACGCCACCCTGAGCCAACCATAGAGGCTCATGCCATAGCCGAGGTCGACGGAGCGCGAGAACTGCAAGCCCACGAATGTCGGCGCGGTGACGACGGAATGTTGCTGATAGGCCAGGCCGATCACGCTTGGCGCGCCGAAATTGTTTTCCGTGAAGCCGCTCATGTTCAGAATGCTGAACTGGGCGCCGAGATAGGGCGTCACGTCGAAGCCGCCGTATCGGGTTCGATAGCCCGTTTCGAAGGAACCGCTCCACGACTGGCTGTCGAAGGAGCCGCTCGGCCGTTCCGAGAAGCCCTGCACGGCGGCGATCGGCGTTCCGAACAGCGACGGCAGGTTGGCGCCGGGGATAAAGGCCGCCCGCGTTTCATTGTTGCTGAAGAAATCGCCGCCAAAGCTCGCCTGCAGATAGGCGGCGCCGCCACGGACGGCGCCATAGGCCGCGACATGCCCGCCTTCCACCGTCCCGGAGGTCCAGCGATCCGGAACAGAGAAGCCGGACCTGGTGTAGCCCCCCGCCAGACCGAGGAGGCCATCGTTGTCGATCTGGTAGTCGACGCCAGCGGCATAGCCGGCGCCATCCTCATTGACACTCGCCGAGCCGACCGACGCATTTCCGGGATAGTTCGAGGAGCCGCCGAAACCGGTCGCCCAAGCGCGCCAACTGCGCGGCGCGGCATAAGTCGCCGGCGATTTCAAATTGGCGAAGGCTGGAGAGCCGACGTCGTCCTGCCCGGCGTAGCTCATGAACTGATCGCTCGACAGCCGGGCGTTCGGGTCATGCGCTTCGTCGCCCGTGATCCAGAAATTCAACTGCCGCGCCACGCTTGACTGGAACCGGTCGTTCGACGCGAAAGCCGATTGTTCGGCGGCGGCGACACCCTCGCCCGAAAGCGAGTTATAAACCGTGCCCAGAGTTGCGACGTCAGGCTGGTAGAACAACGCCGCCGCAATCGGGGTGAAGGCCGGAGAAACACGCGCTGTCTGGATGGCGTTGACCGCGTTGCCGACCGAATGCTGGTTTTGCGTCAGACCCTGCGGCGAAAAGTCGATCACATAGTGCAGATCGATGTCATTCGGATTCGGCTGGGTCAGCGAATAGGTCGCGACCGCGGTCTGGAAGGTCTGCAATTGCACGCCCGCCATCGTCGCTCCGCCATTGGCGTCGATGATGGTCACGTCATGCGCGCCGGGAAGCGCCATGCCGGGATTCATGACGTCGACCACGACGGCGCCGCCAAGGCTCGCCGTTCCCGTCACATTGAGGCGGTCGCCGGTCTGGTTGCTCAAATCGAGGTCCATGCCGAAATAACCGCAAGCGCTGGTGGGCGAGCCGAAGCTCCCGCATGAGCCCGACGCGACCTGGGCGAAATTGCCGGTTTCGTTCGAGGTGAAAACATTGAGCAGATAGCCCGGCGACAGCAGGCCCGAATTGGTGAAGAGATTGCCCGCGCCGAGGTAGATGGTCGCTCCCGAATCGTAAACGCCCGCAAAATTGGTCGGATTGAGCGTCGAGCGATAGGGGCCGTTGAACAGCGAATTGGCGCCGCCGCCGAGATTCAGCGAACCGATCAAGTGGCCGTAGTTCGTCACGTTGTCGCCGCCGAGGCCACCGGTGATTGTCATGCCGCTCAGGCCCGACTGCGTGGTCAGGGTGGCGTAGCTCACCAGCGAATTCGCCGCGCCGCCCAGCAGGGCGACCGCATTGCCCGCGCCGGCGCCGCCAACGACGCCCTGGTTCGTGCCGAGCGCGCCATTGCCGAGGGTGACGCCGATCGCGCCGCCGAGGCCAGTCGCGCCAGCCGACTGGGCCAGGATGGCCGTCGAATCGACGCCCGAGACGATGACATTGGCCTGGGTGTTGACGGTCACGATATTCGCAACGCCCACGCCGCCGGCGCTGCCGGCGAAGGAGCCGTTCGCCGGGAGGCTGCTCGCGAGCGCGCCGCCGCCGACCAGACCGCCGCCGCCGGCGATCGACTGGGCGACCACGCCATGAGCGCCCATGCCGGTCGTGACGATGTCCGCCGCGATCTGGACATTCACGGCCCCTGAATCGCCGCCCGCGCCGCCGCCGCCATTCACCGCGAGGCTCAGGGGCGCGCCGGCCCCGTCGAACGCCTGGAAGAAGCCGCCGCCGCCGCCGATCGACTGCGCCACGATGCCGTGAGCGTATGTCCCCGAGGTCGTGATCGTCGCATTGGACGTGACGTTCACGGCGGCGCCCGAGCCGGAAGCCCCGCCGCTGGCGCCCAACGTCACAGGGCCTGCGCCGGAAACGCCATAGGCCTGCGCCACGCCGCCGCCGCCGCCGATCGACTGCGCGATGAGGCCCGCCGCGCCGACGCCCGTGGTGGCGATCGCGCTCTGGCTCTTGAAGGTCACAACAGAGCCCGCGCCTGTTCCGGCCGATGCGCCGAGCGCGACGCCGCTCAGGACGGGATTTTGCGATCCGTCGGAGACAAATCCCGCAAGGCCGCCGCCGCCGCCGATGGCTTGCGCCACGGCCGCATCCGAAAGCTTGCCCGACGTGGCGATTGAGCCCGCGTTCAGGGTCCAGGTCGAACTTTGGCTCGGATCCGCAGCGCCGCCGACGCCGCCCGTCGCGCCCAGGGCAAATTGCACGCCGGTGGCGGAGAGACCCGTCGCCGCCGTGACGGCCGCGAAGCCGCCGCCCCCGCCGATGGTCTGGCCGACGAATCCCGGCGCGAAGCGGCCGTAGGTCGTGATCTGGCCGCCGCTCGACAGGGTCAGCGCGCCGCCATTATCGGGATTCACCGCCGCGCCTTCCGAGCCGCCGAGAGTGAGCGAGACAAGACCCGCCGAGCCGGTCACGTTGCCGAAGGCGTCGATGGCCGCGCCGCCGCCGCCGCCAATGGTCTGGGCGAGCAAGCCGACCGCTGCGTCGCCGCTGGCGATCGCCGCGCCGCCGCCGGTCTGGATCGTCGTCGCCGTATTGGCGAATTGCAGAACGCCGCCCATGCCGCCGCCGGTCGTCGATCCGCCGGCCGTGATCGTGATCGGGCCGGGCGCCGTGAAGACGACGTCGCCGGTCACGCCGCCACTGCCGCCGCCGCCGCCAATGGTCTGGGCGAGCAGGCCAATCGCGCCTACGCCGGTGGTGTAGGTCGCGTTGCTGTTGGTGGAATTGATCGGATTGCCGTTGCCGGAAATCGAGCCGGACGCGCCGAGGACGGTGACATTGCCCCCCGCCCCGATGGTGAGCGGATCGGGCACGGACAGCGCCGCCGCGCCGCCGCCCGCGCCTATGGCCTGCGCGAGCAAGCCATAGGAAAGATCGCCGACCGTCGAGGTCGTCCCGCCCGAGACCTGGATCGTCACCACGCCATTGGCGCCCTGGGTTCCGGCGCCGCCGCCGCCGATCGACATGTAGTCCTGGGTGAGCGAATTGATCTGCTGGGCGATCGAGAAAATGCTCGAGCCGCCGCCGCCGCCGATCGACTGGGCCATCACGCCGACCGAATCCTGGCCGTTGGTGATGATCGAACCGGTGCTGATGACCGTGACATTGCCGCCAGCGCCGCCGTTGCCGCCGCCGCCGACCTTGTTGGACAGCGCGCCGCCGCCCGAGAAATTGAACGCGCCTGCGAAGCCCGCCGCGCCGCCGCCGCCGCCAACCGACTGGGCGTAGACGCCGACAGACCCAGCGCCATTGACGGTGATCACGCCGCTGTTCGTGACCTTGACGTCGCCGGCCGCGCCGCCGCCGCCGCCCGCGCTGCCGCCGACCGAGGCCTGCGCGCCGCCGGAACTATCCATGACGCCGGCGACCGAGACGCCGCCCACGCCGCCGCCGCCGCCGACCGACTGGGCGAAAATGCCCATGCTGTTGGCGCCGTTGGTGGTGATCCTGCCGTCGTTGCTGACGGTCACGGTCGTTCCCGCCGCCGATCCGCCGGCGCCGCCATTGCCGCCGACGCTCTGCGACATGCCGCCGCCGTTCGAGACCCCGCCCGAGATCGAGAAGCCGCCCTGCCCGCCGCCGCCGCCAACCGCCTGCGCCAGGATGCCGATCGAATTATCGGCGTTGGTGACGATGGACGCGCCGGAATGGTTGTTGACGGTGACGTCTGATGGAGTGCTGCCAGCGCCGCCGCTGCCGCCGCCGATGCTGTTGTTGATCGAACCGCTGCTGGAGAAGCTCAAGCCCCCGGCGAAGCCGCCGTTGCCGCCGCCGCCGCCGATCGACTGCGCGACAATGCCGGTGCTTTGCCCGCCATTGGTGGCGATCTTGTCGTAATTGTCGACCGTGACGACGCCGGCTGAACCGCCGCCGCCGCCCGCGCCGCCGCCGACCTTCGCGGTCGCATCGCCACCGAGCGCGATGCTGCCGCCGATCGCAAACCCGCCATTGCCGCCGGAGCCGCCGATCGACTGGGCGATGACGCCATACGACATCGCGCCGTTGGTGGTGATCGTCCCGCCGACATTGTTCGTCACCGTGACGTCGCCGCCCTTGCCGGCGCCGCCGCCCGCGCCGCCGACATTATCCGTTTCGGAAGCCGCCGAAGTGGAGAAGCCGCCGCTGATGGCGAAGCCGCCATTGCCGCCGCCGCCGCCGACCGATTGCGCCAGGATGCCCGTGCTCTTGGCGCCTTGGGCGAAGATCGCGCCGCTGTTCGTCACCTGCACGTCGCCGGCGTCGCCCGCTGCGCCGCCAGCGCCCGCGCCGACCTGGTTCTTCACGCTCCCGCTGTTGGAGAAGGCTCCGTCGATTGCGAAGGCGCCGTTGCCGCCGCCGCCGCCGATCGATTGCGCCACGATGCCGATGCTGTTCGAACCGGCGGTGTTGATCGACCCGTCGTTGGCAACGGCGACAAGCGTCCCGAACGCCGAACCGCCGGCGCCGCCATTGCCGCCCACGCTCTGCGACATGGCGTTGCCGCCGGCGGATATGCCGCCGGCGATCGAAAAGCCGCCCTGCCCGCCGCCGCCGCCGACCGCCTGCGCCAGAATGCCGATCGAATTATCGGCGTTGGTGACGATGGACGCGCCGGCATGGTTGTTCACGGTGACATCGGATGGGGTGCTGCCCGCGCCGCCGCTGCCGCCGCCCACGTTATTATTGACGTCGCCGCTGCTGGAGAAGCTCAAGCCGCCGGCAAATCCCCCCGCGCCGCCGCCGCCGCCGACAGATTGGGCGAAGATCGCCGTGCTCTGTGCGCCGTTGGTGGCGATCTTGTCGTAATTATCGACATTGACCACGCCAGCCGATCCGCCGCCGCCGCCCGCGCCCGCGCCCACGGTCGACGTCGCATTCCCTCCAAGCGAGATTGCGCCGCCGATCGAAAAGCCGCCGTTGCCGCCAGATCCGCCGATCGACTGGGCAAGCACGCCGTAGGCCATCGCCCCGCTCGTGGTGATCGCTCCGCCAACCTTGTTGGTCACCGTCACGTCGGCGCCCTTGCCGGCGCCGCCGCCAGCGCCGCCGACGCTGTTGCTCTCCGAAGCCGCGGAGGACGAAATGGCGCCGGACAAGGCGAAGCCGCCGTTGCCGCCGCCGCCGCCGACCGATTGCGCCAGTATGCCGACGCCCTGTGCGCCATTGGCCGTGATGGCGGCGCTATTGGTCACGTTCACGCTGGAGCCGTCGCCCGCCGCGCCGCCCGCGCCCGCGCCGACCGTGTTCTTCACGTCGCCGCTGTTCGAAAAGCTCACGCCGCCCGCGAAACCGCCATTGCCGCCGCCACCGCCGATCGATTGAGCGAGAAGGCCGATCGTTCCCAGCTTGTTGACCTCGATCGCGCCGGTGTTCGCCACCGTGACCGCGCCGGCGTCGCCGCCCGCGCCGCCGGATCCGCCGGTGGCGTTGGCGCTCGCATCGCCGCCAAGCGCGAGGGCGCCCGAAACCGCGAAGCCGCCGTTGCCGCCGCCGCCGCCGATCGACTGGGCGACCACGCCATTGGAGAGATAGCCGAATGTCGTCACCGACGCCGCGTTGGTCACGCTGACGTCGCCCGCCTTGCCGCCTGCGCCGGACTGGCCGCCTGTCGAGTTGGTCGCGCTCTTGCCATCGGAATTGGTGAAGCCCGCGCCAATGGCGAATCCGCCGTTGCCGCCGCCCCCGCCGACCGATTGCGCCAGGATGCCCGCGGCATTGTCGCCATAGGTCAGGACGGTCGAGCCGGCCAGAGTCGTGACCGTGACATTGCCGGCGTCGCCGGCGTGGCCGCCGGAACCACCGGTGGAATTGGTCGTCGCGTCCCCGCCGATCCCGAGCGCCAGGCCGCCGGCGAAGCCGCCATTGCCGCCGCCGCCCCCGATCGATTGCGCGAGAATGGCGACCGAGCCCTGGCCGCCGCCGGAAGCCACAACCTGTCCCGATCCGTTGATCGTGGCGCCCGTGACGATCGCGCCGCCGCTCGTGACCATGACGAGGCCGGCGTTGCCTCCGCCAGCGCCCGCGCCGCCCGTGGCGTTGGCCTCGGCGCCGCCGCCGGTCGAGAGCGAGCCCGAGATCGCAAAGCCGCCGTTGCCGCCGCCGCCGCCAATCGACTGCGCGAGGACGCCATAGGAGAGGTCGCCCGCCGTGATGATGGCCGAGGTCGAATTGACGGAATTGTTGTTATTGACGATCACGTCGCCGGCGGCGCCCGCCGCGCCCGCGCCGCCGCCAACCGATTGCAGCTTGGAGGCGCTGTCCGAAATCGTGCCCGAGACGCCGACGGAAAAGCCGCCGTCGCCGCCTCCGCCGCCAATCGACTGCGCCTCGATCGCGCTCGAATTCCGCCCGCCCGTATAGATATAGCCGGTGTTGTCGACCTCGACTGCAGGTTTGTAGCCGGCGTTCCCGTAGGCGCCGACATTCAGCGAATTGCCCGCCGCGCCGCCCGTGCCACCGACCGTGCTGCCGTTGGCGGCGCCTCCGGCGTTGAGGCTGCCGGCGATGCTGAACCCGCCATTGCCGCCACCACCGCCAATCGACTGGGCGAAAATGCCGACCGAATTATCGCCGGTCGTATAGACCGAGAATCCGGGGTGATTGGGGTCGGAGAAACCGGCGATCGCGCTCACATGCACCTGGTTAGCGTCAGCGCCCGACCCTGCGTTCCCGCCGACCGAATTGATGTCGGTCGATCCGCTGTAGGAGAGGTTGGCGCCAATCGAGAAGCCGCCGCGGCCGCCGCCGCCGCCGACCGACTGGGCGAGAATGCCGTCGGAAAGATTGCCCAAGGTCGTGATCGTGCCGTTGCTGGTGACGCTGACCGCGCCGCCGGTTCCGGTGGATCCGCCAGCGCCGCCGACCGTCTTGGGCGTCGGGCCGGATGTCCCGTCGTAGCTCGCCGCAAGCAGAAGCGAGAATCCGCCATTGCCGCCGCCGCCGCCGACCGACTGGGCGAAAATGCCGACCGAATTCGCCTTCGCGGTCGAGATATTGCCGGCGCTCTCGACATCGACCGCGCTGGCCTTGTCGCCCGCGCCTGCATTGCCGCCGACGCTGCTGGTGAAGGTCGCGCCGCCGCCGGCAAGGTTGAGCGCTCCACTGAAGCCGCCATTGCCGCCGGAGCCGCCGATCGATTGGGCCAGGATGCCGGCGGCGTTGAGGCCGGAGGTGCTGATGTCGCCCGTGTTGCCGACATGCACCGTCCCGCCGGTCGCGCCATCGCCAGCCTTGCCGCCGACCGCCATCGACAGATTGCCGCTGAAACCCGTTTCAAGGGTCAACGTGCCGGAAATCGCCGCGCCGCCATTGCCGCCGGAGCCGCCGATCGACTGCGCGAAAATGCCGGTGGATTGGTCGCCAGTGGTTGTGATCGCCCCGGTCGAATCGACCTTGACGGCTGCGCCGACGCCGGCGTTGCCGCCGCTGCCGCCAAAGCTCAGCGCCAGCGACGCATATTGCGCGCCCGCTGCGGTGACCGCGAGCCCGCCATTGCCGCCGCCGCCGCCGAGCGACTGTGCGAAAATGCCGTCCGACTGCATGCCGTGCGTGGCGATGGCCCCGTCATTGCCGATCGTCACCGCGCCGCCATTGCCGCCTTGCGCGCCATTGCCGCCAAGGCCGAGGCTCAAGGCGCCATATTCGGCGCCGCCCGCCGCCGCCGCGAATCCGCCATTGCCGCCGCCGCCGCCGACGGACTGGCCAACGATGCCGCTCGACTTGTCGCCATAGGTCGTGATCGCGCCATAGCTCGTCACCTGCACGGCGTTGCCGTCGCCGCCGCCAGCCCCATGACCGCCGAAGGCCAGATTGATCGATGCATAGACCCCGCCGCCGGCCGCGACGGAAAAGCCGCCGTCGCCGCCCGAACCGCCGATCGACTGAGCGAAAATGCCGTCGGAATTCGCGCCATAGGTGGCGATGCGGTTGCCGATCGTGGCCAGCGTATTGTTGTTCACCGTCACGGCTTGGCCATTGCCGCCATTGCCGCCATCGCCGCCAAGACCGAGGCTTACATTGCCAAGCGCGCCGCCGCTGCCCGAAATCGCAAATCCGCCGCTGCCGCCCGATCCGCCGACCGACTGTGCGAAAACGCCATCCGAATTGGCGCTCTGGGTATAATTTCCCATCTGGCCGGTCGTCAGATTCCCGACGCTTGTGACGTTGACCGTCCCGGCGTCAGCCCCCGCCCCACCCGCGCCGCCGAAGGTCAATGCAATGCCTGCCCCGGTGGTCCCGGCAGCCCCGACCGTAAATCCGCCGTTGCCGCCGCCGCCGCCGATGCTCCTTGCGCTGACCGCGGAAGAGAATGCGCCGTCCGTGGAAATATCCGCCGCGCTGTCGACAATGACCGCGCCGCCCTTGCTTCCCGAACCGCCGGAACCGCCGAACGACAACGCGAGCGAACCATAGGTCGCGCCGCCCGTCGCCGATATCGCATAACCGCCATTGCCGCCGCCGCCGCCGATCGACGACGCGTCAATGCCGGGCGAATAGTCTCCGGATGTCCCGATGGAGCCGTTCGCGCCGGCGAAAACGTTCTGGCCCAGGCCGCCGCCGCCACCGGGTCCGCCAATGGCGAAGGACGCGCTGCCATAGACGCCGCCGGAGAGCGAAATCGCTCCGCCGCCATTGCCGCCGCCGCCGCCAACCGATTGCGCGAATATGCCGGGCGACCGGAAACCATTGGTGGTGATCGATCTGGCGGCGATACTCGATCCGAGCGTCGAGCAGGTCGGATCGCCGTTGACGCACACATTGCCGCCATTGCCGCCCGAGCCGCCCTGGCCGCCGACAGCCACGCTGACAAACAGGCCAACGGCGACGGAAGTGCCGCCGTTGCCGCCGCCGCCGCCGACTGACTGCGCGAAAATGCCCGGCGCATATTGGCCGACCGCCGCCAGATTGCCCGAGTTGGCGACGGTGACTGTGCTGCCGACGCCGCCGCCGCCGCCATTGCCGCCAACAGCGACCAATCCGCCGGCCGACCCGCCGTCGCCGCCGCCTCCGCCAACCGACTGGGCGAAAATAGTCGGCGCCTCGGTGCAGTTCGCGCAGGGCCCGTGGATGATATCGCCGCTGTTGGTCACCGTGACCGCCGCGCCATTGCCGGCCGCGCCGCCCGTTCCGCCCACGCCGACCAGGCCAACGCCGAGCGCGCCGTTGCCGCCGCCGCCGCCGACCGACTGCGCATAGATGCCCGCGGCATCAATCGATTGTCCGCTCGTCGGACTCAACGACCCGCTCCCGCCGATGTCGATCCGCGCCGTATTGGTCACGCTGACCGCATCGGCGTTGCCGCCGCCGCCGCCATTTCCGCCAACGCCGACAAGCCCTGCGCCAACGCCGGCCGTGCCGCCGCCGCCGCCGACCGATTGCGCGAAAATGCCCGACGCCAGATCGCCGCCGACCTTGATGGCCTCATCGCTTATGACCGTGACCTTGCCGCCCGAGCCTCCCGTCGAGCCCGTGCCGCCGAAGCCTACCAGACCGCCGCCCGCTCCGCCCGAGCCGCCGCCGCCGCCAACCGATTGCGCGAAAATGCCGGTCGCACCGGCGGCCGCCGTCGAAATGGTCGCTCCGGCGCTGGTCGTCACATTCACGACGCCGCCATTGCCCGCGCTGCTTGGGCTGCCGCCGAACGAGAACAGGCCGAAGGCCCCGCCGCCCGAGCCGGCGAAACCGCCAACCGATTGCGCGAAAATGCCGACCGCATTGGTTCCGAGCGTCGAAATCGCGCCGGAATTCGTAACCTGCACGGCCTGGCCGGACGACGCCGCGGCGCCCGTGCCGCCCTCATTGATGATGCTGCCGCCGGCGGAGCCGCCGGCCCCGCCCGAGCCGCCGACGCTTTGCGCCCAGATGCCGGCAGCCCCATTCCCCGAAGTCAATATCCCAAGGACGTTCGTCACGCTCGCGGCGCCCGGGTTGCCGCCATTGCCGCCGTTGCCGCCCTCGCCGATAACGCCGAGAATGGTAATCGCGGCCCCGCCGTTGCCGCCGGCGCCGCCGGTGCTCAGCGCCATGATGCCGTGATTGTTGTCGCCGGAAGTCATAATGACGCCCGATCCGGTCGTGACGATCGTCGCGGCGCCGCCATTGCCGCCGGACCCGCCATTGCCGCCAAGGCCCGGGAGGACGAAGGGGGGGAGTGGAATTGTCGCGCCGTAACCCGTGCCGCCATTGCCGCCAGCCTGTCCGCTGGACTGGGCCACGATGCCGAGCCCGCTCGAATTGACCTGGAAGGCGCCGCCCGACCCGACGAAATTGACGTTCACATCAGGTTGGGACGCCCCATTGCTCGCGTTGCTGTTGGGAATGCCCGCGAAGGAAACCGACCCATTGCTCGCGGGCCCCGGCGCGAACACCACCGACGCGCCGGCGACGCCGCCGATGGGCGCGATATTGCCGGTCAGGCTATTGACATCGAGGGTCGTGTCGCTGCCGACAGTGGTCGCGCCGCCCGATGGAAAAGTCGCAGGATTTCCGGAACAGGTCGTCGTTCCGCCGCCGCCGAGACATTGCGCATACGCCGTCCGCGACATCAGCCCGACGACGACAAAACAAAAGACCGACAAGGTCCAGCTGACCGCGATCCGCCGCCGCGCGCAGACGAGGGCTCGACCGGAGCCGCGTGGCGCGCGCCCGATGGACCGGTCGCAAATTTCGGTCGATTCACTCAGGGATGAACTTGCCTGTGCGGAGATTGATACGCCCGGAATGGAGATCGAGGCGAGCGGCAAAGCCGCGTGTGGCGCACGGAACGCGAAAGCGGCGCTG
Organism: Pseudomonadota bacterium; assembly: GCA_021780435.1. Classification (GTDB taxonomy): domain Bacteria; phylum Pseudomonadota; class Alphaproteobacteria; order Rhizobiales; family Beijerinckiaceae; genus Rhodoblastus. The sequence continues at coordinate 19,457 of JAJXYV010000078.1, forward strand.
GCGGCGCCCTTTTTCTCAACTGGCATGTCCACCCCCGCGAACAGCTGAAACTCGGTCCACATTACGTTGAGGAAGCTGGCTCGCCGCGCCGTCTTTTTCTTGAATATTAAAAGAAAATTAACTTTTCACAACACGAAATCGCCACATTTGCCAGAGCCCGTCAAGATTTTATTAACTCGTTGTAAATACGCCACATGCAATGCGCCATTTGATCTGCCCCCGTTTTGTGGACCGCCGGCGGATAGAGTTTTCCTGCCTTTGACGCGCCCCCTGAAATTGGGCCAGTCGTAACTGGAATTTTCGGCGTTTTGGCTCATGGCGCGGGATGCGTCGATGCGCCGTTTATCAGCATTATCGGGGGCTTGTTGCCGATCGCGCTTTGCGCGTCTGACCTCGTTATAGTCTCGACGCCAATCCTCCATTTTCTCGCGGGCGTCGTCCAGGCTCATGAACCAATGCGCGTTGAGGCATTCTGCTCGAAACTTGCCGTTGAACGATTCGATGAAGGCATTGTCGGTCGGCGTGCCCGGCCGTGAGAAGTCGAGCACGACGTCCTTCTGATAAGCCCACAGATCAAGGTCGCGAGAAATGAATTCGGAGCCCTGATCGACGCGAATGGCCTTCGGATAGCCGACAACGGCGCAGGCCTGGTCAAGAACCCGCACCACGTCCTCGCCTCCGTAGCTGAACCGCTGATCGAGGATCGGCGAGAACCGGGAGAAGGTGTCGACCACCGTGAG
>JAJXYV010000092.1 GCA_021780435.1 Pseudomonadota bacterium
GGCATTGCCTGAAAGCACCCATGTTCTCGCTCAGCCAGTTGGTGACACTTTCGGATGGATGGCCGCGGCGGTTGATCGCTTTTTGTGGCGGCGCCGTGGGCGCTTTGGCTCTCGCTCCCGTCAATTTCTTTCCGGCCTTTGCGATACCGATGATCATCTCCGTCTGGTTGCTCGACGGTGCGGCTGGGGTGTCGACGTGGACCATGCTGAAGCGGTCAGCCGGCGCGGGCTGGTGGCTCGGCTTCGGTTATTTCGTGGCGGGCCTTTGGTGGCTGGGGGTGGCGTTTTTCGCCGATGGCGATCGTTTCGCCTGGGCCTTGCCCCTCGGGGTCCTCGGGCTGCCGGCGCTCCTGGCCTTTTTCACTGCGGCAGGCTTTGTTTTCGCGAGACTTTTGTGGTCCCCTGGTCCCTCTCGCGTGTTCGCTCTCGCGACCGGCCTCGCCGCTTCTGAATGGCTGCGAGGCGTCGTTTTGACGGGCTTTCCGTGGAACGACTTTGGCATGATCCTGGGCGGAAACCTGTATCTTGCCCAGACGGCTTCGATCTGGGGGTTGTATGGCTTGACGACCCTTTCAGTGCTGATCTTCGCGTCGCCGGCGCTCTTTCTTGACCAGGATCGCAGATTTGTCCCCGTGGCCGCAATCGTCGCACTCGGGCTTTTAGGACTGTTCGGCGTCCTCCGGCTGTCGGCGCCGGGTGTCGACGTCAAGGGCGCTCGGCTCCGTCTGATCCAGCCGAATATTGCGATTGATGATTTTCGCGCCGATCGCAAAAGTCAGTTGCTTGAGAAATACCTTTCGCTTTCCGACCGGGCGACGTCTCCCGAGACGAATGGCGTAGGCGATATCACGCACCTGTTCTGGCCGGAATCATCCTTCCCTTTCATTCTCTCCCGCGACGGCGCCACTTTATCGTTGCTGGGAGCGCGCCTCCAGAACGCGATCCTGTTGACGGGCGCCGCCCGCGCCGAAGGCAATGGTCAAAAAGCAAAATACTTCAATTCCATCCAGGTTATTTACGGTGGAGAAATCAAAGAAACCTACGACAAGATCCACCTCGTTCCATTCGGGGAATATCTTCCGCTCGGCGATCTGTTGTCACGGCTTGGAATCACGCAATTCGTCGCCATTCCAGGCGGGTTTGACTCGGGGCGTTCTTCGAGATTGCTGACCGCGCCCGGCGTTCCACCTATTCTGCCGCTGATTTGCTACGAGTCTATTTTTCCGCAGGAAATCGCGAACCGGATCAATTCCCAGACGCTGCGCCCGGGGCTGATGTTGAACGTCACCAATGACGGCTGGTTCGGAAATACGTCTGGCCCTTATCAGCATTTCGCCCAGGCGCGGCTTCGCGCCGTCGAACAGGGCTTGCCGCTGATTCGCGTTGCGAATACCGGCATTTCAGCCATCATTGATCCTTATGGGCGCACGATCGCCTCGGCGCCCCTTGGAGTTGAAGCCGTTATTGACGGACCGTTGCCTAAATCTCTTTCTCCGACCCTTTTCTCGCGTTACCCAAACGCTATTCCCTTCATCTTGTGGTTATTCGTCGCATTTGTCTCGTTGAGGGGGCGGCGCCGCGTTTGACTTTAGGTCATATGCTGGTACAAATCAGGGTTGTAGAGGGGCGGGCTCGAACTTCGTGACCAAAGTACCAAATCCCATTGACAGACATGTGGGCGCTCGCGTGCGTATGCGTCGGATGCTGATCGGAATGAGCCAGGAGAAGCTCGGCGAAGCTCTGGGGCTGACGTTCCAACAGATCCAGAAATATGAGAAGGGCGCGAACCGCATCAGCGCAAGTCGCCTTCAGCAGATTTCCGGGGCCTTGAACATTCCCTTGGCATATTTCTTCAAGGGCGCGCCGGTTTCGGACGGCCCCGCCGCCCAGGGCGGGCTGGCGGAAGCCGGATCCGAGGAAAGCTATTTCAGCGATTTTGTGATGACATCGGAAGGCTTGAGCCTCAATCGCGCATTCGCGCGGATCTCGGACCCCAAGGTTCGTAAACGAATCATCGACCTCGTGACCGCCCTCGCCGAAGGCGAAGAAAGCGTCTGAGCCAGCGATTTCGTTCGATATAACGAACGAAATCGCCGATTTCGCTTGACGAAACGAACGCGTCCTATGTAATCGTGGGGCGTTTACCGCGCATGGGAGTCCTGCGGGGTGGGATTTCGCTGGTCGCGGCGCTTCGGTTCCTGTCTCTTTCATTGGAAACGAAAGATAGCGGACCGAGGTCTTGTCGGCCGGGGTTGAACTTGGCAGCCCTGAATTCGAAGTTGGAGAATTTTCGTGGCCCGTAGCGATTATCTGTTTACTAGCGAATCGGTGTCCGAGGGGCATCCAGACAAGGTCGCAGACCGGATTTCTGATGAAATCGTCGATCTTTTCTTTCGCGAAGGCCAAAAGCGGGGGGTCGATCCCTTCCAGATTCGTGTGGCCGCCGAGACGCTCGTCACGACCAACCGCGTCGTGATCGCCGGCGAGGTGCGGGGTCCCGAAATTTCGCATGCGGAGATCGAAAAGGCCGCGCGTGAAGCCATCAAGGACATTGGCTACGAGCAGACGGGCTTTCACTGGGATACCGCCGAAATCGAGATTTTGCTTCATGCCCAGTCGGCGGATATCGCACAAGGCGTGGATTCGTCCGGCAACAAGGACGAGGGCGCTGGCGACCAGGGCATCATGTTCGGTTATGCCTCCAACGAGACTGCCGACCTCATGCCGGCGCCGCTCCATTACGCGCACAAGATCCTCGAGTCCTTGGCGAAGGCCCGCAAGGCGGGTCACGGCGACGCCATTAAGCTGGGGCCCGACGCGAAGAGCCAAGTCACGGTGAAATATGTCGGCGGCAAACCCGTCGGCGTGACCCAGATCGTGCTCTCGACGCAGCATGTCGATGAGGATCTCACGTCGGACGATGTGCGCAAGATTGTCGAACCTTATATTGTCGCCGCCCTTCCCAAGGGTTGGATTTCGGACGCGACGGTCTGGCACGTGAATCCGACGGGCAAATTCGTGATCGGTGGACCGGACGGGGACACCGGCCTGACCGGCCGCAAGATCATCGTCGACACCTACGGCGGCGCTGCGCCGCATGGCGGCGGCGCCTTTTCGGGCAAGGATCCGACGAAGGTGGATCGGTCCGCCGCCTATGCCGCGCGCTATCTGGCGAAGAACGTCGTGGCTGCGGGCCTGGCCGATCGTGTGACGATTCAATTGTCATACGCCATCGGCGTGTCTGAGCCTTTGTCGATCTATGTCGACGCCCATGGAACGGCGAAGGTCGATGAAGCGGAGCTTGAAGACATTCTGTTCAAGATCGTTCGTCTCTCTCCGCGCGGAATCCGCGAGCATCTTCAGCTTAATCGGCCGATTTACGCCCGGACTTCGGCTTACGGCCATTTCGGCCGCGCGCCGGACGCCGATGGCGGGTTCACTTGGGAAAAGACGGATCTGGTCGACAGGCTCAAGGCGCATTTCGCCTGAAATGAGCGTTGCATGACGTCACCTGACGTGAGTGAACTGCGTCGCGCGCGGCGCGACGCGGGGCTTTACGGGCGGCGCAAAGGCAAGGCGCTTCGCCCGTATCAGGCTGGGCTGATTGCCGACTTGTTGCCCAAGCTCCAACTCGATCTGTCGGCGCGGATCGAGGCGCCCAACAACCTCTTTCCTGATTCCCCAGTTGATTACTGGCTCGAAATAGGCTTCGGCGGCGGCGAACGCCTAGCGGCGGACGCTGAAGCTCATCCGAGGCTGGCTTTCTTCGCCTGCGAGCCCTTCGTCAACGGCGTCGCCAAATTGCTCGTCGAAATCGAGCAGCGAGGCCTGCGGAACATCCGCATCCATCCGGGCGACGCCGGCGACCTGATCGACGCTCTCCCCGACAACAGCCTTTCCGGCGTTTATTTGCTTTATCCCGACCCTTGGCCGAAACGCCGGCACAGGTCGCGACGCTTCGTATCCGATTCGATGCTCATACGGCTCGCACGGGTTTTGCGCCCTGGGGGAGAACTGCGTTTTGCGACCGACATCGACGACTACGCAGGCTGGACGCTCGCCCGTATCCTGCGATCGCCGGATTTCGTCTGGCCGGCCCGTTCAGTTCACGATTGGATGACTCCGTGGGCGGGTTGGACGCAGACGCGATATGAAGCCAAGGCGTTGCGGGAAGGCAGGCGACCAGCCTACCTCACCTTCGTTCGCCGCTAGACGCAGACGAGGCTTGATCGCCGGCGCGTCGCCCGAAATGATGCAATTTCGCGCCATGAGTCTTCAGCCACGCTTCCGCTTCCTCGGTTCGTGGACAAAGCCGTTTTGTCAGCGCCCAAAATTTCTCGGAATGGTCGTGATGGCTCAGGTGCGCGGTCTCATGCGCGGCCAGATAATCCAGGACGAAGGGTGGCGCGAGGATCAAGCGCCAAGAGAAATTCAAGGCGCCCTTTGCGGAACAAGACCCCCACCTGCTCGACGTATCGCGCAAAGACAAGCGGACCGGCCGGCGCCCCGTTTTTTCGGCATGGCGAAAAACCGCGCGTTCGAGTTCACGCCGGGCTTCCTGTTTGAGAAAATCCGTCACGCGGCGTTCGAAATGACCCGACTCCCCACTCGCGCAAAGATAGCGGATTTCTTCGATCTGCTCGATCCAGACCGGCCCGCGCCGCTCGGTGGGCCTGTGGCAATGGCGTAGCGTATGTTCGACGCCGCGCAACGGAATCATCGCGCCGGGAGAAAACGGCGTTCTTTGCGGCAGGCGCGCCAGCCGGATGGCGATCCATCCTGCGTGACGTTCCGCGAATTCCCGCGCCTGGCGCAGGCTGGCTCCTGCCGGCATTGTGAGCACGATTTCCCCCGTGGCGCCGCGAATGCGCAGCGTGAGGCGTCGCGCGGAACTGGAGCGTTTGACCACCACATCGAAAACCCGATCATCGTGAACCACCGCCAATGAGGCGATTTCATCGGTCAACTCACGATGAAAAACTTTCAGGAGAGTCCGAAATCCGGTCGCCTTCATCGCCACGAAGCCCCCAGTCGTCATTTCTGGCATTTCGGACAGAAGAATGTCGTTCTGCCATTCTGCGTCATTTTCCCGATGATCCCCTTGCACCCCGCGCGCGGGCAAGGTTCGCCGCCTCGATCATAGACCCTGAAATGATGCTGAAAATATCCGAGCGAGCCATCGGCCTGGCGATGATCGCGCAAGGATGAGCCCCCAGCCAGGATCGCTTCTTCAAGAACGTCGCGGATCGACCCGGCCAGACGCGTCGTTTCCTTGGTCGGCGCACCCGTCCTTCCCGCAAATTCGGACGCCGGCCGGTTCGGCGCGATACCGGCGCGATGCAGCGCTTCACAGACATAAATATTCCCGAGGCCGGCGATTAGACTTTGATCGAGCAGGGCGGCTTTGATGGATGTCTTCCGCCCGGCAACGAGCATTGCCAGCGTCTCGGCGCCAAACTCATTCGAGAGCGGCTCTACGCCGAGTTTGGCCAGGAATGGCGGCGGGGCGGGATCGTCCGTTGTGGCGAGATCAAGGAAGCCAAAGCGTCTTGGATCGTTGTAGACGAGGATTCCCCTGTCCAAATGGATGACAACGTGATCATGCGCCGGATTCTTAGAGCGCGGGTAGTTGAAGACGCCATTTTCGTCCGCTCGACCCTCGAGGCGAAAGGAGCCGCTCATCCCCAGATGGGCGATCAGGGCGCTCCCGTCGCTCATTTCGGCGATTAGATATTTGGCTCGCCGCCGCAAGGCTATGATTTGGCGGCCCAGCAAACGCGCGGCGAAGTCCTTGGGAAAGGGAAAACGCAGATCCTTTCTGCGCAGATCGACACGAAGAATGTGCGCGCCGACGAGCGTCGGAGCCAGTCCCCGCCGAACGGTTTCAACTTCGGGGAGTTCCGGCATTTCTTTCCCTTCAATTTGCGCGTCCCAAGCGATAGATAGCCATGGGCTGACCGCCGCGCTATGGTCCGTCAGCTTTCGGGGGTAGCATAATGCAGGACGCGCGACAGTTTGAATCGGCCACGGATCGGGATGGGGGCGTGAAAACCCATTTCGGTTACTCGGAAGTGCGTCTCGACGAAAAGCAAGAGCTTGTTGACGAGGTGTTCCATAAGGTCGCGCACCGCTACGACGTGATGAACGATCTCATGTCGGGCGGCATGCATCGGGTCTGGAAGGATATTTTCGTCGCCAAGGCGCGTCCCTCGACACGAGTTCCGTTCAAACATCTCGATGTTGCGGGCGGAACCGGCGACATCGCCTTTCGCGTCGCGCGCGCCGGCGGCCCAAAGACCGCTGTGACCGTTCTTGACATCAACCCCGACATGTTGGCGGTGGGACGCGAAAGAGCTGAAAAAGCGGGCCTTGCCGGGCAATTGGATTTCGTTGAGGCCAACGCCGAAGCCCTGCCTTTGCCGGATGGGGAGTTCGACGCCTATACGATCGCGTTCGGGATCCGAAACGTTCCGCGGATCGACAAGGCCTTGAGGGAGGCCCACCGCGTCCTCAAACGCGGCGGACATTTTCTCTGCCTCGAATTCTCCCATGTCGAAGCGCCTTTCCTCGCTCGGCTCTATGAATCCTATTCATTCTCCATGATCCCGATGATGGGCCGTCTCGTCACCGGCGACGCCGAACCCTATCGCTATCTCGTCGAGTCGATCCGGCAGTTCCCCAAGCCCCAGGAATTCGCGGCCATGATTAACGACGCCGGGTTCAAGCGCGTCGGCTTCACCCAGTTGACCGGAGGCGTCGTCGCCATTCATTCCGGATGGAAGCTCTAACGCGACGGACACCACCTTGTTGGCGACATTCGGTCATGTGCTTCGTCTAGGCCGCGCCGGCTATATTCTGGCGCGCGAAGGCGTCTTTTCCGGCGTTGACGCCGCAGCGTTGCCGGCCGAGGCGCGTCCTGGCCTATGGTTTGCGAAATTGATCGCGCGGCGCGGCGGTGGCGTCGCTCGGCTGGCGCCGGCGATCGCAAAACTGGGGCCGTCCTACGTCAAGCTCGGGCAGACTTTGGCGACCCGGCCCGACGTCGTCGGCGTCGCGGTCGCGCGGGAGCTCGAACAGCTTCAGGACCGCATGGAGCCCTTTGCCCGAGACGTCGCCGTCGGGGTGATTGAAAAAGCCTTTGGGCGACCGGTCGGAGACATATTTGTCGATCTGAGCGAGCCCGTTGCGGCGGCCTCCGTCGCGCAGGTGCATCGCGCGACGGTCCTTGAGGACGGCGTGGTGAAGCCGGTTGCGGTCAAGGTCCTTCGCCCCGGCATCGAGCGCCGATTCCGTCGTGATTTGAGCGACATGTTCTTCGCCGCGCGCCTCGCGGAGAGATTTTCGGCCGAGGCGCAAAGATTGAACGCCGTCGGTGTCGTCGACACCCTCGCGCGCTCGGTCAAGGTCGAGATGGATTTTCGCCTCGAGGCGGCCGCTGCGTCGGAATTCGCCGAAAACACCCATGGCGACGAGGATTTTCTTGTTCCCAAGGTCGAATGGGACCGCTGCGCCCGCGAGGTCATGACGCTGGAATGGATCGCGGGCGTTCCGCTTTCCGATATCGAAGCCTTGAAGCGCGCCGGGGCCGATCTGCCTCGCCTTGGTCGAACCTTGATTCAATCCTTCCTGCGCCATGCGGTGCGAGACGGTTTCTTTCACGCGGACATGCATCCAGGTAACCTGTTCCTGACGCCCGAGGGGCGCCTGGCGGCGGTCGACTTTGGCATCATGGGTCGCCTTGGTTTGAAGGAACGACGCTTCCTTGCCGAGATCCTCTTCGGCTTCATCACCCGAAATTACCAGCGCGTGGCTGAGGTCCATTTCGAGGCTGGCTATGTTCCGGCGCATTATCGCGTCGCTGATTTCGCCCAGGCGATCCGCGCGGTCGGCGAGCCGATCCATTCTCGTCGCGCCGACGAAATTTCCATGGCCAAGTTGCTGACTCTCCTGTTCGAGATCACGGCGCTTTTTGACATGCAGACGCGAATAGAGCTGGTCATGCTACAAAAAACGATGGTGGTGGTCGAAGGCGTCGCGCGGTCGCTCGATCCGAGGCTGGACATGTGGTCCACGGCCGAACCCGTGGTTCGAAGCTGGATCGAGGACAATCTGGGTCCAAAGGCTCGGATCGCGGATGCGGGACATAGCCTGACCACACTGGCGCAGGCTGCCTCCCAGGCGCCCGACATGCTCGCCCGGATTGGACGAATCGTCGAAAAAGTCGAGGTCGTCACCGAAGGCGGGGTTGCCCTTGCGCCTCAAACCGTCATCGCGATCGGCAAGGCCAATGCGGCAAGTCAAAGCCTTTGGCGCTGGGGCTTCGCCATCGCTTGTGTCGTCATCATCTCCCTTCTCTGGCGTTGAGGCTCGATTTCCATGGCGGCGCCCCAAAACCCTCGGTCGATCCTGCTCATTGTCGGCGGTGGCATCGCCGCATACAAGAGTCTCGAATTGATTCGCCTTCTGCGTGGCGCTGGCGTCGGAGTGCGGACGGTCTTGACCAAGGCGGGCGGGCAATTTGTCACGGCGCTTTCCCTCGCCAGCCTGAGCGGCGAAAAGGTCTATGAAGATCTTTTTTCCCTGACGGACGAGACCGAGATGGGCCACATCCAGCTCAGCCGGTCGGCGGATCTCGTTGTCATCGCGCCGGCGACTGCGGATCTGCTCGCCAAAGCGGCCCATGGCCTTGCCAACGATCTCGCTTCGACGCTTCTTCTCGCTTCGGACAAGCCTGTCCTCGCCGCGCCGGCGATGAACTGGCGGATGTGGGAACATCCGGCGACGCGCCGAAACTGTGCGCAATTGCGCGCCGATGGCGTGATTTTCGTCGGGCCGAACGAGGGTGAAATGGCTTGCGGCGAAAGCGGTTTCGGGCGGATGGCTGAACCGGAAGAGATTTTTGCTGCGATTCGGACCGTCCTCGATGGCCGCGCAGTGACGAAAGGCGCGCTCACGGGAAAGAAGCTTGTCGTGACGGCTGGTCCGACCCATGAGCCGATCGACCCCGTTCGCTATATCGCCAATCGTTCGTCGGGAAAGCAGGGCTATGCGATCGCGCGCGCGGCCGTTGCGGCGGGCGCTGACGTGACCTTGGTCTCCGGCCCGGTCGATCTTTCGCCGCCAGCAGGGGGGCGCGTCATCCAGGTTGAAACGGCGCGAGAGATGGCGGCCGCCGTCGATGCTGCTTTGCCTTGCGATATTTTCATCGCCGCAGCCGCCGTCGCCGATTGGCGGGTGGCGAGCGATCACGGCGAAAAAATCAAGAAAGGCTCGAAAGGCCCCCCCGAACTCAAGCTCGTCGAAAATCCGGACATTCTCGCAGGCGTCTCCGGGCGTCGGGAGGCTAGGCCGACCTTGATCGTCGGTTTCGCCGCCGAAACCGAGAAACTGATCGAATATGCGCGGAAAAAACTGGCGCGCAAGGGCTGCGACCTGATCGTTGCGAATGACGTGAGCCCTGAGGCGGGTGTGATGGGCGGCGATGAGAACACAATGGTGATCGTCACGCCCGAGGGTGAGACGCGCTGGCCAAAACTGGGCAAGGACGATGCGGCGCAAAGGTTGATTGAATATCTTGCCTTGCGCCTGGCGCAACGGGAAGGCGTCTGAATTGGAAATCAGGATCAAACAGCTGCCACATGGCGAAGGATTGCCGCTGCCGGCCTATCAGAGTCCGGGCGCCGCCGGGCTCGATCTTGTCGCGGCGATTCCAACCGACGCGCCCATCGTTCTGGAGCCCGGCGAAAGGCGGATCATCGTGACAGGCCTTGTGCTCGAAATCCCGGAGGGTTTTGAAGCTCAGGTCCGCCCGCGATCCGGCCTCGCGTTGAAACACGGCGTGACGATCCTGAATGCTCCGGGAACGATCGACAGCGATTATCGTGGTGAACTTGCGGCTATTTTGATCAATCATGGCGCCGAACCTTTTCGCATCGCGCGCGGCGACCGAATTGCCCAGCTCGTGTTCGCCCCGGTGGTTCAGGCGAGGCTCGTCATCACCGAGAATCTTTCGAATACGGATCGCGGCGCCGGAGGTTTCGGCTCGACGGGAAGGGACTGAAACCCGGTCTGAAATTGCTCTTTTCCCGGCGCGCTTGAGAGGGCGCGCTTGATCGACAAGGATTGGCGGGCTTGTTAAGCTCGGCCGAACCAATGAATTACGGTTTCACGGAGCACGAGATGACCGACGCGACCAGCCCGCAAATGACGTCGAAGAAGCCAGGCCGCGGAAAGATTTATGATTCCGTGACCGAGACCATCGGCGATACGCCCCTGGTGCGTTTCGACCGCATCGCAGCCAGGCATGGCGCCAAAGGCAAATTGCTCGCGAAGCTCGAATTCTTCAATCCGATCGCGTCTGTAAAGGATCGCATCGGCGTTTCCATGATCGACGCTCTTGAGGCGCAAGGAAGGATTACGCCGGGCAAGACGGTTCTCATCGAGCCGACGTCCGGCAATACCGGAATCGCTTTGGCTTTCGTCACCGCGGCTCGGGGTTACAGGCTAATCCTTGTCATGCCCGAGTCGATGTCGATCGAACGACGGAAGATGCTGGCCCTTCTCGGCGCTGAACTCGTCCTGACGCCTGCTGCGCAAGGCATGAAAGGCGCCATCGCAAAGGCCGCTGAACTGGTTGCGTCGACACCCGATGCGATCACGCCCGCGCAATTCGAAAATCCCGCAAACCCGGAGATTCACCGGCTGACCACCGCCGAGGAAATCTGGAACGACACAAATGGCGCCGTCGATATCGTCATATCCGGCGTCGGCACCGGCGGAACGATCACCGGCGTCGGCCAGGTGTTGAAGGCGCGCAAGCCGGGCGTCAAAATGATAGCGGTCGAACCGGTGGAATCGCCGGTCCTCTCGGGTGGCCAGCCCGGCCCGCACAAAATCCAAGGCATTGGCGCCGGTTTCGTTCCTCCGGTGCTCGATCGCGACATCATCGATGAAGTGGTGACCGTCGATAGCGCTACAGCAATCGAAACTGCGCGCGAGGTCGCCCGGGTCGAGGGCGTTCCGGTGGGAATTTCCTCCGGCGCCGCCGTTGCGGCCGCGCTTCAGGTTGCGTCACGGCCGAGTTCGGAAGGGAAGAATATCGTCATCGTCATTCCCTCTTTTGCCGAACGCTATCTCTCGACAGCCTTGTTTGAAGGTCTTTGAGCAGACCGGAAATCTTTGGCTTACAGGCGACGGTTGAGTCGTCGGGGGCGATCCATGACCTATCAGAACATTATCGTTGAAACCCACGACACGGTCGGTCTGATCCGGCTCAATCGGCCCAAGGCGTTGAATGCTCTGAATTCGCGATTGATTCAGGAACTGAATCTGGCGCTCGACGAATTTGAAAAGGATCCCGACGTCGGCGCCTTGGTCCTGACGGGTTCCGAAAAAGCTTTTGCTGCCGGCGCCGATATCAAGGAACTGCAACTGCTGACCTATATGGACGCCTATCTCAGCGACACCATCCGCAGCTGGGAAAGATTGTCTTATTTCCGTAAACCGGCGATTGCCGCTGTCGCGGGTTTTGCTCTGGGTGGCGGCTGCGAACTCGCCATGATGTGCGATTTCATCCTGGCCGCCGAAACTGCGAAATTCGGCCAGCCGGAAGTCAAACTCGGTATTCTGCCCGGCGCCGGCGGCACCCAGCGTCTGTCGCGCTTCGTCGGCAAGTCCAAGGCAATGGAGATGTGCCTCACCGGGCGGATGATGGACGCTGAAGAGGCGGAGCGATCGGGCCTCGTTTCCCGGATCGTGCCGGCCGATCAGTTGATTGACGAGGCCTTGAAGACGGCGAAAATCATTGCGTCGATGTCATTGCCTATCGCCATGCAGATCAAGGATTGCATCAATTCCGCCTATGAATCGACGCTGACCGAAGGCGTCAAATTCGAACGCCGGAATTTTCATGCCGCTTTCGCGACCCACGATCAAAAGGAAGGCATGACGGCCTTCATCGAGAAACGACCGGCCAATTTCAAGAACCGGTAGCGAGTTCTTCGCACGGCCGCGCGAATCCCACATTGACGAAACGCTTCATCCGCGCTTATAAGCGGCCCTACACGCGGCGCCTGCTTGAGGCGCCGTCATCGTTTTCAGGCGGCGCAGCCAAAATGATCAGGCGCGCGCTTTCGTCCGGGGATTAGCATGGCGAATACCAAATCGGCCAAGAAGGCCGTCCGTCAAATCGCTCGCCGCACGGCGGTCAATCGCCAGCGTCGCAGCCAGATGCGCACCTTCATCCGCAAGGTTGAGGAGGCGATCAGCTCAGGCGATTCAGTTGCGGCCAAGTCTGCGCTTGCCGTGGCGGAGCCTATTCTGATGCGAGCCGCTCAAAAGGGCATCGTGCACAAGAACACCGCCTCGCGGAAAGTTTCTCGTCTGTCCTCTCGCGTTGCGGCGCTGGGCAAACAGGCCTGATTGTCCTTTCTTTGCGTCTTATGGCTCCGTCGCTCGAAGCGGCGGGGCTTTTTGATTATGGGCAGCCGATGACAGGGCCTTGCATCGCCCCACTGGCCACGCCAATATTTGTTCATGGCTGCAAATCCGGAGTTCCTGGTCGCAAGCGGCGGGGCGCTTTCTCGCCTTAACGAGCGTTCGCGCGAAATCTTCAAGAACATTGTCGAGACTTATCTCGCCAGTGGCGAGCCTGTCGGTTCTCGGCACCTTTCCCGAATCCTGTCCATGCCGCTCTCACCGGCTTCGGTGCGTAATGTCATGCAGGATCTCGAGGAACTGGGGCTTGTCTATTCGCCCCACACCAGCGCCGGTCGTTTGCCGACAGAGCTCGGCCTACGCTTTTTCGTGGATTCTCTCTTGCAGATTGGCGACCTCACCGAAGTGGAGCGTTGCCGGATCGAAACGCAAATCAGCGCGGTGTCTCGAGAGCGGACCATGGATGACGCGCTCTCCGAAGCAGGTTTCCTGCTTTCCGGCCTCACACGAGGCGCCGGCGTCGTTTTGACCTCCAAGGACAACAGCCGACTCAAGCAGATTGAATTTGTCCGCCTTGAGCCCGAAAAGGCCTTGGCCATTCTGGTGTCTGATGATGGCTCCGTCGAAAATCGGATTTTGCCGGTTCCGCCGGATCTTCCGGCTTCCGCTTTGGTCGAGGCGGGCAATTACCTCAACGCCCGCATAAGAGGAAGAACCTTATCCCAGGTCCGCGATGAAATCGAAATTTCGCGCGCGGCCGCGCAGGCCGAACTCGACACCCTTACCGCGCGTGTCGTTGACGCAGGGCTCGCGATCTGGTCGGGCCCGGCCGGCAGCGTCCAGAATTTGATTGTCCGCGGTCAGGCCAATCTGCTTGAGGATTTGACCGCGGCGGCGGATCTTGAGCGCATTCGTCTGCTTTTCGGCGATCTCGAGACCAAGAAAGACGTCATTGATTTGCTCGCTCGCGCCGAGGAAGGCGAGGGGGTGCGGATTTTCATAGGGTCCGAGAACAAATTGTTCTCGCTTTCGGGTTCTTCGATGATCGCCGCGCCATTTCACGATTCCCAACGCCGGATTGTCGGCGTATTGGGGGTGATCGGCCCCACTCGGTTGAACTATGCGCGTGTGGTTCCGATGGTCGATTATACAGCGCGAGTCATGGCTCGCCTTTTCGGCGGCGTCTGATTCGACGCGTTCGGCTCCTGAGCAGGAAGAGACGCGTGAGTCCAGAAACCGAACTTGTCGGAATCATTGCCGGCACGCTGACGACATTGTGCTGGACGCCGCAGGCGATAAAGGTTCTGCGTAGTCGGGATGCTAGATCTATTTCACTATTGACCCAAACCACATTCGTAATCGGTTGCACGCTCTGGTTGATTTACGGGGTATTGATCGGGTCGCCCTCGATCATTCTCTTCAACGCGATCACGATCGCATTGAACGTCCTGATCATTTTGCTCAAACTTCGCTTTGACAAGACGATCGTCGACCCTGCCGCCTGATTTTTCAACGAGCGGCTTGCTGGCCTGTCAGCGGCGTTGGGACGCCGTTGATTGAGGGGAGCGCCATGGCCTCTAGTGTGACAAGACCATTCCGAAAATTCCCGTTGGCTCCATATAATGCCGCGTCGGAACGTATGACATCACGGGATAGCTGTGGTGGCTGCTGTAAGCATAGCGGTGATGATAATGGCGTTGGCGATGGTGCGTTTCGCTCGCAAAGGAACGGCTGGGCGGCGGCGAACCGCTGATGACGATTGTCGCGCCTTCCGCCTTGACGAGGGAATAGAGGCGCGCGGCGTTCACGGGCGAGATTCTGACACAGCCGTGCGATGCGGGACGGCCGAGCGAGCGCATCGCATAGGTTCCGTGAATGGCGTAGCCTCCATGGAAGAAGATCGAATGCGGCATGGGCGAATGATGGTATTTTCGTGAGTAGTGCATAGCCTGGAGGCTTGTCGGCCCATACACGCCGCGCGGCGTCACGTAACCGGCGCGCGCCGATGAAATTGGCCACGAATAGCTCTCGCCATCGGACGCCTGCACGTTCATTGTCTGCGTGGTCAAATCGATCGAGATCTGGACCCGCGCTTGTGCTGTTGTCGCAAACAAAAATGCAATAAAAACACAAAGGAGTTGAGCCAGATTACGCATGCGAGGCTCCTGACGAACTAAAGCCGCCGAGCGGCGATCCACCATCTCAACTCGCGATGTGGCAGTAAAGTTCAGACTGAAATAAAGGTTGACGGAATGACACCGAACAAAACCTTTGTCGCCGCCAGCCTGACGGCGACCGCAATTCTGTCATTTCCATTGGTTTTTTCGTCGTTGGCCTTCGCGCAAGAAAAAGGGGCCGTTGATCCGAAGCCCCTGCCCCCGCTTGCCCACCCCAATGATCCCTCGACCCCGGCCAAGGAGTTGTTCGGCCGAGCGCTCGAGCCAGCCGATCTTTCCGCGCGGGCGATCGGCTTTTACTCGCGCGGATGTCTGGCAGGAGCGAAAGCTCTGCCTGTCAATGGCGAAACATGGCAAGTGATGCGCGAATCACGCGATCGATATTGGGGCCATCCCAATCTGGTAAATTTTCTCGAACGCCTTTCTTTGCGGGCCCCGAGGGAGGCTGGATGGCCCGGCATCCTGGTTGGCGACATGTCTCAGCCCCGGGGCGGTCCGATGCTGACCGGTCATGCGTCGCACCAGATCGGCCTCGACGCCGACATCTGGCTGACGCCCATGCCCGATCACATGCTTTCCCGCAGGGAGCGCGAGGAAATGTCGGCGACCAATATGGTTCGCGGGGACGGGCTCGATGTCGATCGTTCGGTATGGACGTCCGGACAACTCGCCATCATCCGCGCAGCGGCGCGCGATCCCGTCGTGGAGCGTATTTTCGTCAATGCGGCCATCAAGAAGGCCCTATGCCGCGATGCGACAGGCGACCGTGACTGGCTGCGCAAGGTCAGACCGTTCTATGGGCACAATTACCATTTCCACGTTCGAATCGCCTGTCCTGTGGGGAGCGAGAATTGTCGGGAGCAGGATCCCATTCCGCCGGGCGAAGGTTGCGACGACTCTTTGAATTGGTGGTTTCACGAGGCAGTGCTCCACCCAAGGCTGAATCCTCACGCCCGACAGCGAACTCCGCTGACCATGGCGGATCTGCCGCCGGAATGCCGACAGGTGATGGTCGTCCGATAAACGCGGGCGGAATTCTGAATTCACCTCAATTTGTTGTAGATTATTTTGAAACCGCCGACCGTGAAGCCCAAACAGGAGGCCGGCGGGTTAAGCGATGTCGTCGGATGGGCGGCCGACGGCGCAGCAAGCGGGGGCGAGACGTCGAAGGCGCCTGAACGGAGCGAGTCGTGATGAGCAATGCCTTCTTTTCCGACCTGTTGACGAGCATTGCCGAACGCGGCCGGTCCCTTCTCGATCGTCGCCCCTGGCCATTCGCCGAAGCCGCGCTTTCCACCGAGGACGCGGCCGCGCTCTGCCAGGCGCTGTTGTCCGGGCGAGGAGAAGCGACCGGCGCCGTCATCGCGCGGGAGACCCTGGACGCGTTCGCGCGTCTTTCCGAGGATGGAAAGCGAGAATTCTTTGAAGTTCTGGCGCGCGATTTCGGTCCGGATCAAGACCGGCTGAAGCTGGCGGCCGAGGCATTCACGCGCGATCCCGACGCACGGGCCGCGTCACGCTTGCATTATCTTTCGGAACCCCGCCGTCAGGAATTGTTCCGCCGCCTGAATCGCGCGCCTGGCGGCACCCAGGATCTGGTCGCGATGCGCGCCGACCTGCTCCGGCTGCGGGGCGACCGTTCGAATCTCGCCTTGGTCGATCTGGACTTCGTCCATCTCTTCAACTCATGGTTCAATCCAGGCTTTCTGGTTCTCCGTCACATCGATTGGGGCACGCCGGCGAATATTCTCGAAAAGATCATTCGTTATGAAGCCGTTCATCAGATTCGGGATTGGGAGGACCTGCGACGGCGTATCGATCCGCAAGACCGGCGCTGCTATGCCTTTTTTCATCCGGCCTTGGTCGACGAACCGCTGATCTTTGTCGAAGTTGCGCTGACGGCGGTCATGCCGGACAATATTCAGGGCCTTCTTGCCGCGGACCGCGAGTCGGAACATCCCGAAAAAGCAAGGACGGCGGTCTTTTATTCCATCTCGAACTGCCAGCAAGGCCTGGCCGGTATTTCCTTCGGCAATTTTCTCATCAAACAGGTTGTCGAGGAGCTGCGCAGGGAATTGCCGCGTCTCGATCATTTTGTCACGCTTTCGCCCGTTCCGGGCTTCATGAAATGGCTCGTCTCGGGAGACGCCGCGCCAATCTCACGGCTCGATCCCGCAGTCGGCGAGCTGTTGAAGAGCGACAGCTGGGCTGATGAACCAGATCGGCACGAGCCTCTGCGCCGTGCGCTTGAGCCGTTGGCGGCGGAATATTTCCTGAAAGCCAAATCGGAAAGCGGACGGCCCCTCGATCCGGTCGCGCGTTTTCATCTGGGGAATGGAGCCCGTTTGGAACGGATCAATTGGCTTGGCGACCGCTCGCCGAAGGGGCTTCGCGAATCGGCGAGCTTCATGGTCAATTACCTCTATGATCTCGAAGAAATCGAGGCTAACCACGAGGCGTTCGTCAACAAGGGTGAAATTGCGGCCACGAATGCGGTCAAGCGCATGGCGCGAGGCGACTCGCGCACATTATTCTCGCGGGCAAGTTCCGGCGATCCGTCGGGACTGGCTTGACCCAAATACTGATCGATCTGGAAACCGGGTTAACTTGGTGGAGCCAGACGGAATCGAACCGACGACCTCTTCAATGCCATTGAAGCGCTCTCCCAACTGAGCTATGGCCCCACATTTTTACGCCTGAGACGTCCTTGGGAAGACAAACCGCAACGCGGCGAGGCGTGGGCGGGTGTATAGCGGTAGTATGACGAGGGGACAAGCCCTTTGCGCATTTCCAGCGTAAAAATTTCATCGAATCCGAAAACGTTCGAATGGGCATGCGAAAACGCCCGCGTCCTGTTTTGACACGGGCGTTATTTGATACGACGGAGACATCCTGTCCGCGGTTTTCAGCCTTCTTCGTCCGTCTCGATGTCTCCGTCAATCAGGTCCGAGACATCGTCATTGTCCTCTTCTTCCTCCTCAAGGAAGGTGTCGTCGCCAGCGTCATCGCCCAGATCGACATCGTCATCGACCGTTGCGGCGACCTTGTCGTCACCAGCGTCCGCCTCTTCGAGGGAGACGATTTCCGCTCCCGTTTCAGGAAGCTCGGATTCCTCGTCATCGGCCGCCGCAGCGCGGACGGCGGAGCGCGAGAGGGCCGGCGGCTGGAAGGTTGCGCCACATTTCGGACAGAGAATGGGGTCCCGGTTGAGATCGAAGAATTTCGCGCCGCAATTCTGGCACTGCCTTTTGCTGCCGAGTTCCGGTTTTGCCACGTTCGCAATCCCCTTGTCGTCGTCCGCGGGTCTGGCCAGGCGGTCGAAGGTTATATCGGACGGTCGGGTTATTCGCGTGGCGCGCTGGTGTCAATCGGTTTCGATCAGGAAAATCCGCAGCGGTGACGCGCCGTGGCGTTGCAGCGAAACCCGAATGGCCGGCGAGCCGATTTCAACGCTCGAGCTCGGAATCCCAATAAAGGAAATCGTTCCACGTCTTGTGCAACTCGCTGTTCGCTTGCGGCAGTCGGCGAGCGATCATGTCAAGTTGATACGGCGACGGTTCAAATGGAGTGCGCCTCAATTTTAAGCCGGACTGTTTGGGCGTCATATCCGCCTTCAGAAGATTGTCGTGCTGGCAACAGGCGACGATATTGGTCCATGTCGTCGAGCCGCCTTTCGAGCGGGGAATGACATGGTCGAAGGTCAGATCCTTGGCCAGACCCTTCTCCCCGCAATATTGACAGGTGAATTCGTCCCGCAGGAAAACGTGGTAGCGCGTGAAGGCGATGGTCTTGCGCCGGTGATAGGCTTTCAGTGCGACGACGGATGGCACCTGGAAGGATTTGTTGGCCGAGCGCACGACGACATCGTCGTAATTCGCGACCGGATAGACGCGGCCTTTCAGAAGCGCCACCAAAGCATCCTGCCAGCTCCAGATGGACAGGGGCGCCCAGCTCACCGGCTGCATGTCTGCGTTCAGGACAAGCGTACGGAGATTGGCGACAGGGGCGTTCATGACGCCTCCGTCGGTGACATTTCGACCGGGCGAGCCAACGGGCAGATCGCCGTCGAAGCGCGCGCCTTCCTCCGAAAATGATGAAAAATTGCGTCGCTTGACGCGACGTTCCAGTCCGCCGTTTCCGCATCTGGCGTTGGGACGCCCCTATGCAGAAACGCGGCGGTCACGCGACCCGCCCCCTTTTTCCAGCCCGCGCCGAATCAGGAGACAAGGGGGCTCTCCAGGGGAACGATCCCCCCGTGAGCACGGGCTCCACCTGACCGTTCATTGGCCGCCTCCTGCAATCGACTCAGAACGAGAGCCGAATCTCGGATGCCGATAATGTATATGCCGGATGACGCCTTTGTGAAGGCTTTGCCGATATTTTCCCGAGCTAAGAGCGGGCTTTATCGCGTCGGAATCGGCGTGCCGCTGCGGTAGTCGTAAAAGCCCCGCTGGGTCTTGCGCCCAAGCCAGCCCGCTTCGACATATTTCACCAGGAGCGGACAGGGGCGGTATTTCGAATCCGCCAAGCCTTCGTGGAGCACCTGCATGATCGACAGACAAGTGTCCAGCCCGATGAAATCTGCGAGTTGCAGGGGTCCCATCGGATGATTCGCACCAAGACGCATCGCCGTATCGATGGCGTCGACCGTGCCGACGCCCTCGTAAAGCGTATAGATGGCTTCGTTGATCATCGGCAAAAGAATACGATTGACGATGAAAGCAGGAAAATCTTCCGATACAGTGACCGTCTTATGCAATTTTTCAATGAAAATGCGCGCCGCGGAAAAGGTCTCGTCATCCGTTGCAATCCCACGGATGAGCTCCACGAGTTGCATGCGCGGCACCGGGTTCATGAAATGAATCCCGATGAATCGACTAGGGCGATTGGTCGTCGAAGCCAGCCTCGTAATGGAAATCGACGACGTATTCGTAGCGATGATCGCGTCTTTCTTGAGTGGAAGGCAGACCTCCGCGAGAATCTTGCGCTTCACCTCTTCTTGTTCTGTCGCCGCCTCGATGACGAGATCGGCGTCGGACAAATCTTCGAAAGTCGCCGCCGGCTTGATTCGAGCAAGCGCCGCCGCCTTTTCGTCGGCGCTCATGGCGTCGCGCTCGACCAGGCGGCTCAGATTTCCATCGATCCGCTCGATTGCGGCGTTAATCCGCTCTTCGGCAATGTCGTGCATGACAACGTCGAAGCCGGCGGAGGCGCTGACTTGCGCTATACCGGTGCCCATTTGGCCTGCGCCGACCACGCCGATCTTGCGTATTTCGAAAGTCATGACCAGTTCCCGAGCGTTCCAATCGAACGGCGGCGATCATAGGTTACAATCGCCGCCGCCGCATTTAGTCTATCGGCCGATTTTGGCGAGCTCGTCCTTGAGCTCTGGCAGCGCGGCATAGAGGTCTGCGACGAGGCCGAAGTCGGCGACCTGGAAGATGGGGGCTTCCTCGTCCTTGTTGATGGCGACGATGACCTTGCTGTCCTTCATGCCGGCGAGAT
>JAJXYV010000028.1 GCA_021780435.1 Pseudomonadota bacterium
GACGACGCTTTCGGGCGCGATCGAGGCGCTGGCCGCAGTCGGAGTGAGGAGAGGTCATTCCGATTCGTGACGTGAATTTCTGCAATGGGTTGTGAGACGGCCGCAGGGAACGTTGGGATGGACCGCTTCGAGCCGAACGCGGCCAGTCGCCGTGACCGAGGATGACGACTTTAGGCGGCGAGCGGTCGCTCGCCGATGTCTCCGGCAAGGTCCCTGCCGGGCGATGAGCAGTCGTTGGCTTAAGGTCTGGTTTGAGAGAGACATCGGCCGGGCCGGCAGCTGCCAGAGATCCGAGGACACTAACCGGAATACGTCCTGATTCGAGCGCTCTTCCAATCAATTTGAAGATGGAATCGGCTTGATGGGCATCCCGGGTCCGATCTTTTGCAAATTGCCCTCGATGACCCGATCTCCCTCCGCCACACCCTGCGTTATGGCGACGAGGCCCTGAAAAGTCGCGCCGAGCGCGACCATGCGCTGTTCGACGACGTTGTCCTTGCCGACGACATAAAGATATTTGCCGAGTTGCCCGGACCCGATAGCCGCAGCTGGCGCCATCAACGCGTCAGGATTTTCGCGCAGATGCAGACGCACGCGCACATATTGCCCGGGCAGCAGCGAGAAATCGTGGTTGTCCACGATGGCGCGCGCCGTGATCGTGCCGGTCGACTGGTCGACGCTGTTGTTGAGGAAGCGCAATTCGCCAAGACGAGGGGCTTCGCCTTTCTCTGTCAGGAAAATCTCGGCCTTGACCGGCCCAGCCCTGCGAGCCTCCTCGATGGCGGCGAGGTCGGTTTCGCTTGGATTGAAGGTCACATAGATCGGATCGAGCTGGACCAGGGTATTGACCGGCGCGCCGCCGGGGCTGACCAATGCGCCGAGCGGCGCCTGGTTGCGACCAATGCGCCCCGAGAACGGAGCCCGGATCTCCGTATATTCGAGATTGAGCTGCGCGGCGCGGACGGCGGCCTTGGCGGCGGCGACGGCCGCCTCGGCCTGTTTGAGCGCGCTCGTGCGCTGATCATAGGAATCCTTGGCGAGGAAACCAGTCTGCGCGAGCTTGCCGCCGCGATCGAGATTGATGCGGGCGTAATCGAGCGCCGCGCTCTCACGTTGAACGTTGGCGAGCGTCTGATCGAGCGCGGCCTGGTAATCGCGCGGGTCGATCCTGTAGAGCAGATCGCCCGCCTTGACGTCCGCGCCGTCGGCCGCGACCTGTTGCTGCAGATAGCCCGAAACGCGGACCTGCAACGCCACATTCTGCATCGATTCCGTGCGCGCCGCGTAATCCAGCGCGACGGGAATCGTCTTCTTCACCACAGTTGCGACCGGCGCCGGCATGGGCGGCATGGGCGCAGCCGC
Source organism: Pseudomonadota bacterium (assembly GCA_021780435.1). Taxonomy (GTDB): domain Bacteria; phylum Pseudomonadota; class Alphaproteobacteria; order Rhizobiales; family Beijerinckiaceae; genus Rhodoblastus. Next base: position 1,363 of record JAJXYV010000028.1, read on the forward strand.
CCGCGCTTGCCCTTCGCCGTCCGCGCCCCGCCGCGCGTCATGCGTGGCGACGAACAAACCGGCGCCCGCCACAAGGAGCGAGAGCGCCGTCGTGATCAGCTTCGTGGCTTTCATGGTTCAGTCGCTCCAATTCATTCCGCGGCGCTGGGTTGCGCCGGCGACGGTTTCGCATCCGGGTGGCGCGAGATGCCGCGCTCGCGCAGCCGCTCGACGAGATAGTAGAAGACGGGCACGAACAGCAGCGTGAGCGCGGTCGCCGCAAGCATGCCGCCGAACACGGTGGTCCCGATCGAGCGGCGGCTCGCGGCGCCGGCGCCCGTCGCGACCATCAAAGGCGTGACGCCGAGGATGAAGGCGAAAGCCGTCATCAGGATCGGCCGCAGGCGCAGCCGCCCGGCCTCCATCGCGGCCTCGACGATTCCATAGCCCTCCTCGCGCAGCCGGCGCGCGAATTCGACGATCAAAATCGCGTTCTTCGCGGCGAGGCCGATCAGCATCACGAAACCGATCTGCGAATAGACGTCGATCTCGATGCCGCGGATAAAGATCGCGAGGACAGCGCCGAACAGGGCCAATGGCACCGCCATCAGCACGACGAAGGGCATGGTCCAGCTTTCATATTGCGCGGCGAGGATCAGGAAGACGAAGACCAAAGCCAATCCGAAGATCAACGACGCCACCGAGCCGGCGCGCAGCTCCTGCAAGGTTACGCCGGTCCATTCGAAGGAATAGTCGCGCGGCAGCACCGTCGCGGCGGCGCGCTGCATCGCCGCCACGGCCTGCCCCGAGCTATAGCCCGGCGCCGCGACGCCATTGATGAGCGCGGAGCCGTAGTTGTTGTAATGGGTCACCGTTTCCGGCCCGACAATGGCGCGCAGCGATCCGAGCGTCGAAAGCGGAACCATGCCGCCCGACGAATTGCGCACATAGAAGCGCGAAATCGCCGAGGGATCGGCGCGCGCCGCCTCGTCCGCCTGCAAGGTGACCCGGAAGGTGCGGCCGAACAGGTTGAAGTCGTTCACGTAAAGCGAGCCAAGATAGATCTGGAGCGTGTTGAACACATCCGGCAGGTTAAGGCCAAGCAGCTTCGCCTTGGTCCGGTCCAGATCGTAATTGAACTGCGGCGTCGAGGCGCCAAAGGAGGAAAACAGCTGCTGCGGATTGAGTTCCGGCTGTTTTCGCGCCTCGGCGAGCAAAGCCTGCGTGACGTCATTGAGCGCCTGTGGGCCGCGACCGGTCAGGTCTTCGACCTGGAATTCGAAGCCGCCAGTGGCGCCAAGGCCCGGAATGGACGGCGGATCGAAACTCAGCGCGATGGCCTCCGGAATCGCGAGCAGCTTCGGCCGCACCTCGGCGACGATGCGTGACGCGGTCTGCTCCGGCGGGCGCTCGTCCCAGGGTTTCAGGATCGCGAATTCGACCGCCGAATTGCTTTGCGCGGCGTTGGTCAGGAAGTTGAGGCCGCTGATCGAGCCGACGATGTCGACGCCGGGCGTCGCCTGCAGCACGTCGCGGACCTTCTGCGCGGCCGCGTCCGTGCGCTCAAGCGACGCGCCGTCGGGCAATTGGATCACGACGAAGAAATAGCCCTGGTCCTCGACCGGCAGGAAGGTCGAGGGCGAGTCGCGCCAAAGCGCGAAAGCGCTCGCCGCCGCGCCCGCAAACAGCGCGAGCATCGCCCATCGCCAGGAGATCAGCCACCGCACCAGCGCCGCATAGGCGTGCTGCAGGCGCTCGAAGCCGGCGTTGAACCACCGGAACAGGATGAAGTCTCCGGACGGCTTGTGGCGCAGGAAGACCGCGCTCAGCGCCGGGCTCAGGGTCAGCGAATTGAAGGCGGAAATGCCGACCGAAATCGCGACTGTCAGCGCGAACTGGTTGTAAAGCCGTCCCGCGACGCCCGGAATGAAGGCGACGGGAATGAAGACCGCCATCAGCACGGCGGTGGTCGCGATGATCGGGCCGGTCACTTCCGCCATGGCCTTGCGAACGGCCTCGAGGGGCGGCAGGCCCGCCTCTAGCTGGCGCTCGACATTTTCGACCACGACGATGGCGTCGTCCACAACAAGGCCGATCGCGAGCACCATGCCGAGCAGGCTCAGCATGTTCAGCGAGAAGCCAAGCGCATACATCACGACCAATGTGGCGACGAGCGAGACCGGAATGGCGATGGTCGGGATCAGCGTCGTGCGCCAGCTTTGCAGGAAGACGAAGACCACGGCGATGACCAGGATCAACGCTTCCAGGAACGTCACCAGCACGTCATGCATCGCCGCCGCGACGAAGCGCGTCGTGTCGTAATGCATGGCGTAGGAGATACCCTTCGGGAAGCGAGCGGACAGAGTCTTCATCTCGTCCTGCACGTGCTTTTGCAATTCCAGGGCATTGGAGCCGGGCGTCTGGAAAATGCCGAGCACCACGGTCGGCTCGTCGCCGAAAAAGGCCGTTGAGGAATATTGCAGCGCGCCGAGTTCGATGCGCGCCACGTCGCGCAGCCGCGTCACGGCGCCCGCCGCCGGATCCGCGCGCAGCACGATATCGCCGAACTGCTCCGGGTCGCTGAGCCGGCCGAGGGCGTTGACCTGCATTTCGAAGGCCGTGCCGGCCGGCGCCGGCGACTGGCCGATCTTGCCCGCCGCGACCTGCACGTTCTGTTCGGCCAGCGCGTTCTGCACGTCCACCGCCGTCACGCCAAGCTTGGCGAGCTTGTCCGGGTCGAGCCAGACACGCATCGAATAGCGGCGCTCGCCGAAGATCTGCACGTCGCCGACGCCGGGCAGGCGCTTGAGCGGATCGACGATCTGCAAGGCCGCGTAATTGGAGAGCGCGATCGGATCGACCGATTTGTCGGGCGATGTCAGATTGACGATGAGGACGAAATTGGGGTTCTGCTTCCTGATTGTCACGCCGGCCTGATTGACGATCGGCGGCAAGGAGGAGGCCGCCTGCGCAACGCGGTTCTGCACGTCCACGGCTGCTATGGCCAGCGGATAGCCGACGTCGAAAGTGATTGTGATGGTCGCGGAGCCGTCGTTCGAACTGGTCGAGGACATGTAGGTCATGCCCGGGACGCCGTTGATCTGCTGTTCGAGCGGCGTCGTCACCGTATCGGCCACGACCTGTGCGCTCGCGCCCGGATAGGTCGCCTGGACAACGACCTGAGGCGGCGTGATGTCGGGAAATTGTGAAACGGGCAGCAGGAAATAGCAGATGGCGCCCGCCATCACCATGATGATGGCGATGGCGGAGGCGAAGATCGGCCGGACCGTGAAAAAGCCGATCATGGCGCGCAGGCCCCACACAGGACTGCCGGAAGACGCGTCAGCCCGCTCCATGACCTTCTCTCGTCAAGCCGGGTCGGCGCGCTTGCGCGCGGGGGCGCCGCGACCCGCCGCAATTGCGCCGCGAGGCGCGCGCGATCGACGCCGTCTGCCCGAATGATCAGGCTGGTCAGAGGATCGTTCAACAATTCGGCGATGCGCCGGTCGACGGGCTGGGCGCGCATGAGAACCTCCGTGGCGCGGGAGCGCTTTGGCGTAGGCCAGGATCGGAATTTGAGCTGT
>JAJXYV010000167.1 GCA_021780435.1 Pseudomonadota bacterium
ACCTGACCGAGGCAGAGGCGACCAGCCTGTTCACCGGCGCCCTGTCGCGCGAGGACGCAGGGGCCTTGCTCGGACGCATGACCGCCAGCGAAGTCCGGATCCCCGAGACGGTGATCGAGGCCGCCAACGGCGACCATTTCACCGTCAAGGACATCGTCGCCGAGACCATCGCCCAGGGCGGGGCCCAATCCCTCGCCATCGCCTCGGCCGACGGCGTCCTGCCCGATGACGCCGGCGATTCGACTCTTCATCTCGACGCGCTCAGGGTCGAACATGTCTCCATGCCCGGCCTCGCGGCGGCGCTGGCGACGACCGATCCCGGCGTCGCCGCCTTCCGCTTTTCGCATCTCGTCTGGCAGGGCGGCGGGATTTCGGCGGTCGACAAGGCCACTCCCGCCGGCGCGCCGGGCGGCAACCGCATCGTGCTCCATGTCGGCCTGTCGACGATCGACCAGAATTTCACGCCGGACGGCGCCCCGCTCGACGGATCGGCCTCCTTCACCGGCATTTCCCTGAAATTGCCGCCGCAATCGCGCGGTGGCGCGACGCTCGCGGCCTTCGGCTACCCGGAACTCGACGCCGATTTCAAGATGGCGGGCGCCTATGATCCGGCCAGGAAGATCTATGCGCTGCAGACTTATACAATCGACATCCAGAAGATCGGCCGGGTCGGCTTGAGCGGCCAGTTGTCGGGGCTCGACGTGAGCGCCTTCCGGGGCGAAAGGGCCGTGCGCGAAAAGGCCGTGCTCGCCTCCTCTCTCGACTGGGCCCAGATCGACGTGTCGAACGCCGGCCTGTTTGACAAGATCGTCGCCGCCGTCTCCCTCAGCCAGGGCAAGACGCCCGGAGCCGTGAAGGGCGAATGGCGGGCGATCGTGGCGCAGGCGCCGCTTTTGTTCTCGGGCGCCCAGGCCGTCGCCGTCGTCGCCCAGGAACTCGAGCATTTCATCGTCGATCCGAAAACGCTGACATTGCGGATCAAGGGCAAGGACGGCCCGCTCAAGGTGAGCGAATTCGCCCATATCGCCGATCCGACCGCCTTTCTGAACAAGCTGGACGTGTCGGGATCGTCCGCCGCGCCGGGCGCCGCCGAAACCGCGCCCGGAAGCCGGCTCTGAGCGGACGGCGACGCCCGCTCCGCTTCAATGTGATTTTTCCTCGTCGCCGGATCGCGCCCCAGATGCGCGCCGGCCGAATATGGCCTCAGGGGGCTCGTGATGTCTGAACGCATTTCGTCCGATCTTCAATCCGGCGCGCTGGTCTACCACGCCCATCCGCGACCGGGAAAAATGGAGATCCGTGCGACCAAGCCGCTTGGCAACCAGCGCGACCTCGCGCTCGCCTATTCGCCGGGCGTCGCCGCCCCGTGTCTCGAAATCGCCTCCGACCCCGGTAAGGCCGCTGAATACACGATCCGCCAGAATCTCGTCGCCGTCGTGACCAATGGCACCGCCGTGCTCGGCCTCGGCGACATCGGCCCGCTCGCCGCCAAGCCGGTCATGGAAGGCAAGGCCGTCCTGTTCAAGAAATTCGCCGGCATCGACGTTTTCGACATCGAAATCGCCGGGCGCGATGTCGAAAAGCTCGTGGACGCGATCGCCGCGTTGGAGCCGACCTTCGGCGGGATCAATCTCGAAGACATCAAGGCGCCAGAATGTTTCGAGGTCGAGAAACGCCTGCGCGAGCGCATGTCGATCCCGGTCTTCCATGACGACCAGCACGGCACAGCGATCATCGTCGGCGCCGCCGTGCGCAACGGCCTCGACCTCGCCGGCAAGAAGATGTCGCAGGCCAAGATCGTCGCTTCCGGCGCAGGCGCGGCCGCGCTCGCCTGTCTCGAATTGCTCGTCGCCCTCGGCGCGCGTCGGGAAAACATCTTCGTCTCGGACCTCGAGGGCGTCGTCTACAAGGGCCGCAACAGGCTTATGGACCCGATCAAGGAGACCTTCGCCCAGGAAACGTCGGCGCGCACGCTCGCCGAGATCATTCCCGACGCCGACGTCTTCCTCGGCCTTTCCGCCGGCGGCGTGCTGAAGCCCGAGATGGTCAAGACCATGGCGCCGACGCCGCTCATCCTCGCGCTCGCCAATCCCATTCCTGAAATCATGCCCGAGGAAGCGCTCGCCGTCCGCCCCGACGCCATGCTCTGCACCGGCCGCTCGGACTATCCGAACCAGGTCAACAACGTCCTCTGCTTCCCCTATATCTTCCGCGGCGCGCTGGACGTCCACGCGACGACGATCAACGAGGCGATGAAGCTCGCCGCGGTCGAGGCCATTTCCAGCCTCGCGCGCGAAACGCCGTCGGACGTCGTGGCCCGCGCCTATGGCGGCGTCGCCCCGGTCTATGGCAAGGATTCGCTCATTCCCTCGCCTTTCGATCCGCGCCTGATCCTGCGCATCGCGCCCGCGGTCGCCCGCGCCGCTATGGCGAGCGGCGTCGCGCGCAAGCCGATCGCGGATTTCGACGCCTATCAGGAAAAGCTGGAGCGCACCGTCTATCGCTCCGGCTTCATCATGAAGCCGCTGATGCAGGCGGCCAAGGCCAATCCCAAACGGGTCGTCTATAGCGAGGGCGAGGACGAGCGCGTGCTCCGCGCGGTCCAATCCGTCATCGAGGAAGGCATCGCCAAGCCGATCCTGATCGGCCGGCGCAGCGTCGTCGAAAAGCGCCTGAAAAGTTTCGGCCTGTTGATCGCGCCCGACCGCGATTTCGAGCTGATCGACCCCCAGGACGACCCGCGTTATCACGATTATGTCGCCACGCTGCTCCATGTCGCCGGGCGGCGCGGCATCAACCCCAGCACGGCGCGCACGCTGGTGCGCACCAACGCAACAGTCATCGGCGCGCTGGCGCTCGTCCGCGGCGATGCCGACGCCCTGCTGTGCGGCCTCGAAGGACGCTTCGGCGCGCGCCTGTCCTATCTCAAGGACATCATTGGCCTGGCGCCGGGCGTGACCGACTATTCGTCGATGAGCCTGCTGATTTCCAGCAAGGGCGCGTTCTTCATGGCCGACACCCATGTGCGGCGCAACCCGACCGCCGCCGAGATCGCGGAAACCGCCCTGCTCTGCTCGGTCCACGTCCGCCGCTTCGGCGTCACGCCGAAGATCGCATTGCTTTCGCATTCCGATTTCGGCTCGGACAGTTTTTCGCCGGTCGCCGCCAAGATGCGCGAAGCCATGGAAATCATCCGGCAAAGCGCGCCCGATCTCGAAGTGGACGGCGAAATGCAGGCCGACACCGCCTTGTCCCAGGACGTGCGCAACCTCGTCCTGCCGAATTCGCGCCTCAAGGGCGAGGCCAATGTTCTGATCATGCCCGATCTCGCTTCCGCCAGCATCGCCTATCAGATGACCAAGACCATGACCGACGCCCTGCCCGTCGGGCCGATCTTGCTCGGCGTCGCCAAGCCTGCCCATATCATGACGCCCTCGATCACCGCGCGCGGCGTCGTCAACATGACGGCGGTCGCCGTCGGCGAAGCACAGCGTCGGGATCGCGACGAAGACCCGGCCTGAAGCGGAGGGAGGATGCGTTCGCGACCGTCGAACAGGCCAGGTTCGGGCCTCGTCCTCGCCTGCTCGCGCTCCATTTTCGGCTTCGCCCGGATCGACGCCGATCCGGGCGGGCGCGACCGCCGCGCCGGTTGCACGCAGGCGCGGCGCAATAAAAACACAATTCAGCCATGAGCGTTAATAAGCTCGTGGCTGTTTATTCGTACAATCTGATCAAAACAGGCCCGTTCATCCGCTGCCGGCAAGCATAGAATTTGCTGAAAACGAACCAACTTGTTGTTTCTACATGAAATTGCATTATAAAATAAAAACCGTTACAATATTTGTTGAAATACTTCGAATTGATTGTCGCAAGATGATGCTGCTCGATTTTCATCCGCCTGCCCAATCCGATCCGCAGGTCCTTGGGAATGAGGCTTCTTCGGCGGGAGGACGCCGTCCCCACTCGCTCGACCTCTTTCGCCCGGGCCGCCCAACCTTGCAGGCCCTCACCGGCAAAATTTTCCGGCTGACCGGACGCCGCCTGACCGAAATGTTCGCATGCGGCCTTTTGGCGAAGCCGGTTTGGTCTATTCGAGCAGGATGATCGAGCGCCGCGCTTTTCGCGGCGGAGGTATTTCCTTGAACCCGGTTGAACGCATACGTATTCTCATCGCCGAGGACCAACCGCTGATCCGGCGCGCCTTCGCGTCCATGCTCGCGCTCGAGCCTGATTTGGAAATAGTCGCCCAAGCCGCCGATGGCGTGGAAGCCGTCCAGGCGGCGCGCCGTTACTTGCCGGATGTCGTGCTGCTCGACATCCAGATGCCGCGCCTGAACGGCATCGCCGCAACCCGCCAAATCGTGCGCGATTGCCCCGACGCCCAAGTGATCATCCTGACCACCTATGACAGCGACGACCTGATCTTCGATTCGATCTGCGCCGGCGCCCAAGCCTATCTCCTGAAGGACGCCGAAGAAGGCGAAATCCTCGACACGATTCGGGCGGTGTCGCGCGGCCAGTCCCGCCTCGCGCCCGATATCGCGCGCAAATTGCTCGACGAATTCCGACGCGTGCGCGGCGCGCCGCGCCTCGACGGAGGCGGCCGGAACGGGCAGGAAGAAGCCCTGACCGAGCGGGAAAACGACATCCTCCAGCTGATTGTCGTCGGCAAGGGCAACAGGGAGATCGCCACCAAGCTCGGGCTGGCGGAAGGCACCGTCAAGAATTACGTCAGCCGTATTCTCGAAAAGCTGAACGCCCGCAGCCGGACGGAACTGGCGGTCAAGACGCTGAACCGGCGCATCGACTGAACAAAAAACCGCGCCGGAGCGGCGCGGTTTCCTTGATTTCCCTATGACGGCGCTCAACGCCCGGTGAGATTGGCCTTGGCCTTGGCCCACCAGCCCGAACGCTTCGGCTTGTTCGGGTCGGCCTCGGTGATGACGGGCAACTCCGGCTGGCTCGGCGCCGGCTCGGGAACAGGTTCGGGCGCGGCCGCGACAGGCTTCGGCGTGGCGGGCTCTTCGACCTTGGTTTCCGCAACAGGCGCCTGCTGCGCCTCGGCCTGGGGCGTCGGTTCCGACGCCGAAACCACATTTGTCACGGCCGCCGTCTCCGTCTCGGCCGCCCATGCCGGAAGCGGGGCGAACACCGGGGCGTCGACCAAGGTTTCGACGAGCGCGTCGCCGCCCTCCGCCGCCTCGGCGGCGTTCCCGGCGTCCTCGCCCGTTTCGTCGCTCTGGCGCCAATCGCCGGCGAATTCGACCGTTTCGGCGCCGGTTCGGCTGCGATTGCGCCGCCGCCAGTTTCCGCGTCCACGCCGACGCTCCTCGCCGCCCTCGCGCGCGCCTTCCTCTCCCGACTCCGGTTCGGAGGCGGGCGCCATCAGGTCGCCAGCGATTTCGGCCACGGTCTCCAGTCCCTCGTCGGAAGGCTGCGGCGCATCGGCGTCCACGCCCGCCGACTCGCGATCGAAGCCACGGCCCCGGCCGCGGCGGCGGCGGCGGCGCTTGCGCGTCTCGCTATCGGCGCGCTCGTCCTTGCCTTCGCCCTCCTCGGCGGCCTCGATTTCCGCCTCTTCCTCATATTCCGCTTCAAGCTCGGCGTCGCCGATCGGCTCGATGTCCTCGATCGGACGGCGCGGATCGAAACGGCGCAACGGATCGGACGGACCCGCCGCGGGCTCGCCGCGCTCCAGGGCGTGATAGGCCCCGCCGGTGAGCGAGTCGTCGGCGGCGATCGTCACGGAGACGCCGAAGCGCTCCTCGATCAGGCGCAGCAGCGAGCGCTTGTGGTTGAGGATATAGAGGGCGATGTCGGTGCGGGTGCGCACGATGATGTCGTGCGACGCGCTCTTGATCAGAGCGTCTTCGAGGACGCGCATCACATGGACGGCGACCGAGGCCGTCGAGCGCACCGTGCCGGCGCCGGCGCAATGCGGGCAGACCACGGATGAGCCTTCGAGCACGCCGGTGCGGATGCGCTGGCGCGACATTTCGAGCAGGCCGAAATGAGAAATCCGGCCGACCTGAATGCGGGCGCGATCATCCTTGAGCGCCTCCTTCAGCCGGCGCTCGACGGCGCGATTGTTCCGGCTCTCCTCCATATCAATGAAATCGACGACGATCAGACCGGCCAGATCGCGCAGGCGAAGCTGGCGCGCGACTTCGTCGGCGGCCTCGAGATTGGTGCGGAGCGCCGTATCCTCGATATTGTGCTCGCGGGTCGAACGGCCTGAGTTGACGTCGATCGCGACCAGCGCCTCGGTCTGGTTGATGACCAGATAGCCGCCGGACTTCAGCGTCACCTGATTGTGGAACAAGGCGTCGAGCTGGGATTCCGCGCCCCATTTCGCGAAGATCGGCTGGGGGTCGCGGTAGTAATGCACGTTCTTGACATGCGACGGCATCAGCAGGCGCATGAAATCGCGCGCCTCGCGATAACCATTCTCGCCGGCGACGACGACCTCGTCGATATCCTTGTTGTAGAGATCGCGGATCGCGCGCTTGATCAGCGAGCCCTCCTCATAAACGAGCGCCGGGGCGCTGGAGGACAAGGTCAGCGCGCGAACCTGCTCCCACATGCGCAGCAGATATTCGAAGTCGCGCTGGATCTCCTGCTTGGTGCGGGACGCGCCCGCCGTGCGCAGGATGACGCCCATCCCTTCCGGCACTTCGAGATCCTGGGCGATCTCCTTCAGGCGCTTGCGGTCGTTGGCGTCGGTGATCTTGCGCGAAATGCCGCCGCCGCGCGCCGTGTTCGGCATCAGGACGGAGTAACGTCCGGCGAGCGACAGATAGGTGGTCAGGGCCGCGCCCTTGTTGCCGCGCTCCTCCTTGACGACCTGAATCAGCAGCACCTGCCGGCGCTTGATGACTTCCTGGATCTTGTACTGGCGGCGCAGGCGGGGCGCGCGGTAATGCGTCTCGTCCATGGCGTCGCCGCCGAGCTGCTCGACGAGGTCCTCGTCCTCATGCTCGCCGTGTTCGCCATGCTCGCCTTCAGGGCCGGAGGCGGCGCCGCCATTCTGCTCGCGATGCAGGAATTCGCGGGCCTGCGCCTCTTCGTCCTCGACGGCGCCAGCCGGGGCGGCCGGTCCTTCCGCGACAGGCGCGCTCCCCGCTTCGACCGGGACAGCCGCCGGCGCGGCTTCTTCGCCCGTCTCGACGACGACGAAGCCTTCCGGATCGCTCGCCAGCTCCCGATCCTCGGGCAGCCACGACGGCGCGGCCTCGAAGGCCACGGGAACGGCCGGCGTTTCAGCGACCGGCGTCTCGGCGACGAATTCGGGCGCAGGCTCGGCCCCTTCGGTCGCCGGCGCGGCTTCGACGGCCGCGACGGCATCGACGGCGACCGTCTCGCTCTCGTCGGCGGCGTTGTCTTCGGACGCCTCGCTTTCCTCACCGGCCGGCGCCTCGGCGGCGGACAGCTCATCCATGGCCAAGGCCTGCAGTTCTTCGGCGGGGAGTTCGCCCGTCACCCGCTCATCGTCGCTGGAGCGACGGCGTTCGGCGCCGCGGCGGTTGCGGCGGCTGCGCCGACGGCCATTGTCTTCCTCGTCCTCCTCACGGTGCGCCCGGATCTCCTCTTCGAGAAGGGCGGCCCGATCCGCGTGGGGGATCTGGTAATAATCGGGGTGGATTTCGGAAAAGGCGAGGAATCCGTGGCGGTTGCCGCCATATTCGACGAAAGCCGCCTGAAGCGACGGTTCGACGCGCGTGACTTTCGCCAGATAGATATTGCCGCGAAGCTGTTTCTTGGAAGCGGATTCGAAATCGAACTCTTCGACTCTATTCCCCCGCAGCACCACCACCCGCGTCTCTTCGGGGTGGGAGGCGTCGATAAGCATTTTGTTGGCCATTGCGAACTCGTGTTGGCAAGGCGCGGCGGCGGGCCGCGTCGGTCCTGGCGAACGCCCCAGCCTGCAGGACGGAGCCTGGCGGGATGGCGTTCACCGCGACGCGCCTCGACGGGCGCGCCTTGCGATCTATGGTTGAAGATGGAAGTGGATTAATGACGGGCCGCGCGGAAGCGCGGCGGGAAACGACGGGCGAAACGCCCAGCCGGCGCGTCGAAACGTCGGAGGTTGGCGACATCGGGATCGCAGCGAAACGCGCTCCGCCCGGACGCGCGGCGGCGCCGGAAATAGTTCTGGAGGCGGTCTTCACGCGGCCTGGAAACCCGCGGTGAAGAAGTTTTGCGAGCACGAACAAATTTTCACCCATCCTCCGGCGCGACAGCGGCGCCGGACAATGTCCAAAACGGATGACGAACGGACCTCGGCATTGACATCGAGCAGCGCCGTCGTACCCCGTTCCGGGGCGCATCGCAGCTGAAAGGCCGTTTTCCGTCGTTTGGCGCGAATCTCGTCGCGCCCGAACTGGAACGCCTTTCTTTTAGACGATGGAGTGAGGCTTTGGCAAGTTTCCCTCGTCTGTTGCCGTTTCGCCACAGTTGGCGCGGCATAAAGGGCTTATCAAGGTAAATGCTTTTTAATATTTTCGTGATGTGAGTCAGGTCCGCCGGCCGTTGGCGCGCTTGGTGGACCCGCACTCATTTCCGGCTGATCGCGACATGGTCTCGTTCCTTGCAGCCATTCCCCTGAATCGAATCGCCTTTGGCGCGGGCTTGGCCTTTGCGCTCGCGTCCGGCGCGGCCGTTCGCGCCGATCCGGCGCCGCCCGTCGCGATCTCGGCGCATGTTCAAATCACCGGCCGCGACACCCGTCTGTCCTTCATCCTGCAGTCCTGCGTCCCGTCCGAGCCCTATCTGCTTCAGAACCCGTCGCGCGCCATCGTCGACCTGCCCGAAGTCAATTTCCAGATCGACCCCGCCGAGGGCCTGTCCAGCGCGGCGCGCAGGGACAAGCGCCAAGAACATGCGTCCGCGGAAACGCCCAGCCTGATCGCCTCCTATCGCTTCGGACGGCTGGCGCCCGGCAAGTCACGCATCGTCGTCGACCTCACCGGCCCGGCGGCCATTGTCTCGTCCACCTGCGCGGCGATTCCCGGCGCGGCCGAACTGACCCTCGTCCTGACGCCTTCGAGCGAAGCCGCCTTCAAGGCCGCGGCCCGCGCCGGCGCCGCGCGTCAGGCGCAGGCCGAACCGGCGCCGCCGCCGCCGCCCGCCCCGGCGTCGGAAAAGCCGGTCGTCGTGATCGATCCCGGCCATGGCGGCGTGGACACAGGCGCCCTCGGCCGCAACCACGCGATCGAAAAGAATGTGACGCTCGCCTTCGCAAAGACGCTCGCCGACAAATTGCGCGCGTCCGACCGCTACCGCGTCGTCCTGACGCGCGACGACGACGTCTTCGTGCCGCTTGGCGAGCGCGTCCGCATCGCCCGCCGGCTCAACGCCGCGCTCTTCGTCTCCGTCCACGCCGACGCGCTGGCCAGCAACAGCGCCGAAGTGACGGGCGCGACCGTCTATACCGTTTCCGACCGCGCCTCGGACGCCGAGGCCGCCCGCATCGCGGAACACGAGAACATGGCCGATTCCGCCGCCGGCGAGGAGGCGAAGGAAAACGCGAACGACGTCAACGATATATTGTTCGACCTGACCCGCCGCGAAACCCGCGCTTTCTCCCATGTCTTCGCGCGTTCGCTCACCGAATATTTCAAGGTCGCGGGGCGGCTGAACAAGAATCCGCGGCGCTCCGCCGGCTTCGTCGTCCTCAAGGCGCCAGACGTGCCCTCGGTCCTGCTGGAACTCGGCTATCTCTCCAATGCCGCCGACGTCGCCGACCTCGACTCGGCCGATTGGCGCGACAAGGAGACAAGCCAGGTGGCAAAGGCCATCGAAGCCTTTTTCGCTCAGCAAAAGCCGGAGACGCAGCCGGCTGCCGCGGCCAACGCCGCCCTCAAAGCGACACAAACGGGCGGCAACTAAGATTTCGGATAGAATTGAGCCGAACCGCCGCCGGCCGGGAAGGCGTGGCCTCCAGGCGGACAAGGTGCTATAGCCGGCCCTTGGCTCATCGATTCCGCTTTATTCGGCCCGGGCGTCGGAAGCCGGCGTCGCAAAAGGTGATTGAATGCGTTTTATCGGCCGGCTTTTCGGTTTCCTCTTCGCGACGGGCGCGATTCTTTTCGTCGTCGGCGCTCTTGCCGCCGGCGGGCTGATCTATGTCTATTCCAAGGACCTGCCCGACTATACGCAGCTGAAGAATTACGAGCCGCCGGTCATGACCCGCGTCCATGCTGGCGACGGCTCGATCCTGGCCGAATACGCCCATGAGCGCCGGCTGTATCTGCCGTCAAACGCTATTCCCGATCTGGTGAAGCAGGCCTTCATCTCTGCGGAAGACAAGAATTTCTACAGCCATCATGGCGTCGATCCCGAAGGCGTCCTCCGCGCGGTCGGCGTGCTCGTGCAGGGCTCGAAGCACATCCAGGGCGCTTCTACCATCACCCAGCAAGTGGCGAAGAACTTCCTCCTGACCAACGAGCGCTCCTTCGACCGCAAGATCAAGGAGGCGCTGCTGTCCCTGCGCATCGAGCAGGCCTATTCAAAGGACCGCATCCTCGAACTCTATCTCAATGAAATCTATCTTGGCCTCGGCAATTACGGGATCGCCGCCGCCGCGCTGAACTATTTCGACAAGTCGGTCCACGAGCTGACGCTCGCGGAAGCGGCCTATCTCGCCGGCTTGCCCAAGGGCCCTAACAACTACAATCCCTTCCGCAACCGCGAGGCCGCGATCGCCCGGCGCAATTACGTGATCGAGCGCATGGTCGAGAATGGCTATGTGACCAAGGAGGCGGGCGACGCCGCCAAGGCCGAGCCCCTCGTCGTCAATCCGCGCGCCCTTTCGCCCAATTCCATCGCCGCCGGCTATTTCGCCGAGGAAGTCCGCCGTGAGCTGAACGACCGCTACGGCGACAAGAAGCTCTACGAAGGCGGCCTTTCGGTTCGCACGACGCTCGACCCGAAGATGCAGCTGATCGCGCGCAAGGCGCTCGCCGACGGCTTGGTTCGCTTCGACGAGGCCCATGGCTATCGCGGCCCGGTCAGGCAGATCGAACCGGGCTCCGACTGGGGCCAGGCGCTCGGCCAGGTCCCCGCGCTCGGCGACGTCGCGCCCTGGCGGCTCGCTGTCGTGCTCGACGTCAACGATTCCGGCGCGCGCATTGGCCTCCAGCCGCCGCGCGAGAAATCAGGCGACATTTCATCCCAGCGCGAGACAGCCACGATCGCGCCGGACGGCATGAAATGGACGCGCAAGAAGCCGCGCCAAGTTTTCGCGCCGGGCGACGTGGTCTATGTCGAGCCGATCGACGGCAGGCCGGGCCAGTACCGGTTGCGGCAGGTTCCGGACATTTCCGGCGCGCTGGTCGCGATGGACCCCTATACGGGCCGCGTCTTCGCCATGGTCGGCGGCTTCTCCTTCGACCAGTCGTCCTTCAACCGCGCCACCCAGGCCCTGCGCCAGCCGGGCTCGTCCTTCAAGCCGATCGTCTATTCGGCGGCGCTGGACAACGGCTATACGCCCTCCTCGATCATCCTCGACGAGCCGATCGAGATCGTCCAGCCCAACGGCGACGTCTGGCGTCCGGAGAATTTCGAGTCGGGCAATTACGGCCCGCACACCCTGCGCTACGGCATCGAGCATTCGAAGAACCTGATGACCGTGCGCCTCGCCCGCGACATCGGCATGCCGCTGATCGCGGAATACGCCCGCCGCTTCGGCGTTTACGACGACATGCTGCCGGTGCTCTCGATGTCGCTCGGCGCCGGCGAGACGACGCTCATGCGCATGGTCACCGCCTATTCCATGCTGGACAACGGCGGCAAGCGCATCAAGCCGACGCTGATCGACCGCATCCAGGACCGCTGGGGCCATACGATCTACCGCCACGACGAGCGCGAGTGCCTCGGCTGCGACGCGCCCAAATATGAGCCGGACAGCGAGCCCAAGCTGGTCGACCACAGCGAGCAGGTCATCGACCCCCTCACCGCTTATCAGATGACCTCGATCATGGAAGGTGTGATCCAGCGCGGCACCGGCGTGTCGATCCGTGAGGTCGGCAAGCATCTCGCCGGCAAGACCGGCACGACCAACGAAGCCAAGGATCTCTGGTTCGTCGGCTATTCGCCCGATCTCACGGTCGGCGTCTATCTCGGTTACGACAAGCCGCGCTCCATGGGCGATTCGGCCCAGGCCGCGCTCTATTCCGCGCCGATCTTCCGCGACTTCATGAAGATGGCGCTGGCCAACAAGCCCGACACGCCCTTCCGCGTTCCGCCCGGCATCAAGCTGATCTCGGTCGATCTCAAGACCGGGATGCGCTCGTCGGGACAGGGTTCGATCATGGAAGCCTTCAAGCCCGGCACGGCGCCGCCCGATTCCTATGGCGGCGGCGGAGCCGCGGGCGCGGCGCCGGGCGCGGACCAGCAGGTCGGCTCGGGCACGGGCGGCCTTTACTGAACCGCCTCAGGGCGGGAGAGGTTTACAGCCGGCCTTTTGCCCCTTATCTGTCCCCCACCTTTTGTTGAATTGGGAATCATCATGCGCGCGGAAGCCGTGTCGCTCGTAGAGCAGATCAAGCAGTCGGTCGGGCTGCTGAGGAGGCATCTTTGACGTCGAAACCTCGACTCGCCGCCTCGCCGAACTGAACGCCAAATCCGAAGAACCGAATTTCTGGGACGATCCCGACAACGCGCAGAAGCTGATGCGCGAGCGCACCGAGCTTGAGGATCGCCTCGGCTCGATGGAAAAGATGGAGCGCGAGCTGGAGGACGCCATCACTCTCGTC
This sequence comes from Pseudomonadota bacterium, assembly GCA_021780435.1. Lineage (GTDB taxonomy): Bacteria > Pseudomonadota > Alphaproteobacteria > Rhizobiales > Beijerinckiaceae > Rhodoblastus. Next base: position 12,756 of record JAJXYV010000167.1, read on the forward strand.
GAACTCGGCGAGATGGAGGGCGACGAATCCGCAGAAACCGAAGGGATCGACCAGCTCAAGGGGATCAAGGCCGAGGCCGAACGCCGTCAGGTCGAAGCCCTGCTCTCGGGCGAGGCCGACGCCAACGACACCTATATCGAAGTCCATTCCGGCGCCGGCGGCACCGAATCGTGCGACTGGGCGCGCATGCTTCTGCGCATGTACACGCGCTGGGCCGAGCGCCACAAGTTCAAGGTCGAGCTGATCGAAGAGACGGCGGGCGACGAGGCCGGCATCAAGTCGGCCACCATTCTGGTCAAGGGCCACAACGCCCATGGCTGGGCCAAGACCGAATCCGGCGTGCATCGCCTGGTGCGCATCTCGCCCTTCGATTCCAACGCCCGGCGCCACACCAGCTTCGCCTCAGCCTGGGTTTATCCCGTCGTCGACGATCGGATCGACATCCAGATCAACGAGAGCGATTGCCGCATCGACACCTATCGCGCCTCGGGCGCGGGCGGCCAGCACGTCAACAAGACGGACTCGGCCATCCGCATCACCCATATCCCTTCAGGCATCGTGGTCGCCTGCCAGATGGAGCGTTCGCAGCACAAGAACCGCGCCACGGCGTGGAACATGATGCGCGCCCGCCTTTATGAGCAGGAACTCGAGCGCCGCCAGGCCGAGACGGACAAGCTGAACGCCGCCAAGACGGATGTCGGCTGGGGCCACCAGATCCGCTCCTATGTGCTGCAGCCCTATCAGATGGTGAAGGACCTGCGCACCGGCGTCGTCTCCGGCACGCCCGACGAGGTGCTCGACGGCGACCTCGACGCCTTCATGGAAGCGGCGCTCGCCCAGCGCGTCCACGGCGGCGGCCCAGAGAATGTCGAGGACGTGGAATAATTCCGACGCTCATTGCGAGCGAAGCGGGAGTGCCTGATCGATCAGCGTAGCCAGCGCCGCTCCATCGGCATGGCGCCGCATGGCGAGGACGCGGATCGGCGCGACCCATCGCCCGATCTCCGCGAGCGTGTCGTCGAACGGCACGCTCGCCGCGCCGCTCTCGCTCACGACAATGGCGGCAATCTCCACACCTTTCGCGCGCAGAACCTCGACCGCCGTCAATGTATGGCTGATCGTGCCGAGATAGTCGCCGGCCACCAGAATGACCGGCGCGCCGGCGGCGACAATCCAGTCGAGCACCATCTTTTCATCGTCGAGCGGGACCATGACGCCGCCGACGCCTTCGATCAGGACAAGATCAGCTTTTTCCTGCAACGCCTTGCGCGAGAAAGAAAACAGCGCCTCGCAATCGAGCTGCTTCCCTTCCGCCCGGGCCGCCATGTTGGGCGCGAGCGGCGCGGCGTAGCGCCACGGCGAGACGCGCGCGACGGCGGCCTCGGTCGGCGCCTCGCCGAGCGCGGCGAGAATATGCCAGGTGTCCGAGCCCACGATTTCGAGCTTGTCGAAGCCCGAGATGACAGGCTTATAAGCGGCGACTTTCAAACTCTTGGACCGCGCCAGCCGGATCAGCGCCGCCGTCGTGTATGTCTTGCCGATCCCCGTTCCGGTCGAGGTGATGAAATAAGAAATGGCCAATTCAACCGCCCCAAATGATCTCTTGCAGCATGTCTGGCTGCCTTACACCCAGATGCGGACCGCCCGCCAGCCCCTGGAGGCGGTTTCGACCCAAGGGTCGCTGATCCGACTCAAGGACGGGCGCGAACTGATCGACGGCATTGCGAGCTGGTGGACGGCCTGCCACGGCTACAACCATCCCCATATCCAGGCGGCCTTGCGCGACCAGCTTGAAAAAATGCCGCATGTCATGTTCGGCGGGCTGGTCCACGAGCCTGCCCTGCGGCTCGCGGAACGGCTGGCGCAAAAAACGCCGGGCGACCTGAACCATGTCTTTTTCGTCGACAGCGGCTCGGTCGCGGTCGAGGTCGCGATGAAAATGGCGGTGCAATACTGGCTCAACAGGGGCGAGCGCGGCCGCGCGAAAATGGTCTCGTTCCGCTATGGCTATCACGGCGACACCATGGCCTGCATGTCGGTCTGCGACCCTGACGAGAGCATGCACAGCCTGTTCAAGGATTACCTGCCGAAACAGATTCTCGCCGAACTGCCGGTCGATCCGGCCTCGGAACAGACGTTCGACGACCTCCTCGCCCGCAACAGGAACCAGATCGCCGCGGTCCTGATCGAGCCGCTGGTTCAGGGCGCCGGCGGCATGAAATTCCATTCGCCCGAAGTGCTGCGCCGGGTTGCGCAGGTTTGCGCCCGCCACGGCGTGCTGCTGATCGCGGATGAAATCTTCGTCGGCTTCGGCCGCACGGGAACGCTCTTCGCCTGCGAACAGGCCGGCGTTACGCCGGACATTCTCTGCCTGGGCAAGGGACTGACCGGCGGCGCGCTGTCGCTCGCCGCCACACTCGCCCGCCCCCATGTCTATCACGCCTTCCTTGCGGACGATCCGGCCCGCGCGCTGATGCATGGCCCGACCTTCATGGCCAATCCGCTGGCCTGCGCCGCCGCCAACGCCTCGCTCGACCTGTTCGAGACCGAGCCACGGCTGTCGCAGGTCGCGGCTATCGAAACGCAGCTGCGCGAGGGCCTCGCGCCTTGCGCGCAAATCCGCGGCGTGCTCGACGTGCGGGTCAAGGGCGCGATCGGCGTCGTGCAATGCGCCACGCTCGGCGATACGGCGGCCCTGCGGGCGACATTCGCCGAAAAAGGCTTCTGGATCCGCCCCTTCGCCGACATCGTCTATCTGACCCCGGCCTTCACGATTGGCAAGGACCAACTCGCCGCCCTGACCACGGCGATCTGCGAGACATTGCCGGAGTGGCTGTCGAGATCGTGACGCCGGCTCTCGTTACCGAAAACGCGCGAGGGGCGAAAACGTCCGGCTTGATTCCTTACGACTGATGACGCGGATGGGTGGCGAAGAGCCATAGGCCGAAGGGAAGAAGCGAACCAGACAGCGGCGGTCGCCCGAACGGGCGCCACAGGCGACCGCCGACGTCCATTGACGGATTTGGCATCAGGTGAACGGAAGCCCCGTTTCTCGCGGGCGGCAAGATTGAAGCACAAACAAAACACCTTCGCCTACCGGCCATGCTACAGCTAAGGTCAAATTCCAGCACAGCATGAGTTCTTGAGGAACCTCATCATATCTCTGCGCGTTAACCTCGCAGTGATGGAGGTCAATATGAGGAAACACATCTCCAATCGCATGGGCATCGCCATTTTAATTTACATGATGGCGCAGGGTGTGGTCTACGGTATCGGCGTCGTGCTGGTATTAGCTACGCCTCTTTCGGATATAGCTTTGACGTTGCTGCCTTTCGTGGTGGCGCTGTCATTGGTTGCTGCGGCGCCGATCGCCTGGTGGCTGGCTCCGTATGCGCGCGCCGAGTATTCGCGCAGACTGAATGCTCGCGAGCCGGGACGTTCGGTCGAGGAGCCCCAGCCGCATCAAATTGCGCCGAGCAGTTGGATTTAACCGCCTGCATTCAAGAAGCGCCGACTTAACGTCGGTTGGCGTTCAGCTTCATTTTCGGTCGCGCCGGACGGGAACGTGATCAACCGCAAGCGCAATCCGGTAAACTCGGCCTTGGCCAGATCGCGCCGTTGAGGAAGGGCGTCGCGAGACGCCCGTTCAGGGCACAGTTTCAGGCCAAGCCGATGCGCGCGGGGTTCACTGATCGCGATAATACGCGATCAATGCTCCAGCCCGTAATGCGCGTTGCGCTCTTGAATCTCCTGGACCTTCAGGCCCAGCCGATCGATCAGCGCGCGGTCGGCCTCGGCGTCATTGTTGGCGGTGGTCAGGAGCTTCTCGCCATAGAAGATCGAATTGGCGCCGGCCATGAAACACAGGGCCTGGGCCTCGGCGCTCATTTCGCTGCGGCCGGCGGAAAGGCGCACGCGCGACGTCGGCATGACGATGCGCGCCACCGCGATCATCCGCACCATGTCGAAGGCGTCGACCGGGGCCTTGCCCTCCATCGGCGTGCCGCGCACCGCGACCAAAGCATTGACCGGCACGCTTTCGGGATGCGGGGTCATTTCGGACAGCACCCGCAAGAGCGAGGCGCGGTCATATTCCTTCTCGCCCATGCCGATAATGCCGCCGCAGCAGATTTCGACGCCGGCGGCGCGGACATGGCGCAGTGTCTCCAACCGCTCCTCATAAGTGCGGGTCGAGACGATCTCGCCATAGAATTCCGGGCTGGTGTCGAGATTGTGGTTATAGGCGGTCAGGCCCGCTTCCGCGAGCTTCTGCGCCTGATGCGGCTGGAGCATGCCCAGTGTCACGCAGGCTTCCATGCCGAGCGCGCGCACGCCCTTGACCATGTCGACCACCGAGTCGAATTCCTTGCCGTCGCGCACGGAGCGCCAGGCGGCGCCCATGCAGAAGCGCGAAGCCCCGGAGTCCTTGGCGATGCGGGCGCGCGACAGCACGTCCTCGACGTCGAACATGGTCTCCTTGACCTGCCCGGTCGTCTTGGCGTGATGGGCGCTCTGCGGGCAATAGCCGCAATCCTCGGCGCAACCGCCGGTCTTGATCGACAGCAGGCTCGCAAGCTGGATCGTGTCGTCGTGATAGTGACGATGAACATTTTGCGCGCGATGCACCAGTTCGAGCAGCGGCAAAGCAAAAAGCGCCTCGATTTCTTCCTGCGTCCAGTCGTGGCGGATCGGGGCTTTGGCGGAAATCTGCGGATTGATCGTCATGACGTTCCCGTGACTTTTTTCTCGCGCCGTCTTATCAGAATGGCCGCAAATGGCAAAAACTCCGATCTATCGCGCTTATGGCGACGCGCGCGCCGCGCAGAACCGCCTGCGCCGCCTGCAAACCGCCACGCTCGCGTCTGAAGGCCGCATAGAGCGTGGCGGACGCGCATTGGCGAACTTCGCCAGCAACGATTATCTCGGCCTGAGCCAGCATCCCGCGCTGGTCGAGGCCGCCTGTTCTTATACGAAAAGATATGGCGCCGGCGTCGCCGCCTCACGGCTGGTGACCGGCGAAAACCCGGAATTCGCCGCATTGGAGGCGCGACTCGCCGCCGCCAAGAACCAGCCCGCCGCTCTGGTCATGGCCGCCGGCTACCAGACCAACCTGACCGCGCTCGCCGCGCTGGCCGAACCCGAAATCGCCCGCCGCCCTGTGACCGTTCTGGCCGACCGTCTCGCCCATCATTCCCTGCTTCAGGGCGCCCTGCTCTCCGGCGCGCGCCTGATGCGATTTCAGCACAATGATTGCGATCATCTCGAAAGCCTTTTGCGCGCGCGCGCGGCAAAAGGCGATTATTGCGTGATCGTCACCGAAAGCGTCTTCGGCATGGACGGCGACCTCGCCGACCTTGCAAGGATTGGCGCGCTGGCGCGGCAGTACGAGGCGCTGCTCTATGTGGACGAGGCCCATGCGACCGGCGTCTTCGGCGCGCGCGGTTTCGGGGTTTGCGAAGACTATGCGGATGTGGTCGATGTCGCCATGGGCACGTTCGGCAAGGCGCTGGGCGGTTTCGGCTCCTATCTCGCCTGCGACGACGACATCCGCTCTTTCCTGATCCAGCGCTGCGGCGGGCTAGTCTACAGCACCGGCCTGCCGCCCGCCGTGCTCGGCGCCATCGACGCCGCTATGACCCTCGTCCCCCGGATGGCGAAGGAGCGCGCCGCCTTGTTGGCGCGCGCGACAAAGCTGCGCGAAAACCTGCGGGCGCAGGGCTGGGATTGCGGCGCGAGCGCCAGCCAGATCATCCCCGTCATCGTCGGCGGCGAGGCCGAAACGCTTGCGCTGGGCGCCGAACTGGAGCGGCGCGGCCTTCTCGTCGCGGCGATCCGCCCGCCCACTGTGCCGCAGGGGTCGAGCCGGCTGCGCATCTCGCTCAGCGCCGCACATCGGCCGGAAGATATCGAGGCCCTGGTCGCGGTCCTGGCCGAATTCGCCCCGAAATTCGCCGGAGCCGGCGCGTGAGGCTGGTTCTGGTCCATGGTTGGGCGCTCGGCCCGAGCGCCTGGGACGCCCTCGCGCACCGCCTGCCTGCGCCGCAGGTCCGCGTGGACCTCGGCTATTTCGGCGCCCCGGACATTTCGGTTTTGCAGGACGGCGATGTGCTGGTCGGCCATTCGGCGGGCCTGTTCTGGGGCCTGCGCGCCTTTTCCGGCTGGGCGGGCGTGGTCGCGCTCAATTCCTTCGCCCGTTTCCCCCTGGATTCCGAAGGCCGCGGCTGCGCGCCGCCCGGCGAGCTGCGGGCCATGCGCCGGGCGCTGGAGCGCGACCCCAAAGCCTGCGCCGACGCCTTTCGCGCCCGGTTCGGCATTGCGCCGGCGCCGGGAGAAGCGCAAAAGGAGCCCCTGATGGAAGGGCTCGATCTTTTGCGCGATTTCGACGCCACGCCTTATGCTGGCGGCAGGCCCTGGCTCGTGCTCGGCACGGCAAACGATCCGCTCGCGCCGACGGCCGAAACCCGGCGCCTCGCTGACATTTTTGACGGCGCCCTGGCGCTCCACGAAACAGGCGGACATGGCCTGCCTTGGACGGCGCCCGAATTTTGCACCGAACAGATCACGGCTTTCCTGCGCGCACATGATTTCTGACCCGACCGCCAACCCGATCGTCGCCGCCTTCGATGCGGCCGCCGAGACCTATGACGCGGCGACTCCGGTCCAGCGCGAGGTCGCGCAGGCGCTTGTTGCACGCGCGGCAGAGAATGTGGGCGGGCCACCGCGCCAGATTCTCGATCTGGGCGCCGGGGCGGGCCATGTCACCGGCTTCGCAATGGCCCGATGGCCCAACGCCAAAATGACGGCGCTGGACGCCGCGCCCGCCATGCTGCGGCGGCTGCGCGCGAAATTTCCCGGCGTCGCGACCGTCACCCGCGACGCGCGCCAGCTCGATCGCCTGCAAGGCTTCGACCTGATCCTGTCGAGCATGATGCTGCACTGGCTCGACGACCCGCGCGCCGCGCTGGCGGATTGGCGAAGCCGTCTCGCCCCGGGCGGCCTGCTCGCCGTCGCTCTGCCGGTCGCCGGCAGCCTCGGTGAGTGGCGCGAGCTGACCCGAGCGGCGGGATTGCAAGACGCCCTATGGAATTTTCCGCCTCAGGATTTCGCGGAAGGCTTGGGCGGACAAGGCTTGGGCGCGAACATCGAATTTCGCGAATTTTCC
>JAJXYV010000182.1 GCA_021780435.1 Pseudomonadota bacterium
GCTTGCGGGCGGCTTGCGACCCGATTGCGGCGCCTGTGGCGCAACTCTGTTTCCCGGCGCGATCGAGGCGAAGGACGACGCCGATTTCGAGCGCCATGTCGCGCGCACCAACCTGCCGATCCTCGTTGATTTCTGGGCCGCCTGGTGCGGCCCCTGCAAGATGATGGCGCCGCAATTCGCGGCGGCGGCGAAAAAAATGGATGGATCGGCTCGTTTCCTGAAAGTCGACACCGAAAGCCTGCAACAGACGGCGGCGCGCTTCAACATCCGCAGCATCCCGACGATGGTGATGATCGTCAATGGCCGCGAGATCGCCCGCCAGGCCGGCGCGACCGACGCCAGCAATATCATCCGCTGGGCGATGAGCCACGGGGTCCACGCGTAAGGGCGAGCAAGCCTTTGAGCAATTGCGTCGGCGTCGGCGGGCAACCGGGAATGTGCAGATCGACCGGGACGACCTCGTTGACCCCGCCGACAATGGCGGGGCTGCCGGCGAAGACTCCGCCCTTCAGCGCGCAATCGCCGGCGGTCACCACCCATTTGGGCGAGGGCGTCGCGTCAAAGGTCCGCCGCAAGGCTTCACGCATGTTGCAGGTCACGGGGCCGGTGACCAGCAGCACGTCGGCATGGCGCGGCGAAGCCACGAATTTCAGGCCGAAGCGCTCCAGATCGTAATAGGGATTGTTGAGCGCGTGGATCTCGAGTTCGCAACCATTGCAGGATCCGGCGTCCACCATGCGGATCGACAGACTGCCACCGAAGAACGCGTCGATCCTCGTTTTCATTTCACTGGCGAGCGCGCGCAATTCGGGATCATCGAGCGCCGGGGCGGGCTCGGTCAGCGGACGTCTCAGCAAGCTTTCGAACAGGATCCGGCGCATCGCTGAACCTAGAGGTCATGCCCCGAATAGGAGCAGTTGAAGGATTTGTTGCAGAGCGGGAAATCCGCCACGATATTGCCCTCGATCGCCGCTTCGAGCAGCGGCCATTGCAGCCACGACGGATCGCGCAGATGACAGCGCTCCACGACGCTGTCGCGAAGCCGAAGCCAGACAAGAATGTCGCCGCGGAAGCCTTCGACGATCGCCATCCCCTCGCCTGAGCCTTCGCCAATCGAGGTCGAGCTATCGCCAGCAGGCAAGCGGACCAAAATTTGCTCGATCAGCCCGAGGCTTTGTTCGACTTCCCTGATCCTGACCCAGACCCTCGCGTCGACGTCGCCTTCGGTCAGGACCGGAACCTCGAACTCGAGATGGTCATAGGGCGCGAAGGCAAGAATGCGGCGTGCGTCAAACGCCCGCCCCGACGCGCGGCCAATGAAGCCGCCGCAGCCGAAACGCGCCGCCAGTCCCGGATCCAGGCGGCCGGCCGCCACGGTGCGGTCTTGCAGCGAGGCGGTGTTGTCGTAAAGCTCGACGAGGCGTGGAAATGCTTTCCGAATCTTCGCCACGAGATCGCGCAGGATGTGCGGCCCCCTCGCATCGAGATCGACCGCGACGCCGCCGGGCACAATCGCATCCATCATCAGCCGATGGCCGAAACAGGCGGCATTGGCGCGCAGGACCTGTTCGCGCAGGGCGGAGCAATGGGCGAGCATGAGCGCGAAGGCTGCGTCGTTGCAGATCGCGCCGATGTCGCCGAGGTGATTGGCGAGGCGCTCCAGTTCCGCCATCAGGGCGCGAAGCCAGATTGCGCGCTCGGGAATTTCGACGCCCAGCGCCGCCTCGACCGCGCGGGCGAAAGCGTAGGAATAAGCAACCGAGCTGTCGCCCGAGCAGCGCCCGGCCAATTTCGCCGCGCGCGCGAGGGGCGAGCCCGCCATCAGCCCTTCGACGCCCTTGTGGACATAGCCCAGCCGGGCCTCGAGTCGGACGATGGTTTCGCCATTGGCGGTGAAGCGGAAATGGCCCGGCTCGATGATTCCGGCATGGACCGGCCCGACTGGAATCTGATGCAAGCCTTCGCCGATCGCGGGCAAAAAAGCGTAGGGCTGCGCGGCGCGCTCCGCGCTATCGGGCCAACGGCCATGATCGAGCCAGGGCCGCTCGTCGGGCGCGCCGATGGGCCGGTGGCCGAAAAGATCGCGGATGGCGCGCTCGAAACGCGCCGCCGGCGGATGATGCGCCGCGACTGAGGGAAATCCGCCGTCCACGCAATCAAGGCTCGCAATCGCGACCGAAGAGGTCCCGCCGAGCAAGGCCATGTGGACCGATGATTGGTCGCCCCACAGGCCGAGCAGAGTGCGTGCGCCGTCGGCGAGGCTTTCCGCCAGCGCCGACCACATCGCCGCATCGACCGCGCGCCGGGGCCAGGGCCGGCAGTCAGCGACCGGATCCAGTGCGTCGAAGGATTCCGCGATCGTCATCCGGGCCTCCGGGCTCAATGGAGCGACGCCGCGACGTGCTGGAACCAGGCGACCAGCGGCGGCGGCAGATAGACGCCGGCGACCAGCACCAGCGCGAGATGGAGGATCATCGGCAGATAGGACGCCTTGACCGGCTGCAACGAGCCCTTCGGCTCGCCGAAGGCCAGTCCGTGCAGGCGCAGGACCAGCGCGCCGAAGGCGACCAGAAGCCCGAAGACAACCAGGGCCGCGAGCGCCGGCGCGCGGGCGACGGTCGTCGTGACGATCAGGAACTCGCTCATGAACACGCCGGCGGGCGGCAGGCCGACAATGGCGATGACGCCGACGACCAAGGTCCAGCCGAGGAATGGATGGCTGGTCGTGAGGCCGCGAATCTCGGCGATCTGCTGCGTGCCCTTGACCTGGACGACATGGCCGACCGCGAAGAAAATCGCGGATTTGGTCAGGCTGTGCATGGCCATGTGCAGCAGCCCCGCGAAATTGGCGAGCGCCCCGCCCATGCCGAAGGCGAAGACGATGACGCCCATATGCTCGATCGAGGAATAGGCGAACATGCGTTTGATGTCGCCGCGCCGGTAGAGCATGAAGCCCGCGAAAACCAGCGAGAGCAGGCCAAGCCCCGTCATCAGCGGCCCCGGCGCGATCGCTCCCGGATTGGCCGAGAGCAGGATCTTGAAGCGCAGGACGGCATAGAGCGCGACATTGAGCAACAGGCCGGAGAGCACCGCCGAGATAGGCGTCGGTCCTTCGGCGTGGGCGTCGGGCAGCCAGGCGTGCAGCGGCGCGAGGCCGACCTTGGTCCCATAGCCGAGCAGCAGGAAAACGAAGGCGAGATTGAGCAGCGCCGGGTCGAACTGATCGACATGGGCGACCAGCACGGTCCAGATCATGCCGTTGAGGCCTTCGCCGACGACCGGGCGCGCCGCCATATAGATCAGGATCGTCCCGAACAAGGCGAGCGCGATGCCGACGCTGCCGAGGATGAAATATTTCCACGCGGCTTCGAGCGCCTGCGGCGTGCGGTAGATGCCGACCATGACCACGGTGGTGAGGGTCGCCACTTCGATCGCCACCCACATCAGGCCGATATTGTTGGCGACCAGCGCCAGATTCATCGCGGCGAGCAGCAATTGGTACATCGCATGGTAGAAACGCAGATGGCTCCGCGTCAGGCGATGGGCGGAAAGTTCATGCGCGATATAGCTGGCGCTGAAGGCGCTGGTGGTGAAGGCGACGAAAGTGTTGAGGACGATGAAGACGATGTTGAGATCGTCCACCACGAGAAAGCGCCCTACGGGCGGCCGCGCGACGAGCAGCGACAAAGCCGCGAGAAAGGTCAGGAAGGCGGAGCCGACATTGAGCCGCGCCGACAGGCGATAGGACGACAGGCCCGCAAGCAGCCCCGCCGTCGCCAGCGGCAGGAGCAGCACGACAAGGATGTTCAGGGGCGCGATCCCGGTCATCGACTTTCGCCTCTGAAGTCGTCGAGCGCCTGAAGATCGACGGTGTCGAAGCGCTCACGAATGCGAAACAGGAAAATGCCGATGACGATCAGCGCAATGAGGATCGAAAAGGCGACGCTGATCTCGACGACGAAGGGCATCCCCTTGGCGCCGGCCGCGGCGAGAATGAGACCGTTTTCAAGCGACATGAAGCCGACGATCTGGCTGACCGCATTGCTGCGCGTCACCATCATCAACAGGCCGAGCAGCACCACCGACAAAGCGAAGGCGAGATCCTCGCGCGCCAGCGCGTCGGCCTCATGTGCGACCCGCATCGTCACTATCATCGACAAGGCGACGAGGCCCATGCCCGCCAACATGGTCGGCACGAGGCTGACCACTGTTTCAACCTCGCGATGCACGCCGAGCCGCGCGACCATGCGATGCAGAGCCACCGGAATGATCAACGCCTTGAAGACGATGGCGACGCCCGCCGTAATGTAAAGATGCGGCGCGTGCTGGATATGGGCCTGCCAGCCGACCGCAAGCGCAAGCGTCAGCGCCTGCATGGCATAGACGTTGAGCAGGGCGTAAAGCCGGTCCTGATAGAGCAGCATGAAACTGGTCAGGACCAGGCCGCCGGCCAGCAGATGGGCGATGTCGAAAGCCAGACGATCCATTTCACATCCCCCGCGAAATGAAACGCAGCAAGGTGGCGAGCAGGCCGAGCATCAAGGCCACGCCGATGAAATCCGGCACGCGGAAAACGCGCATCTTGGCGACCGTGGTTTCAAACACGGCCAGCGCGACGCCGGCCACCGCCAGCTTGGCGCCATAGGCGGCGGCGCCCGTGAGCAATATATCGAGGCCGGCGCCGACCGGCGCGAGGCCGAAGGGGAAGAAAATGCAGGCGATCAGCGAAACATAGAGCAGAAGCTTGAGCTGCGCCGAGAGTTCGATCATCGCCAGGTGGCGGCCCGAATATTCCAGCACCATGGCCTCATGCACCATGGTCAGTTCCAGATGGGTTGCGGGATTGTCCA